>NZ_JAQIVI010000022.1 GCF_028618695.1 Natrinema soli | reverse complement strand
GGGTTCGCCAAGTCCTGGATCGACCAGTTCCTCAGTCCATATTTGCAAAAGTTATCTTGATCATTATGATGCCGTGTTTCTCGTTGACGGCGACAAAGCACTGAACTACGCCTGTCAACGACACGGCCTTGATTTCAGATACGAACGTTATGGAAATCGGAACAGTGTTGAATGTGTCTTCCGAGAGGTAAAACGACGAACCTATTCGTTCTCAAATTGCTTTAGCAACGCATACGCGGAAACGGCTGATGAGTGGCTCAGATCGTTCGCCTTTGCGTGGAATCAGCTTATCTGAACACGATGCTGGAAGATGGAACTATGGGAGTGGTTAGTAGGCTAAAATACACGACCTCAGTCGAATTAGCAATCGTTTCCGACCCGAAAGATCACTCACAGCCGGACGGTCTAATCATTGTTCCATCACTTTCTCAGCGGGAGTTCGGTTATCGAGCGCTTGATTCGGTCGTTGCGCATTGTAGTAGTACCTGAAGGCAGCGAGCCAGCGTTGGGCGCTGGCTCGCCGTCCCATCCACGTCTGATGGAACCGATCGATCCGCATCACAAGCGTCTGGAACCATTTCTCAATCAGGTTCCGCTTGACATAATCGAGGTGCTCGCTCAAGTCGCACCGCGCGAGGGCGGTCAAATAGCCATTTCATCGACGAGAAC
The DNA here is from genome assembly GCF_028618695.1 of Natrinema soli. The sequence continues at coordinate 149,264 of NZ_JAQIVI010000022.1, read as the reverse complement.
CGTCGTCTCCGAGAAGTCGTGTTTCTCGGCCAGCTAGCCGAGAAACGTAGCAGCTGGATCGGTTCCTCGACGTTCTGAAAGGTGAACTCCGAGCAGGAGTTTCGTCTCGACATCGATTGCGCCATACAGCCAGTGCTGTTCAGTGCCGATCTTCACGGCGGTTTCACGAAGCGATAGACCTGTCGAATGAAGCCCCACGAGTGCTCTGAGGACGCTTGCGGTGCTCTTGTCATCCCAGCAGTGAAGCGGATCTGCTTCGAGCGTGACGGTGAGCGGTTCTTGGAGTTCCATGACAGCTGATTCCAAGAACTGCTCGCTCGTTGATTAGACACTGTCTAGCGAAAGTTGGTTATAGAGAGACCACGTGGTCCCTGGAGAGTGCTCTATGATACCACTTCAACAGGGATCTCCCCTCAATCCACAGCAGTACGTCCCGTCACTCGTTAGTGCGGTCACGACTGTCGTCCTGTTCGTTATCGCATTTGCAATCATCTACCTGCTCGGCAAGTACTTCATGACCCGGGCAGTAGAGAGCGGTCTCGAACATCGTGACTTCGACAGAACACTCATCGATCTCGCCGTGAGTACGACCGTCGTGATGGTCGCCGTCGTGGCGGTGGCACTGGCCGCGACGGTCTCTGGCTTCGGTGTAGTACTCTCCGCATTCGCGATCCTCGCCGGTGCGCTTGCGCTCGCGATCGGCTTCGCTGCCCAAGACCTGATCGCCAACTTCGTCGCCGGCGTGTTCATCATCCAAGACGAGCCATTCACGGCGGGCGACTGGATCGAGTGGAACGGCAACTCCGGCGTGGTGCGCGAAGTCCAACTCCGTGTGACGAAACTCGACACGTTCGACAATCAACTCGTCACTGTCCCAAACAGCGACCTCACAAACGCAGCCCTGGTGAACAACGAGGCAAACGAGGAACGCCGGGTGTCGGTCGGTTTCGGCATCGGCTACGAGGACGACATCGAACGAGCACGCGACGCGATCATCGACGAGGGATCGCACATCGAGGGCGTACTCGCGGACCCCAACCCGGCCGCCCCCGTCACGGAACTCGGCGACTCAGCTGTCGTACTCTCAGGGCGGATCTGGATCGACCCCGAGGAGAACAGCTACGGAGCGGTCCGCGCACGGTTCATCGAGGCCGTCAAAGAGCGCTTCGACGCCGAGGGGATCGACATGCCGTACCCCACCACCGAACTCGCCGGGGGCATCGAGGTCACGGACGCCGGTGAAATCGAGACGGCTGCCGACGACTGACACCCCGTCCCGCGGACGGTCTCGATGAGGCGTGTTTCCACACCCGGCTTCTCTCCGCGTGCTTCCGATGGTTCTTGCCCTCCAGTTACAAAGTTAGCGCCAGATACGGAGTGTCGACGCTTCTGCGTCGAGGATGGCACGCCACATCCCTCCTGCGACAGATCCGCGATGATAAACCGCTCGCACCCACCAGACCGGTCGATTGCGCCCACGACGTCGGCGTCATCGCCTGTATGGCGCGCGGTCGGAGTGGAGGACATCCCTACCACGACACTCGTCATCACATCACAAGAAGACTTGTGAAAGGAAAGCCAATAGGGATCCGCGACAGAGTCGGTGGTTCGAGCGCTCCGATCGGTCCGTCAGCCGGTGTCGATACCGGGTGGAAGTGTTGCCGTGGATACCCAGAAGTCAACGAGCGACTGGATGCGATCCGCGAACTCCTCCGGGTCAACAGGCTTGAGGAGACAGGCGTTGGCGTACTTCGTGTATGCATCCGCCAGATCGTCATCGGCCTGTGAACTCGTCAGGATGATAACCGGGAGCCGTTTCAGACCGGGATCTGACTTGATTTCTTTCAGCACATCTTGACCATCCGTGGCCGGCAGGTTCAGATCGAGGAGCACGAGGTCGGGGCGTGGTGCCTCGGCAAACGCGTCGCGCTGATACAGCCAGTCAAGCGCGTCATCTCCGGTCTGGACGACGTGGAGTGTTCCCGGCAGCTCCCGGCTATCGAACGCCCGCTCGATCAGGTGAATATCGCCATCATTGTCTTCAACCAGCAGAATATCGATGGTATTCATGCGATCTCTCAGCCTATTGATCCGGGCCCTGTTTCGGGAGCGTGACGAAGAACGTCGATCCCTCGCCAGGTTCGGACTCGACCCAGATATCCCCACCATGGTTCTCGGCGATTTTCTGGCACAGTGAGAGGCCGATCCCAGTACCTGGGTACTCATTGTTCTGGTGAAGCCGTTTGAACACTTCGAAGATCCGGTCAGTCTTGTCGGGGTCGATCCCGATCCCGTTATCGGCGACTGAAAACTCCCAGCAGTCGGACCGGTTCTCGACCCGGATATCGACCTCTGGCGGGTCGTCACGACGATACTTGAGGGCATTCGACACGAGATTACTGAACAACTGTTCGAGCTGGCTACGCTCACCCACCACCGTCGGAAGCGACTGCACCGTGATCTCGGCGTTGTTTTCCTCGATTTTGACCTGAAGATCGTCTAATACCCGGTCAAGGATAGCATCACACTCGACCTGTTCAAACGCGCCGTCGGCCTGCTCGACCCGCGAGAACGCGAGGAGATCGGTAACCATCTCCCGCATCCGGTCGGCCCCGTTGACGGCGAAATCAATGTACTCCTGGGCGTCCCCGTCGAGGTCCTCTCTGTACTGATCTTCGAGAAGCTGGAGATAGCTCGAGACCATCCGCAGCGGCTCCTGCAGGTCGTGGGAGGCGGCGTACGCGAACTGCTTCAATCGATCGTTCGACTGTTGCAATTGCTCGATCACCTCTTCGAGTCGCTGCTCGCGCTGTTTGCGCGTGGTGATATCCTGGGCCGCCCCGCGGAGCGAAACGACGTCATCGTCGGCAGTCTCTGGTGCTCCCTGCAGCCGCAGCCAGCGTACCTCGCCGCTGTTCGTCCGGATCCGGGCCTCAACGTCGAAGGGGTCGCCGGAGGCGAGCGCGTTCTCGACGGCATCCATCACGATCGGCTTGTCCTCCTCGTGGTACATGTCGAGTGCCTCGTCCAGTGACGGTTCCTCGTCGGCGTCCACCTCCAGGAGCTCGAAGATATGGTCGGACCAGAACACATCCTGCGTGTTCAGATCGATCTCCCAGCCGCCAACATCCGCAACCTGCTCGGTTTTCTCGAGCAAATCGAGCGCCCGTTCGAGTTCGCTTTCGCGCTCGACCTGTTCGGTGATGTCGCGGGTCAGCGCTACCTGGACGGTGGTTCCATCGGGGCGATGGAGTGGTGCCGCGTGCGATTCCATGTGGCGGCGTGTGCCCTCCAGGCCAATGATATCGAATGTCAACGTCCCACATTCACCCTGGCAGATCCGCTCGTTGAACGTGCGGAACCGTTCGCGGTGCTCGGGGGCGATCAAGTCGTAGACACAGTTGCCGGTGACGGCCGTCTCCGCGTCGGCTTCCACCATGTCCAGCCCGGCGGGGTTCATCTGGAGCAGGGTGCCATCGGCGGCGACGGTCTTGATACATTCGGGCGCGGTCTCGATGAGTGCACTCAGATACTCCGTGCGCTCGCGCAGTTCCAGCTTGCGGTGGTGCTGTTCGAGTTCGTGCTGCACCCACTGGCCCATGAGATGCAGGAAGGTACGCTCCGCCTCCGAAAAGTCCGCCGTCCGCGGGTCCGATGAGGCGAAGAACAGCGTTCGGTCACGCGCGTCATCGAGTCTGATCCGAGTTCCGAGGTACGCGTTCATGCCAAACTCCTCGTATGCGCGGGAACCCTCGAATCCATCACCCACGGGATCCGTGATGCCGGCCGTGTCCCCGCCGTTGGCGAACACGCGACAGTACGTCTCCGACAGGGGAATCTGGGCACCGTGTGCAAGGTGATCGTGGTCGTCGCTGGCGTATTTGACCTCGAACTCATCGGTGGCGGGATCGATCTGGGCTATCCCACCGAGTTCGAGATCGAACCGGTTGCAGCCGAGGTCGAACAGGGCCTGCAGCTTTTCGTCGAAGGCTAGGTCCGTATCCGCGGCGATTTCGTACAAGTCCCGCTGGGATTGCTTGTGCTCCCGCCGTTCAACCTCGTAGCTCACCCACTGACCGATCAGCTCGATGAACGTGCGCTCGGTGTCCGAAAACGGCCGGTCGCGCGGCTCCGTACTGCCGAACCAGAGGGTGCCGTACGGCGTGGAGCCGCTCATCACCTTCGTCCCGAAATAGCTCGTCAGTCCGAACTCCTGGTAGATCGGGTCATGTGCCCAGTCGGTTCCGCGTACATCGACGCAACTGACCGGCCTGTCCTCCGTGATCGTCCGTCGACAGAAACAGCCCTCGCCCGGGTCGGTCCACACTGGCTCGTCCCCGGAGTCGACACCGAGGCCGACACCATGCTCTATGCGGAATTTGCCGTCCCACGACGGCAGGTGGTTCATCCCGGCCATCTCGAGGCCGAACCACTCGCAGCCGAGGTCGAGCAGCCGTTCAAGTTTCTCCTCGAACGAGAGCTCCGGGTCGGATGTGATCTGGTAGCTCTCGTGCAAGAACCGTTCGCGCTGGCGGCGTTCCAGTTCGTACTTCACCCACTGACCCATCAACCGGATAAACGCGTGGTCATCGTCCGAGAAGTCCGCTGATCTGGGCGTTTCGGTGACGAAGAAAAACGTCCGATCGGCCCCGCCATCGACCGCGATGTACGTGCCGAGGTACGCCTGGATCCCGAACTCCTGGTAGACGTGAATGTCATCATAACCTTCTTCGGGCGGGTCTGCAACGCTCCCGGCCGCCTTGATGTCGGTGGCGGCCGTGCAGTACGTCTCCGACAGCGGCAGTTCGACGCCGGGCGCGAAATACTCGTGGTCGCCGCTGACGGCCTCAACCTCGAACCGGTCGTCGTCGGTATCGACCGTGGCCATCGCCCCGAGTTCGAGGCCGAACCGCTCGCAACCCAGCTCGAACAGTTCCTGGAGCTTCTCCTCGAACGTCTTGTCCGGACTGGCGACGATCTCGTTCTGTTTACGTAGGGTGCGCTGGCGGTCCTCGAGTGCTGTTCTGGCCGCGGTCCGGTCGTATAGTGTTTCCAGCATCCGGTCGACCTCGCGGGCGGGCTCGTCCGCTCCGAAGAACTCCTCGGGCGGCGTATAGTAGACGTTGTGACAGACCGTCCCGTTGTAGATAAGATGGGGATGGGTGCGGACGATCTTTCGGATGATTTCCGGTGGGAACCCGTCGCGGTCGTACTGGCAGATTGCGAGCGCATCCTCATCGGCAAAGAGGTCGTTCACCCTCGCCTCGTACTCAATGAACTGGTCGACCGTCGTGGTCTCCTCCTGGAGCCACGTCGTCTCCGCGATGATGCGGAGTGCCGCGTACTCCTCAGTCGCGTCCGCGACCATCTCGGCGTAGAAGTCGATCATTTCGTCAGGGTCGAACGTGCCGTTCCGGAGGTAGGTTTCCTGGATAGTGTGGAACGACAGCGTGCCGGCGGCGAGTGCGGCATCGACGTCGAGGCCGGCGGCCCGCATCGCCGCTTTCACCTCCGCTTCCGTGCTTTCGTCGACGATATACATGCAGCGGTCGTTCTGATCGAGGCCGTGCCGTATGAACGGAATCGCGGCGTCGAACCGCTCCTCGTCCGACTCGTAGATCTGTGCGAAGTGATCGTTACAGTGGTGGCCGTCCAACGTCTCGACGGGCCCCCGGAACTCTGGGCCCTGGCGCAGTGCTTCCAGGCCGGTTTCGAGGCCCTGCACGCTATGCGGCCCGCTCTGTTCGGCCGTCTGTTTCATTGGGAACGGGTACTTGCGCTGGGCGTTTAAATTTGGGCTTCGGGTGAGCGATCCACAACCGCTATGGTCGATTCAGCGGGCGGTGTGACCAGCACGTCTCGACCCCCGTCAGCAGTTCTCTCGGCTTGCCGAACGTCTCGTAGCCGAGAGTCCAGAACATGTCCTCCACTACGTCCTCGAGCTCGAACCCTGAGCGGTCAGCCAGTACAGCTGTCCCGATAATTGGAACGGGAGTTGCTACTACCAAATATGTTGCCGAACTCGCGGCGCAGGAGACGGTGTCGAGACCGACGACTTCGACTTTCCCGCAGCGTCTCAGTAGGAACGACGTTGATGTGGACGACCACTTCGAGACCGACGATATCGTCGGCGTCCACATGGTCTGCCCCCGTGGCGCCGACATGATCATGGAAGCGACGCTAGCGGTGAAGTTCGAGCTGACCGTCGACGACATCATTGACACCGTCCACCCATTCCCGACGTTCAACGAGGTGTTCAAGCAGGCCTGTCAGACGTTCCGGCAGGACACGTCCACGATGAGCTGCTGTATCGAGTGAGATCTCAAGGCGAGCTGTCCGGCGCAGTATTTCGGAGGAGCATCGTCTTCACGCGACCGACCCCATCGAAATCACGGAGCCGATACACGAGTTCCCGAACCCGCGCCGCATTACCGTGACAGAAGACCGTTTCCAAACACCAGTCGCCTTGGTGGGTGTGGCTCATCGTCTCGATCACGTCCTGAAACTGGTGCTGGGCAGCATGAAGATCGTGAATTACCTCGTGATGCCGGTAATCGAAGGCCAGGACGGCGACGACCTCACCCGAGACCTCTTCGAGTTGTGAATGCCCTTCGATGTATTCCTGCATCGCCTCACGAATCGCCCGCGAGCGAGAGTCCAGTCCCTCAGCCTGCCACGTTTCATCGAACTCGTCGAGAATGTCCTCAGACACGTTCAAGCTCGTTCGCATACTCCCCAGTTGGTCCCCTACTGCCTTGAGCCCTCGATTATTACGGAAGTCCCGTTTCAGACTTAACAACCGCTATACAGCGTAGTGATAGAGGAATAGGTGAATGCTACATGGCGAGGCGTTTCCACTATTGGTCGGCGCGATCGCGCTCGGGTTCGTGCACGGTATCGAACCCGGACACGGATGGCCAGTCGCTGCGAGCTATGCGCTCGATCAATCCAACAAGTGGCTCTACGGGTTCGCCGCCAGCTCTCTCATCGGTATCGGACACCTCATCAGTAGTCTGGCGATGGTCGGCGTGTTCTTCTACGCGAAATCCTACTTCCAGTTGACCCAGGTGAACGAGCCAATTTCGATCCTCGGCGCCATCTCCATCGGCGGACCAGTAAGTATCGTCGCAGGGGTGTTACTCATCGGCCTCGGAATTCGAGAGTACATACACGGCCACTCCCACGATCACGGCCACTCCCACGAGCACGAGCACGACCACGAACACGATGAGCATACGGAGGGCCAGTCTGCTCACCATGACCATCCACCGTCACCTGGGCAAGAATACTCCTCGGATGGGCTCCTTGAACGGGTGAAAACCCGGCTTGGAGGAATCAGTGGACATTCTCACGAGCACGGAACTGAGCCAGCTACTGACGCCGACCGCGGACTGTTCGGAATCGCCTGGTTCGCATTCGTCCTCGGATTCGCCCACGAGGAGGAGTTCGAGATTATCGGCCTCTGTGCCGGATCAGCGTACTGTCTGGAACTAATGACCGCGTATGCGCTGACGGTCATCGTCGGTATCGTCGGGTTGACGATGCTCCTCATCGCTGGCTATCAGGAGTACGAGGAAACGGTGGAGAGGTACACACCGTACCTTCCGCTGTTCTCAGCGACCGTCCTCGTTGTCATGGGGCTCGGATTCATCGCTGGCCTCTTCTGAATCGGGACGTGCCGTCCCGAACAGGCCCCAGCCGAGAAACGGCATGAAAATGATCTGCAGCAGCGCCCAGAGGCCGAGACCGAGAGCGAGTCCATTCCGGGTTGTCACGGGACGAGCAATCCGTGCGAGGATAACACCGAACAGCCCGCCATAGCCGAGATGGAGGCCAATCGCGAGTGCCATCAGCATCGGCTTCGGAAGACCGCTGCCGAAGCGTGTGCGACCACCGCTTTCGGGATCGGCTGTGGCATCGGGGATTTCCCCGAGACCACTGCGAGGAGCATGAGAATTGACATTGCAATCGTCGCGACGACACCGGAGACGAATCCCCCCTCAGTCTGTGTTGTGTCACACACGGAAAGACCGTGAGCGACCAAATAAGGCGAAGAGAAGGACGAACTGACGGACTCAACCATCCAGACTACGTGAGGGTGACCTACCCGAGTAGTCGATCAACAGGCTGCCGGACGGCGTCCACATCAGTCGTCAGGACGAGGAATGCGAATGCTCCGAACAGCACGCTGAGGTTCTTCCAGTCGGGTCCGACGTACAGTATCGCGACGAGCATCACCGGAATGAGCGACACAGCCGCGAGACGCTCACCGACGCCAGCCAGCAGCAGGAGGACCGCTCCGACTTCGATGATCCCTGCAAGAATAACCATCAGTTGCGGGGCGGGCATCCCGATTGCATCGAAGAACGAAACTGAATTTCCGTGGGTGACAAACTTGCTCAGCGCTGGTTTCGCGACGAGTGCGACAAGAACGAGACGAAGACCGATATGAACCCACTCCGGGGTCGACTGCTGTAGTGACTGAATACGATCGACAGAGGCATCTTCCATACCGAGAGATATCCAAGGACTCGGATAAGCGTAAGCGAAGCTGGTACTGAGGGAGTACTGTTTGCTAAGTCCCTTTGGATACCCGATCAGCTCAGGAACACTGACTTAGTAGCGTCATACTAATGGCTCCACATTCAGTACCGCTAGAACGAATGAGCAGAGCAACCGAAGAAGAGGAATGCGTCGCATCCTGGTGTGCCGACGACGACTGGTGTACGGTGACGTGTACAGCCCATCTCATCGGGAAGAAATGGCATCCAGTGATTGTGCACCGACTACTCGAACATGGCCCGCTCGGGTTCAATGCGCTCAAAGACGAAATCGAGTCGATCTCCAGTACCGTGCTTTCGAACAGTCTCGAAAATCTGGAAGACAACGGCCTCGTGAATCGAGCGATCGTGAGCGAGAAACCGTTCCGGGTCGAGTACTCACTGACCGATCAGGGCGCGTCGCTCGAACCCGTCATCACCGCAATGGACGCTTGGGGCGCGGACTATCTCCAAGAGAGATCGTGTCGCTAAGATCGGTCTCCGTGTGCTGAGTTCGATGGAGGACTGCTCTCGAGCGATTCCCTGACGGCTTGCTCGTCACGGTGATGCGCGTGCCGGTTTTAACCCGATCTACGGGCAGGGGATGACGGTGACTGCCCTCGAGGTGCTGGATTTTCATCATATGCTTGCGGCCGGTAGCCGAGGGGACGAAGCCCCGTGGTAGTGACTCGAGTACCAGCTCACGTTCTCGGCTTCGTCGGAAAGCTCACAACGACGGGGTGATTCGCGATGCCGTCGATCGAGTACTGATCCTGGAACAACCGCCGTCAACTCTGTTCCATCCACGAATTATGTGGCGCGTGATGAAACCAACGACGTCTGCGGTCGGCTAGCCAGAGGACGGCTATAGTAGCCATTGAAACGAGTTACACACTGATCGCAACGCTATCGTGCGAGTCAGGTATGCAGTGACTTGCAGCGGCTATTAGAGGTCAATTCGTCATGACAGCCGCTGATGGAATTGAGGCCGAGATTCTCTCGATACTGGACGCTTGATATCTACCTGCCAAATTTCTGCTGCTCTGTAGTAGTAGCGGTCAGGCCTCTCAACCGATAGCTGAAACCCATGCTAACCGCTCTATGGCTCCCTCTAACGCTCCACAAATCGGGACGTACACCTTATTTAACTAAAAGGTTAAATAATAGGCCCGCATATATTCAACTAGATGGTTGAACGAGAGCCGAACGACCTCGATCTCGACGCGATCTTCGGAGCGCTGGCGCACCCGACTCGGAGGAAGCTCATCGAGCAGTTAGCCGGCGGTCCAGAACGCGTCGGCGATCTGGCCGAGCCGCATGACATGTCCTTGGCCGCGGTCTCGAAGCATTTGCAGGTGCTCGAGGATGCGGGACTCATCGACGTCGAGCGGGACGGACGCGTGCGTCGGTGTCATCTGGATGCCGCACCGCTGAGTGACGCCTTCGGATGGCTCACCCAGTACCGCGTCTTCTGGGAGGACCGATTCGACGCGCTCGAAGACCATCTGGAGGAAGACGACCAATGACAGACGACACGGCGAATCACAACACTGTAGTCGAATCACGCGACGACCGATTGATCATCCGGCGCACGTTCAACGCACCGCGCGAGCGCGTCTGGCGGGCGTTCACCGACCCCGACGAACTCGAGCAGTGGTTCGTACCGGCGGGGATGACGGCGGAGGTACGCGCCAACGAACTCGAGCCCGGAGGCGCGATGGCGATTCACTGGACCGACGGGGAGCACCGCATCGAGAACGACGGATACTACGTCGAGGTCGTCGAGCACGAACGCCTCGTCTCGGGCGAGGAGACCGAGGACGGGGAGCTTCGTCTCACCTACGAGTTCCGCGACGTCGACGGCGGCACGGAGGTCGTTATCACCCAGGAGTTCCCGGAGTCGGTGCCCGACGGCGCAGCCGAGGGCTGGACAGGCATGCTCGACACCCTGCAGGAGGTGCTCGCATAGTCATGACCGAAATCGAAACGGACCAGACGAAGCTGACGGTCGAACCGGATACGAGGGCGATCGAGATCAGGCGAGGCTTCGACGCGCCACGCGAGCAGGTGTTCGAAGCGTACGTCGATCCGGACCGGATCCCCGACTGGTGGGGACCGAGACGCTACGAGACCATCGTCGATGAGATGGACGCGCGGCCGGGCGGCCAGTGGCGCTTCGTCAGCCGGGATGACGAAGGAAACGAGTACGGCTTCCGCGGCGTCTACCACGACGTCGTCGCTCCCGAGCGGATCGTGCAGACGTGGGAGTTCGAGGGCTCGCCGGGGGATGTCTCGCTGGAGACGGCCACGTTCGAGGACGTGGACGGCAGGACGCGGATGACGGCCCAGTCCGTCTTCCAGACGGTCGAAGCTCGGGACGCGAATGCCGAGTCGGGGATGCAAGAGGGCGCCCGCGAGACGTGGGAGCGACTGGCGGAACTGGTGGAGGAGTCGGAGACAGGGAGGGAAGCATGACCGAAACGAGCGAGACGAGTCTGACCATCCGGCGGACGTTCGACGCGCCCCGAGAGCGCGTCTGGAAGGCCTGGACCGACCCCGACGAACTGGCGCAGTGGTGGGGCCCGGCGGGATGGACGCTCTCCGCGAACGACCTCGATTTCCGCGAGGGCGGCACCTGGCACTTCTGCATGCAGGGTCCCGACGGCGAGGAGTCGTGGGGGAAGGTCATCTACGAGGAGATCGTCGAACCCGAGCGAATCGTCGCAACCGACTTCTTCGCGGACGAGGAGGGCGACCGGGTCGAGGACACGCCAGAGTTGTCGATGACGGTCGAGTTCGAAGAGCGCGACGGCGCGACGGAGGTCACGCTGACACACGAGGGCTTCCCCACGGACGAGATGATCGAGGGGGCCGAGATCGGCTGGACCGGCTCGCTCGACGAGCTCGAATCCCACCTCGAGAGGGTCGACGATCGGATGGAATCGCAGACGATGCAGAGACAGCTGACGGACGAACGCGAAAGAGAGGAACACGCCACGATGACGAAAACGGAAACCGACGAAACCGAATTCGACCCGAGCGAGTACGACACGACGATCACACGGGCGTTCGACGCCCCGCGCGAGGCGGTCTGGGAGGCCTGGACGGATCCCGAACAGGTCGCCGCGTGGTGGGGTCCGACGGACTTCACGGTGCCACGCTGCGAGCTGGACGTCCGGCCCGGCGGCGCACTCCGAATCGACATGGAGGGACCCGACGGAACCGTCTACCCGAGCGAGGGGGTCTTTGAAGCGGTCGAGGCACCCGAGCGGCTCGTGCTCGTCGACGCCGCCGGCGAGGACGACGACGGGAACTACCAGTTCGAAGTGCGCCAGACCGTCACGTTCGAGGAGCACGACGGGGAGACGACGATCACGCTCCAGGCGGAGGTCCTGGAGGCGACGGCAGACGCCGCCGAACACCTCGACGGGATGGATGAAGGCTGGAGCCAGAGCTTCGATAAGCTCGAAGGCTACCTTACCGCTTCCGGAGGTACCCCGTGAGATCCATTGTCGTCTCGGTGCACACGACGGCTAACGGGCGGATCGAGGGACCGAACCGGGTGGCGGACTGGCTGGACGAGTACGCCGTCGAACCGCTTCCCGACCAACGGGAGTTCCTGCATTCGGTCGACACGTTCGATCGGTCGAGCGTTCGGCGAATGGGCCTGGTGCAAACGAGGGTCGTCGAGGGTCCCGGCGTCACGCACCTCCACTATCGCGTCGACGGCGGGCAGGAAGAAACGGAGGGCGGCGAGTCATGACGAACGACGCGACCAGCGAATCTGACGGCGAGACTATAGAAACGAGCCTGACCATTCAGAGAACGTTCGACGCCCCGCGCGAGCGAGTGTTCCGTGCGTTCACTGACTCGGACGAACTGGAACAGTGGTTCGCCCCGGGGGACCTGCAGCCGGCGGTACACACCCTCGAACCCGAGCCCGACGGCGAACTCTCCGTGAGCTTCCTTGACGGCGGGGACCGAACCGAGATCGAGGGAACGTACGAGGACGTAGTCGAGCACGAGCGAATCGTCCACACCTGGAACTACCCCGGCGAGTCCGAAAGCCGTCTCACCGTCGAGTTTCGGGACGACGACGGTGGCTGCGAACTCGTCCTGACCCACGAGCGCATCGGCCCATCTCGGGAGTATTCCGCCGAGGAGAACGCCTACCTGTACGAGGAGGGATGGTCGAGCGCGCTCGTGAAACTGGAGGCAGTACTCCGAGGACGAGGACGAACGATGACTGAAAACACGACGGACGAAGCAGCGATCGAAACGAGCGAACGAACCATGATCGTCAGCCGCCAGTTCGACGCGCCGCGCGAGCGGGTGTTCGACGCCTGGACGGATCCCGACCAGGTGGACCGGTGGTGGGGGCCGGACGGCTTCTCGACCACGACCGACGAGATGGACGTCACGCCGGGCGGCGTCTGGGTGTTCGAGATGGTCGGTCCCGAGGGCGAGACGTTCCCGAACCGGATCGCCTATGACGAAGTCGAGCGGCCCGAGAGCCTGGCGTACACTCAGGGCTCGCCCGACGATCCCGAACAGTTCGAGGTGACGGTGACCTTCGAGGAGGAAGCCGAGGACGAGACGGAACTCGCCATGAAAATGCGCTTCCCGTCGGCGGCGGACCTCGACGACGCACTGGAGTTCGGTGCGGACGACGGCGCGGAGCAGACGCTCGGACGACTCGCCGAGCACCTGTCGCGTCTCGACGCTGCTGGCGGGGGTGAGCGCTGACGTGTCACGAGTCACTGCGAACATCTCCACGTCGCTCGACGGGTTCGTCTGCGGCCCGAACGACAGCCGCGAGAATCCACTTGGCGACGGTGGGGAGCGTCTCCACGAGTGGGTCTACGACCTGGCGAGTTGGCGCGGGATCCACGGAATCGACGGCGGCGAGACGAGCCGCGATGACGAGATCTTCGCGGCGTCGATCGAGAACGTCGGCGCGGTCGTGATGGGGCGTCGCATGTTCGACAACGACTCGGGTCCGTGGGGAGAGGATCCTTACGATGGCCACTGGGGAGAGAACCCGCCGTTCGGCGTTCCGGTGTTCGTCCTCACCCACCACGCCAGGGAGCCCCTCGAGTTGGAGGGCGGCACGACGTTCACCTTCGTCACCGACGGTATCGAGAGCGCCGTCGAAAGCGCGAAGGAGGCCGCAGGTGACGCGGACGTCTCGGTCGCCGGCGGCGGAAGCACGATCCAGCAGACCGTCGAGGCCGGGCTGCTCGACGAGCTCGAGATTCACCTCGTTCCGGTGCTGCTCGGCGACGGCGTTCGTCTGTTCGGGCGGTCGGACGTCGGCGGGATCGATCTCGAACGAACGCGAATGGTCGAATCCCCGGACGTGACGCACGTTAGATTCCGCGTCCGTGCGTGACGGTTCGGTGTCAGAAATATGAATAGTGGCAGACCCTTCAAACGATCGTAATTCATCCATGAACGACACAACATCGAACGAAGAACGACGCTCGACTGGAGCAAGTATGACCAGCGAAGTTCGGGAACCGAACGCATCGGAGTCGAAGCGAACGCGCTGGGCGGGACGGATCCTGAGCGGGTCGGCCGTGCTGTTCCTCCTCTTCAATGCCATTCCGCGCGCACTGGGCCTGTCCTGGGCCGTGGCGGTGATCGCTGATCTCGGGTATCCGGAGTACCTCGTCAGCTGGCTCGGGATCGCCCTGCTCGCGTGTACGATTCTCTACGTGATCCCGAGGACGGCCGTCCTCGGCGCGATTCTCCTCACGGGATACCTGGGCGGCGCGGCCGCCACGAACGTCCGGGTGGAGGATCCGTGGTTTCTGCTGCCGGTGTTCATTGGGGTGCTGATCTGGGGCGGACTCTACCTGCGGAACGAACGTGTCCGCGCTCTCGTCCCGCTCCAGCCGAGTAGCGGTTAACGCTGGAGCTGGTGCAAAGCCGAGAGATGACGGGAAATTCCCGTCAATCAGATATCCTGTTCGTGTCGAGACGGATCAGTGACAAATGGTATTTTAATGGCGCCGCGGGCATCACCCGTTGTTCACCCCATTAGCACCCGTTTGGAGAGTTCAGTCCATGCCATTCATCGGGCAGGAGACGGGGCAACCGATTATCACTGAATCACGTGGGGAAGAACGTTCGCTTCGATCTTCTGGAGGTGCTCGGCGACTGTCGACTGGCAGAGATTACTCTCCTCAGCGAGTTCTTGGTGAGTGACCTGGCGCGGGACCTCGTAGTAGCCACGCTCAACGGCGAGACGCAGGATCTGGCGCTGGCGGTCAGTGAGTAGCGCGTCAAGGTTGCCCAGTTCCGGGTAGTAGTCACCGATCTCCACCAGGTCCACGTCGACGATGTCGGCGAGAGAATCGAACGTCCGACGGAGCGCATCGTCTTCCCCGATGATGGTTAACTGAAGGGTGCCGTCCGTCCGGTGCTCGAACGGCCTGTCGAGCACGATCTTTGTCGATCGAAGTTCTTCGAAGAGTGTCCTGGCTGGCTCCGTCGCCTCCTCGTGGAGGTAGATAAAAACCGGGTCGGTCCCCGTGACGTCGTAGCTTAGGACGCGCGGGAGATACCTGACTCCGGATCGGATCCGGTCGGCGTCGCCGTGTAGTTCGTAGAGACCGACGAACGTCCCGTCGTCCAGTACGTCGACATGGTGGACGCGCTCGCGGGTGACGTTCGCTCGTTCGAGAAAGATCCTGGATTCCGGGTTGAATCCGTCCGTCTCCGGATCGACGACAATCGTCGCGTACCGCGTGGTCGTCTCCCGGCTGTAACAGTTAGCGCGAGTGGTCTGCGAGGATTCCATTGTGCGTACTCGGGTGCTCTGGTGGATTCACGTCGTTCGATTCTCGGAGGACGACTCGGTCGCTGGATACGTCGAAGTGGACACCCTTGGGCATCTCGAGTCGGACTAGTAAGGGACGGGATCGTACTTCAACCAACCGATTATAACCGGCAGAAACGCCAAACTCTGTGGGCACTGAGAACTCTTCGCGAGTTCCGGCTCGATTGACCGAAGACGGAACGATCGCCGCTCCAGACCCGAAGCCATGACATATTCAAGGACGAATACGACCGAACCGATCACCGTCAACAGAATCGACCGCCAGAGGAACGAGGCGAATCAGGGCTCGATCCACGACACGGAGGGGGGACAGTGACGATTGAACCACATCTCGAACACCGTGACGAGCAACCCCACGTCGGGATACTCATCGAGGCGTCGCTCTCGGAGTGGGAGCAGGTCAACGCTCTCGTTGGCGAACTCATGGGATGGCTAGAGCAACGCGGCGAGACGCTCGCCGGGGCGCCGTTCTACCGGTACGACGTGATCGGCGACGAAACTGCCCCGTTCTCCGTGATGGTCGGGATTCCGACCGATAGCTCTCTCGACGGCGACGAACGAATCCACACCGGGACCGTCCCCGAGGGGACGTACACCGTGGCGATCCACGAGGGGCATCCGGACGATCTGGGTGAATCACACGCGCGGCTCCAAGAGTGGGCCGCGGAGCAAGGACACGAACTGGCCCGCAGCGTGGACGGCGACACCGAGGTCTGGGAGGGTCGCTACGAGTTCTACCTGACCGATCCCGACGAAGAGCCGGACCCATCCGAGTGGTCCACCGAAATCGCCTACCTCGTCGAGTAGGACGACGCCGGGCTGGCTCCACGCGCCAGTGCACCGTCTACTCGAGGTTCATGAGAGACGGTCGTTCGACTGAATTGATCGTGGCCTCACCGAGACGATCGTGAACTCACGTGAATCGGTCACCCCCTGTTCGGCAGTTCGGTTGTGCTCAACGAGGACAATCGCGCCCGAATCCTCGGGCCGGTCCACTCAACCCATCTTCGGAGATATTCGGACCGTCCCGGGATCCGGCCGTTCATACCCGGCACCAGCCCCAAGTGATACTTGGGCCACTTCCGTTCGTGGCTCTGGACGGTACCCGTGACGACCCCAGGTCATCGCAACTGGCGGTCGCGGTCGACGGAACGATACTGTCGACACCCGTCAGAGGGAAATAGAACCACAGATCGGACACGTCTGTGCTTCATTCGGAGAAACAGTATCCCTCAAATATGACCATCTATCGATCGGAAGAAGGAAAGCGTGAACTCGAACACTGGTACGACATCGCCGTCGACCACCTGGAGATCAGTGTCGACGAGACACACATCGAGACGCGGTACGGATCCACGCACGTTCTCCTCGCCGGACCCGCGGACGGACCGCCGATTTTCGTCTTCCACGGCGGCAACGCCACGAACCCGATGACGCTCGCCTGGTATATCGACCTCGCCGACGAATACCGCCTGATCGCTCCGGACACCGTCGGCCACCCAGGAAAGAGCGCGGAGACGCGACTCGATCCGGAGGGTGACGAGTACGGGAAGTGGGTCGTCGACGTTCTGGACGCCTTCGACGTGGACGCCGCGCCGATGATCGGGACGTCCTACGGTGCCGGGATCATCGTTCGAACTGGCGCGTACGCACCGGATCGAATCGAATGCGCAGCACTGGTAGTCCCGGCCGGGTTCGGGACCGGACCGATCCGTCCGTTGCTGAAAGTCGGCTTGCAGAGTGTACTCTACCGCTTCGTTCCTCGAGACCGAATACTCGACTATGTGACGTCGGCGCTCGTCACAGAGGCCGAATCGGACCGACTGGCCCGGTCCACCATCGGTGCGTCTCTCCGATACGTCGAACTCGAACGCGAGATGCCCGACAGTACGGCAGCGGAACTCGCGGACTTTACCGCCCCGGTAGCGCTGCACCTGAGCGAAGCAGATCCGTTCTTCCCCCCGGAGGTGATCGTTCCTCGGGCCCGGGAGCGGCTGCCGTCGCTGTCAAACGTCGAGACGCTGCCTGGAGAACGGCACATCCTCTCGCCGTCGGCTCGGGAGGCGGTCACATCATCCATCCGCGCGTTCCTCGACGACGTGCAATGCTAGGGGCAGACGGTGGTCAGCTTTGTGAGGTACTGAGACTGCAAGCGATTCCTTCGGAATCGTCCTGTCCCCGAATCCTTCGGATTCGCTTGATCCCGAAAATCTCCGATTCTCGGACGACCCCGAGGTACTCGCCCGGCTTATCTGTAGAGTCCGTTGACCAGTCGCTCACTGAACCGCGTCCCCGACGCGAATTCGGCCTCAAGGTGGAGCGGCTGCTGGTTCATCGTCATGTCGCAGAACTGCTGGTTGTCGCGCTCGCTGATCGTCCGTCGCTTTTCGTGTTTGATCGCCTCGCCGACCTCGAACACCGCATCGTAGCGTCCTGTCATAGCTGGGAGTCAGAGGATGGTTCCGTGTTTCTTGTCGGGAAGGTCCTTCTCGACGGTCTCGTAGAAGGCGAAGCGATTGGTGAGCTCCTCGCGCAGCGAGCTCGGTGGGACGATCTCGTCGATGACAACCTCGCTGGCCATCCGGTGAACGTCGATGTCCTCGCGGTATTCCTCGCGGAGCTCTCGCTCCATCCGCTCGCGTTCCTCCTCGTCGTCGATCTCAGCGAGTTTGCGGGCGTAGACGGCGTTGATCGCCGCCTCGGGGCCCATGATCGCGATCTCGCCCGAGGGGAGGCCAATGACGCTCTCGGGGTCGTAGGCGGGGCCGGACATCGCGTAGATCCCCGCGCCGTAGGCCTTCCGGACGACGACCGACTGTTTGGGAACCGTCGCCGACGAGGTGGCGTAGATCATCTTCTTCCCCTGCTCCAGGATCCCGTCTTTCTCGACCTGTGAGCCGGCCATAAAGCCGGGCGTGTCACAGAGATACAGGAGCGGGATGTCGTAGGCGTCACAGGTCCAGATGAACTGGGCCGCCTTCTCGGCGGCGTCAGGGAATATCGCGCCCGCGCGGTGAGCGGGCTGATTGGCGACGATGCCGACCGGACGGCCGTCGATCCGGGCGAAGGTGGTGATGATCTCCGGACCGTACTCGGAGCGCAACTCGAGCGTCGATCCAGCGTCGACGATCCGGTCGATGATGTCGAACATATCGTAGCTCTTGTTGGGTTCCTGTGGAACGATCGCGTCAATTTCCGCTGGCGAGTCGACGGGTTCCCGACCGCTGGTTCGAGGCGGTTTCTCGTCGCTGTTGTTCGGGAGATAGCCGATGAGTTGCGCGACCAGTTCCCGGGCGTGCTCCTCGTCTTCGGCGATCAGGTCCGCGCTTCCGGAGTGCTGGGCGTGCACGTCCGGACCACCCAGTTCCTGGAGATCGATCTGCTCCCCGGTGACCATCTCGACCATGCGCGGACTGGCGATGGCCATCGCACTCATGTCCCGGACCATGACCGTGAAGTCCGCGAAGACGGGGGTGTAGGCCGCGCCGGCGATGCTCGGGCCGTAGAGCACGCAGATCTGTGGCACCCGGCCGGAGAGCATCGAGTGGTTGTAGTAGTACTTCCCGATGCCCTCACGGTTCGCGAAGAAGCCGGTCTGCTGGTCGATCCGGCCGCCCGAGGAGTCCATCAGGTACAGCACCGGCTTTCCCGTCTTGAGGGCGCGCTGTTGCATCCGCAGGAACTTCTCGACGCCCTTCGCGGCCATGCTCCCGCGCTTGACGGTGTAATCATTGGCCATGAAGTGGACGTCTCGGCCCTCGAACTCGGCGGCGCCCGTGATCAGGCCGTCGGCCGGCAGCCGGTCACCGGTGTCGTCGCCGTCTTCCGCATCGGTTTCCGCGCCGCTGGGATGCCAGTCGTCGAACGCCGCGAACTTCCCGTCCTCAAAGAGGAAGTCGTCGCCGAACCAGAGATCGACCCGGTCGCGGACGAACAGCTTTCCTTGCTCGGGCAGTTGCTCCTTGTACTTCTCCGGGCCGCCCTCGAGGATGTCGTCGATTTCCTCGCGCAGGGCCTCCTCGCGCGCCGTCGGTCCGAGGTCCGCGTCCGGTTCGGACTCGGCCGTCGCGTCGGACCCGCCGTCGTAGGACGCGCTGCCGAGCTCGTCGCCGCCGTCGGTGACGACGGTCACGTCGTCTCGGTACTGCGACGCCATGGCCTCGGCGATCGCCCGCGCCTGTGCTTCGGTCGCGTCGTCTGAAATTCTGATTTGCATCGTGTTCACTCCAGTGTGATGAGGGTGTCACCCATGTCGACGGAGTCACCCTCCGAGATCGGGACCGACTCGACCGTCCCGCCGGCGGCGGCGACCACGTCGTTCTCCATCTTCATCGCCTCGAGCACGCAGACGACGTCGCCGGTCACGACCTCGTCGCCCTCCTCGACGGCGACCGAGAGGATGGTCCCCTGCATCTCGGCGGTAACGGCGCCCGCGGTGGCAAGCTCGGCGTTGCCGTCCCTCGAAGACCCACCGCCGGAATCCGCTCCGGCGTCGGCACTTCCGACCGTCGTCTGTGGGATACCGTCTTCGATGACGACGTCGAATCGACGACCGTCGACCTCGACGGTGACGTCGGTCGTCGTCGACTGCGTGCCGTCGTTGCCGCTCGTCTCTGCGGGCCCCCAGCGATCGACGGCCCTCTCGAGCGCGTCGTCGTCAAGTTCCCGATCGAGGTACGTCGTGGTGTGATCGCCGGCCACGAAGGTGGCGTCGTCGAGCATCAGCCGGTGGAACGGGATGGTCGTGTTGACACCCTCGACATCGAAGTGCTTGAGCGCCCGTTTCGAGCGCTCGAGGCAGTGCTCGCGGTCGTCGCCGCTGACGATCAGTTTTGCGATCATCGAGTCGTAGTCGCCGCCGATCTCGTCGCCCTGCGCGACCGCGTGATCGAGGCGAACGCCGATGCTCGCCGGCGGTCGGTAGGTCGTCAGTTGCCCGGGCGTGGGCGCGAAGTCAGCGGCCGGGTTCTCGGCGTTGATGCGGTACTCGATCGCGTGGCCGTCGACGGCCACGTCGTCCTGGTCGAACGTGAGCTCCTCGCCGGCGGCGACCCGCAACTGCCACCGGACGATATCGATGCCGGTCACCTCCTCGCTGACGGTGTGTTCGACCTGAATGCGGGTGTTTACCTCCATAAAGTAGAACTCGCCGTCCTCGACGAGGAATTCGACGGTTCCAGCGTTCGTGTACCCGGATTCGCGGACACCCTGGCGGGCAGCTTCACCGATCTCCGCGCGCAAGTTGGCGTCGAGCGCCGGGCTCGGTGCTTCCTCGATGACCTTCTGGTGACGACGCTGCAGCGAACAGTCTCGCTCGCCGAGGTGGCGGACGTTCCCGTGACGGTCCGCGAGCGCCTGTACCTCGATATGTTTGGGCGATTCGAGGTATTTCTCGACGTAAACCGAGTCGTTGTCGAAGTACGCCTCGCCCTCGCGTTTGGCGCTCTCGAGGGCATCGTCGACTTCGGCCTCGCTGCGGACGATCTTCATCCCGCGGCCGCCACCGCCGCCTTCGGCTTTGATGGCGATAGGGTAGCCGTACTCCTCGCCAAGTGCTCGCACCTCGTCGGCGTCGTCGACCGGTTCGGTCGTCCCTGGGACGACCGGGACGCCGGCCTCCTGCATGACGGTCCGGGCTTTCGTCTTTTCACCGAGCGTCTTCATCGCGTCGCTGGGGGGGCCGACCCACGTGATGCTATCGGCTGCTTCGACGCGACGGGCAAACTCGGCGTTTTCGGCGAGGAAGCCGTAGCCGGGGTGGATCGCGTCCGCACCTGCTCGCTCGGCGACGTCGACGATCGTTTCCTGATCGAGGTACGAGTCGCTGGCGGATGCCGGGCCGACGTTGTACGCCTCGTCGGCGTACTCTACGTGGCCAGCGTCGCGGTCGGCGTCGCTGTAGACGGCCACCGTCTCACAGCCGAGTTCTTCGCACGCTGCCATCACGCGAACTGCGATTTCGCCACGATTGGCGATGAGAACTTTCTCGAACATGATCAGTAGGATTTGGGGAAGCCGAGCTGCTGGCTGATGTGGTTGTATGCCATCTGCTGGGAGACGGGAGCTAACCGCGTGAGGTTGATCTCACGCCACCAGCGCTCGACGTCGTACTCCGTCGCGTATCCCCAGCCGCCGAAGGCCTGCATCGACTGCTTGACCGCCTCGATCCCGGCGCTGACGGCCGTCGCTTTTGCGACGTTGGTCTCGTAGCCACAGTCCTCGCCGTGATCGTAGAGCCAGGCAGCTTTCTCGCGCATGAGCGCGGCCGTCTCCATCTGCGCGTAGGCCTGCGTGATGGGGAACGAGACGGCCTGATGGCTCCCGACCGGAGCACCGAACACTTCGCGGTCGTTGGCGTACTCGATAGCGGTGTCGGCGGCCAGTTTCCCGATCCCCGTCCCGGCCGCGGCGAAGCCGATGCGCTCGGGATTCAACATGTCGACGAGCGCCCACCAGCCCTCGTCTTTCGTCCCGAGCAGGTTCGCTTCGGGCACACGAACGTCCTCGATGAACACCTCGCAGGACTTCGAATAATTGATACCGTGTTTGGGGATGGGAGAGACATCGATACCGGGGTCGTCCATATCGACGATGAACAGGCTGATACCGTCGGTGCCGCGGTCGACTTCGTCGCGCGGGGTCGTACGGGTAACGAGGATCATGTTGTCCGCCCGATCGGCGAAGGTGATCCACGCCTTGTTCCCGTTGAGGACGTATTCGTCGCCGTCCTTCTCGGCACGCGTGGCGACGTTCAGCGTGTTCGTTCCCGCCTCAGGCTCGGTGATGCCGATGGAAAAGTTTCGCTCTCCGGTGGCGATGTCTGGGAGGTATCTCTCCTTCTGGGCCTCGGTGCCGTTCTCGCGGATACCGACGGTGGCCATGCCCGCGGTGAGGACCAGATACCAGGTGCCGGCCATGCCGCAGCCCTCGGCACAGAGCGTCTCCATCGCCAGCCCCATCTCCTGCATCCCCATGCCGGCTCCGTCGTACTCTTCGGGGACCAGCAGACCGTGGAAGCCGGCCTCCGCGAGTTCGTCCCAGAACCCCTGGGCGAACTCGCCGTGTTCCTCTTTCTCTCGCCAGTACTCCGGTCCGTATTCGGCCGCGACCGATTCCGCGGTCGACCGGATCATCGAACGTTCGTCCGTAGACTCGAAATTCATTGTGTGGTGTATCGAACGGATAATCGTGATCAGTTGTCTTGCGAAGCAGTCGCTTACGACGACGCCTCGGTCTCTTCCGCTGCTTCGTCCTGCAGTTCGGTTCGGCGGATCTTCCCGGTGACCGTCTTCGGAAGTTCCTCGCGGAACTCGATCTCTCGGGGGTACTCGTGAGCCGAGAGCTCGTCGCGCACGTGGTTCCTGATATCCTCCGTGAGATCCTCCGAGGGCGTCGCGCCCTCGCTGGGCACGACGTAGGCCTTCACGATGTTGCCTCGCTCCCGGTGAGGCTTGGGTACGACGGCGGCCTCGGCGACGGCCTCGTGCTCGCCCAGCGAACTCTCGACCTCGAACGGGCCGATCCGATATCCCGACGAGAGGATGACGTCGTCGGCCCGACCCTCGAACCAGAAGTAGCCGTCCTCGTCCTTGTGGGCGAGGTCACCCGAGAGGTACCACTCACCGTCAGGCCCGTCGACGAAACACGACGCGGTCTTTTCGGACTTCTGCCAGTATTCGGCGAAGAAGCAGGGGTAGTCTCCCCGCTGAGCGATCTCTCCCGTCTCGTCGGGCTCGAGCACTTCGCCGGTTTCGGGGTCGACGATGTCGGCCTCGATTCCGGGGAGCGGCTTGCCCATCGATCCGGGCCGGAGCTCCATCGTCGGATAGTTGTTGATGATCATGTTGCCCGTCTCCGTCTGGCCGTACGTGTCGAGGATGGTGACGCCGAGTTCGTCCTCACCCCACTCGACGACGCCGGCGCTGAGCGGCTCGCCGATCGAAAGCGCGTGGCGCAGGTCGAGGTCGACGTCCGCCAGCACCTCCTCTTTCTCCCGCAGCATCCGGTACGCCGTCGGGACCGAGAACAGGACGGTGATCGGGTATTCGTCGAGCAGGTCGGCCCACTCCTCCGGGTCGAACTCGCCTTCGTACGTGAACAGCGAGGCCCCCCAGAACCAGGCCCCGAGCGTGTTGATCGCGCCCGTCAGCCAGCCCAGGTCGCCGGTACTCCAGTAGAGGTCATCGGGCTGGAGGTCGACGGCGTACTTCTGGGTCGCGGCGACGCCGGCCACCCAGCGCTGTTTGTGTAGGACGCCTTTCGCCAGGCCGGTCGTCCCCGACGTGTAGTACAGCAAGGCGTCGTCCTCGCCGCCGGTCTCGGCGGCGTCGTACGCCGTGCTCGCGCCGTCGAGCGCCGTATTGAACACGACGTCGTCGGGTGGCGCACCGCCGCCGCGGTCGACGGTGATGACGTGTTCGACCGACGGCGCGTCGTCGAGCGCATCTTTGACGGTGTCGCGGTTGTCGGTCGTCGTCACGACGACTTTCGCCTCACAGTCATCGAGTCGGTAGGAAATGCCGTCCGGACCGAATCGCTCGTTGACGCTTCCCCAGACGGCGCCCCGCTTGAGCGTCCCGGTCAGCGCCACGTAGTGTTCCGGAATCCGTGGCATGTACGAGAACACGCGGTCACCCTGCTCGACGCCCAGATCCTCGAGGACGTTCGCGAACTGGCTCGAGCGGTCGGCCAGTTCCCAGAACGTCATCTTCGTAAGCTCTCCGTCGGTGTCGACCTGATAGAGCGCGACTTTCTCGCGGTCGCCGGCGTGTCGGTCGGCGACTTCGTGTGCAACGTTCAGTTCCGCCGGTGCATCCCAGTCGGCCTCCGCGTAGATCTCGTCCCACGAGAACTGCTCCCGCTCAGTCTCGTAGTCCGCAAGGTTGTGGTTAGACACCATACACCGCACCGGATCCCGTTCCCCAATATAATAGCACCGGTAAATTATGGAGTTATATCAACCACATACTATACACAACTCTCGTGATAGGGAGCGTTCTACCGATATTGTCGTGCGTAAACGGTTCCGTTTTCGTGTAGTAATATACTAGATGTGTTTTGAATTACTGTCGAGCGTCCGTATTCGCCTTCTCGTTTTCGCCACGGTTCTCATCGTCGGCTGCCCCACTATGACGTGCGTTCCACATCCGTTGAGCGACGTCACGAACGGACGACGGGAACGACTGTTCGAACGTGACTCGCGGAGCGATATACGCGTCCTCCCACCGAGGATCCCACGCTGCGTTTACGTACAGCCGGGAGCCGGTCTGCCCATCTCGTCGATATCGGGGCCGTTTCGCCGTCGGCGCTGATGATTCGCTGAAGATCCAGTCTCGAGAGGGATGTGCTTTGACCCAGATATCTCCGAGGACGCGTCCGAGTTCCCGTGGCGAGACGTCTTCGTCGACGATGACGACCGTATCGAACAGCGACGAAAACGCGAAGATAATATTGGCGAGTTGCCACTCGAACCCGGCGTAGAGTACGTTAGTAGCGACGAAACAGATCCCGAGTTCGGCCTCCACCGGTAACAGAATCCACTCGACGGGTGAGATCCCCCAGTAGTCGTTAACGCGGTCGTACAGCGTCGCCGCCGTCGCCAACCCCGTCAGTTGCAGGTCGTCGGCAAGCGGTCGCCCGACGGGCGAGAACGGGATCACCGGGTCATCGGTCGCGATTATCCGTTCGACGGACAGGGCTAACGGCGTGCTCTCGATACCGTATTCCCACGCTTCACGCCGGTCCGACTGGAAATCAGGGTGGCGATCGGCGACCGTCGTTTCGATCACTACCTCCGTCGCGCTCGGGACGAGACCGCCGTTCGTCGGGACGAGTGGAACGGTATCCGCGACACCACTGGCCTGTACCGGCACCTCGACGCATCCTCTGACGGCGAGCAGATAGGCGGCCATGATGGCTGCCGGTGGTACGCCAAGGGCGATGGAAAGCGTCCCGTCGTCTAGCAGCGACGACACTGCAACAGGAGTGCGCACTCTGAGCTTGTCGTCGCTGACGACGGCACCGTGAATCGGCGCCCAGTGGGTTCCCTCTGCCGTCGATATCGATGCCACGCCCAGCGTCAGCGAGGGCCAAACGTCCTCGGTGTCGCTCGGCAAATTCAGTCCCTGCACGCTGTCGACGGTACGTGACGCCGCCTGCTCGGCGTACGTCGGTTCTCCCCGCTCGCCTGCCGGCCCCAGTTGCGTGATCGTGTCGAGTACGGAGACGAACGATGCCTCGGGTTCCAGTCCGAGACCCAGTGCCAGCCGCGACCACGGGTACGATTCTCGACGCTGCATCTGGTCGGGTCCGCTGAACGTACCGCTAGTGAGATCGGCGCCGTCAGCCCGTTCGTACCGGAGGGCTGGTCCGCTCGCACGAAGGGCTTCCGCCGCGACGACAGCCGGTGGAACGTCGATCGGGGCCTCGAGAGTCAGCAAATCTCCATCGCTCGCCAGTCCCCGCACGTACTGCGCGAACGGGATCATCGCCACTCACCACGCTCATCGAGGAGATCGAACCGGTCCGATGACATGCCCGCGTTTACGAGCCGTTTTTGTGCTCGTTTTCGCCGTTCTTCGTCGGCCGTCCTGTCCGCTTCCGCCCCATCACTGGTCGCGTCGATGTACGCCTTCGCAGTCTTGGCTTTCGAGGTTCCCACGTCAGCACTGCCCTTTTCGTCGAGAGTCTGATAGATGTTGAGCGGAACTTTGGGCATCCGCTCGAGGCCGAACTGATGAAAGTCCGTGTCCGGGTCGGCGTCCAGCGCGATCGCCGTCAGCACGGCCCGCGAGTCGAACGGATCGACGTCAGTGTCTACGAACACGAAGAAATCGATATGGAGCATTCCCCACGTAGTGAACACGAAGTTGGCCAGTTGGTGGAGGTACCCTGGATAGGGACAGTCCGTCGCGATGACCCAGACGGTCCGAGACGTAAAGCGCCACGGAACGGCCAACTCGACATCGAAGTCAGCCGCCTGAAGACCGAGGGTCGCGTCGGGGCCGGCTGCGACGAGCTGGAGCGTGCTGCTGGAGTTCTGACCGTATCCGACGCCGGTCCCCTCGACGCAAAACGGCACTCGCGGCTCTGTCCGCCGAGTTATCGCGTCGATCGCGAACACGGGCATCGATCGCCGTGGTCCGTTCATATACCCGAAATAATCGCCGAACGGTCCTTCGTCGAGCCGTTCGTTCGGGAGTACACGGCCTTCGATGATTACCTCTGCCGTCGCCGGGACGTACAGGTCGTTGGTCTCGCACGGAACGAGGTCGACGGGCCGACCTTTCACCCCTCCCGCGAAGGCTGCTTCGCTCCGGCCCGTCGGGATCCACATCTCCGTAGTGCACTGGACAACTGGTTCGGCACCGATGACGACCGCCACCGGCATCGGCTCGTTACGAGACTCGTATTCGTAGTAATACTGATTCGGCACCTGTTCACCCCCCAGAAACAGTAGACTGGCGACTCGATTGTCGTGGATCATCATCCGATGACTCGACCAGCGCCCCCACCGCGTCTTCGAGTCCGGTGCGACGACGGTGTGGAGATTCGAATACCGCCCGCCGTCGCCCTGGTGGATGTACGGCCACGGAAGCGAGAGGAGATCGACGGCGTCCCCGGTATGAACGACCTCTTTACAGGGCGCCACGTCACGCCCGAGGACCTGTGGCTCGCGGGGCGATCGGAGTCGGTCGATAATTCGCTCGTAGTACGTTGCTCCGGTCAGGCCAGTTGGCAGCCCGAACGCCTGGGCGAGGTGATCCCACGGTCGGGTCCCCGGACCGCGGTACGGATCGCCGACGAGCGTCGCATCGACGGACGTCTCCTCGATCGACTCGAATATCGGCACTTCGCCATCCGTCTGGTTGGCGAGCATCGTGACCGCGCTCGTCTCGAGGTCCCACGATATGTCATCGCCGAACGAGACGAGAGCATCCGCGTCGTCGAGACACCGGAGGAAATCCCTGAACGAATCAACCGTCATGACTCGTTCTCTGAGAGGGCGCGTCGGAGCGGATCGGCCTCGAATTCGGTTCGAACGTTCTCGTATGCATCCAGCAGTGCAGGCTGGTTCTCCGCGAGATACTGAAACGATATCTCCCGGAGGGCTTCAGCAGTCGAGTTGTACTGGCCGGATTCGACGAGATACCGAAGCACTACTTTGAGGTCATCCGACCGAGTGTTGACGATGTTCGAGGTCGTTTCTTGATCGTTTGCGAGCCGACGAAGGAAATCCTCGTTGATACCCGCCGAGTCGATCTCGTCTATGAGTTCGATGTGCAGTTCCTTGCTGACGTTTTCGTGTGGTCCAGTGACGACAGTCAGTGGATGTGGATCAGTGAGGTCGTCGGGTTCACGAGCGATCCGTACTCGAGCCTCGAAGATCCGCTTCGTCTCTGCGTCGGTTATCTGGAGTGTCGTTTCTGTACGCTCGTCGCCAGGCAGATTCTCCTCTGCTGTAATGTAGTGGTTCGACATGGCCTCCCCGTATCATTTCCACGGCCCGCGTCTCGTGGTTTCACGAGCCAGTGATCATCTTCATTCTCCTTCTCTCCTTAAAGCGGACGGTTCAGCCGGCTGTGGAAACGATATCTCGACGGACGTTCACTGCTGTCTCGAACGTGAACATGACACGAAGGTTGGACCGCAGGTCGTCCGCGTTTCGGCGGGCGACTGCGGTCCGTTGCCGCAGACACCGGCTTCCAGGGCTGTCATACCAAATACTAATTCCTGCTCCGTCAACGTTGTGCAGAGCGTTCGATAGACTTGCTATGGCCGTCTGGTGAGTGTTTCTCAATCTCTCTGTTTCACTGCTCCCGACTAACGGTGCTGGAGGGAGTGATGCCTCGTGCTTCGACCGTAGTCACGCCTCGAAGCACTGTACGTATCATCTCACCGAATAGGTCTCCGTTTCCCTATATTTCATTACATATGTGTAGCACCATAAGCTTATGATGTATACCTCCGACATCTCGATTATGCCTGAAAAGAGGTCTCTCGAGCAAGGATCTGCCGGCGGCTCTACAGCGTCTGATCGTCACGATCTACCGTACCAGCGGGCCGGATCGATCGATAGTGAGACCATACGACATCTCGGCTGGTTTGCGGTCGTTGTGGTGGCACTTCCAACGCTGGTCGCCGTTCCGATGCTTCTCGGAGTCCTTGATAGTGCCGTGTTAGGAATGCTCACGCCCGTGATGGCGTGGGTTCCGACGGTCATCCTGTTCGGTCTTCACCGGCTCAACCGGCGTGATGAGTCATTCCTCAATGTCGCGGCTATCAAACCGGTCCGGCCAGTACGTCCCATCATCGTCACGAGTCTCTTCGTGATTGTGGCGTTGTGCGTGCTTCCCGTTCTTACGGAGGCACTCGCAGTTCTCTTTGGGCTAAAGTCGGTCGCCGTCTCGTCGGATGCGTGGGCGTTACTCCCAGCAATTCCGTTGTTTGTCCTCGCGTACGCCGTCCTTGCGGCCGGCGAGGAATTCGCCTGGCGTGGGTATATTCAGACGCTGCTCGCGCCGTGGGGGTATTGGCGTTCGAGTGCAGCGATCGGTGCGTTCTGGTCGCTCTGGCATATTCCATTCTCAATCGGCTATGTGGTCTCGGGCGATATGCTCGTCCGCGATCTAGTCTCGACGTCGGTGAACCTCTTTCTGGCTGCGTTCGTCCTCAGCGGGGTCCGGTATCTCTCGGCATCTGTCTGGCCCGCTGTAGTCGGTCACTCCCTTTTCAACACGGTCCTGGTATTCGTATACTCGAACTTCACGACGACTATCGGTTCGAGCGCGGACATGACGTTCTGGGCGTATACGGGAATGAGTTGGCTCGTCTGGCTCGTGCTGATCGCGATAACTGCGCAGGCGGTCCGCCGCCGCACCCAGGTGACCCCGTAACCGCACGGAAGCATGCTAAGACATACACGTCTTTCGAAGACGGCAGTGAGAAACCGCTTTGATTCCCGATCGAGAAAGCCGGGAGCCCACAAGGCCCGTTGGTGAGTCGAGTGCGATTGTCAACGTGATTGTTTCATCACTTCATTTAGATATTCAGATAGTATAGTCGTCGTGGGATAATACGTAGTTTAACTAGATCGAGACTCTAAAAAAGAGGATTTCAATAGAGCCGGATCGGTCGCTCTGGGCGTTGAACCGCTTGTTCACCATCGTGGATCAACACCGAAGGCAGTTGCGCACAACGCCTTCATTCGAACGAACGGCTACACGCAACGCTGGATGGCCGAAGCGTTCTACTCAAATTCCCCATGTTGGGGATCCCCCTGCCTTTGGGCAGGTGGAGGATGTCAAATTTGCGATTACCAACAGTGAGAAGATCACCGCGAAGCCATGATCGCACCACCCCACCGCATTTTCAATAGAGCAGGAAGTTCCGTCCTCACCAAGCGAGAGCCGGGGAGGGCCGAGCGCGGGAGGGCGGAGGTGTTCAGAATCAGGATTGCCTCTGAACGTATTCCACTTCAACGTCTACCTGTTTTCCCTCAACAACCGGTCCCATTCCGGGTAGATCGAAGGCGGGAGGGATGTACACGTTTGCCTGCTCTTCGAGCGTCTGGGCAAGCGGCGGTGGATCAGTATCCGGCGAGATCCCAACGGTTACGATAATCCGTTCTGGTTGTTGGAACGGCAACGGATCGGTATACTGGACTTCTACGTCGATCAGGTCGAGATCTTCATAGGAAGTGTCAATAAGAGCGGACACATCCTCGGTAGCCTGAGTTTCAAACATTGCTGTCCGGTATGAATCGTATGTCACTACGGTGAGAAAGCTCGACAAAATGACGATACCAATAACGAGGTAAATAACCCGCTGTTTAGTCGCTCGCGTAGCTGATTCAATCTGGAACCACTCTTCGGGTTGATACCCTTGATACCAGAGAACACCGAGAGCTGTGAGATTGATTGTGAATATATTAACTAACACCAATACGGACGCGCTGAGAGCGATTCGAGGCAACCCGAAGGCGATACCGATCCCGATGACCGCAAGCGGTGGCACAAGTGCTGCGGCGATCATCACCCCAACAACGACCGTAGATGCCCCCGTTGCCAGGCTCCAGGCCCCCGCAATCCCCGCTCCAAGTGCAACGACCAGTGAAAGGAAATCAGGGCGAATACGCCCTTGAATCTCATCAATGCCGAGAATGTCTATCCCCGGCGGCAAGAGGCTTGTAGCCTGTGCAATGGACGCAAAGATCACTGCAGCGATGACAGCAACGATGAGACCAACTGCTTGATATTTAACACCACGGCGAAACAGTTCTGATTCGTCTAATACTGAGGCGACGCTTGATCCGATTGCCGGGCCTAAGAGTGGCGCGATCACCATCGATCCGACGACGACAGCCGGCGAATTTACAAGGAGACCGGCTGTCGCGACGACAGTACTCAAAACCAGTAATAGGATGTATGTGCTGAATGCCGGCATCATCTCCCGTGCTCGCGCCAAGAGCTCGTCACGCCCAATACGGTCGCGGGTCCGCCGGCGATGTCCATACCGCTCTTCGAGTTCTTCGAATTGATGTGAAACGACGGTTTCGGCCTTCACAACGACCGTGTAGGTATCTTCTTTCAGTCCGGTACTCCGAAGCCGATCTAACACCGGTTCGATTGCGGGCGTTGGGAGCGGGAAGGAGATGATCATGTCGGGAGGACGATGGCTTGCTTCTTCGACGAGGACGTAGTCGA
Source organism: Natrinema soli (assembly GCF_028618695.1). Next base: position 118,176 of record NZ_JAQIVI010000022.1, on the reverse strand, counting down.
TATTTTCGTCCTCAAGCACTTCGACGATAGCGTCTCGCTTTTTGGCGGGAAACATGATCTCAACGATCCTCATGACTCGTCACCGTGTTGGGTCAGATTCGATGCCATATAGTGAATAATGACTCTTACCGTGAGGCAATGCAATCGGTGGTAAAAGATGTCCTCATTTAGAGTGCTGATCACAACTCGGCTAATTTCGGTGACGCTCGCTGTAGAATCCGTATTGGAGGTGAGGATCCCCCGGTGAGACAGAACGTCTAGGAGCAGATCCAGAGTATCAGACAGTAGTGGTCTCATTGTATGATGATCGTGAGTTCATCAACAACGTGCTTTCCAATGCGAACGGAGAATATACGTTTCTGTCCGGAGACGAGTTCCCACTTGGCGTGATCTCAGTCCGATACCAGCTGCTACTTGACGAACTCTGAATCCCCCACCTATCACAGAATGCGGTGATACTCTCGGGGCGTACCTACGTAGCCACTCAAACTGGTTAAAATTACACCATTCTTAACAGGATTTAGAGATCACCATCAAAACATACGTTCATGGTTTCTCGTCTCCGCTGTGAACGGAACATTGAGGAACTGCAGGCGCTTCCTCCTGACCTGATTACAAGCGAGCGCGAGGAAGCCTTCTCCCGGAGTAAAGACGACAATATTGAGGGTTGCTCCAAGTATCTTGAAGGGGTCATTGAAGGGTCGGATACCCCGGAGAAGTGAGTCTCGCCCCGTCACTAAGTAATACATAGTATATCCTCCGCTCACAACGAGAAACAGTATCTTAGGCGTTCAGTCCGACACTGTCATCAACATCTGGTATATCGGGCTCGCCACTAACTGTATCAGGGGAAGAGAGCACGACGTTAATAACGGCGCCAAACAGAATCAGAATCCCAGCGAAGTAGAGCCACGTGACGAAAACGAGGACGCCGCCGACGGTACCGTAGGCCTCGTAATGAGCCGCGTTTGCCGCATACAGCTGAAACCCACCTTGAAGGACAAGCCATCCGACAGCCGCGAATGCCACCCCAGGAATAACCTCACGAACAGTGACTTGGATCGGTGGCAGGCGGTGATACATCGGCAGAAAGGCGAAGAATAGGCCAACAAGCAACACGACTGTACTCAACAGTCGAGCAAAGGGAACCTGTCCCCCCTGAACTCTGATGATGATTCCCAGCGCGACCATGAGCGTCAGCGCAAGAGCCACCGCGAGGATCATAACGACCCCATCGAGAATGTGATCGACGATCGAATCTTCTTCTGTCGTCCCGTAGACGATGTCAAATGCCTGGCCCAGTGCTCGAAAGACCTTCAGACCACCCCAAACCCCTACTACCAGTGCAAGCACGGTCGCTTCCGCTCGACCGGATTCCGTGGTTAACACGTCCGTTAGAAGTTCGTCACCAGCCGCAGGCATGGCGTCCCCTGCCGTCTCAATCAGCCGCTCAGCCAGATCTGCACCCCCGACGATTGAGCCGATTACGAGCCCAAGTATGACGAGGGGAATAAGTGAGACGAACGCATAGTAGGCGAACCCCGCTGCCAATAAAGTAATGTCCCGGTCCTGGGCCATCTCATGAATTGCCGTGAGTGTCTCTTTGTCCATACTCTATTCTAGATCCTTCAAATAATAAAAGTTGGACATACACTCACTCCATTTTGCCTCTCGTCCCAAGAAATGTGAAATGTATAACTACTGTCGTCCTGTCCCCACTTGAGGAGCTCCCGCTTGTGAACCGCTTCGGGGTCAAGCCCCGAGGCACTCAGCCTACTCCGCCTGTAGATCTATTCGAAAAGGAATCGTCTTCCCCTGTGAGCAGCATCGAATCTTATTGTTTCCATATTGGACTTTTCTTCGAGGTGGTACAGCATTTGTGGTCTTGTGATTTGGTATACCCTGACTCGGAAAATTCAAACTATTGGCGTCGCTATGTGGGGCTGGAAATTGAAAAGAAATAATAATGAATTTTGAATTGTCGTTATTACAGATAGATGTCATCGATTCGGACGCACTTATCGCAAGTGCGGTCGCAGCGCTTCGGTTTATCGCCGCATTCGGTGTGATCTGGCTGGCCGGTCGATTCGTTGGAGTCCCCCTCGTAGAACAAGCGCTTAACAAACGGGGATTGGACGCACACGTCCGTAATCCATTACTGATGCTCACAAGGTTTGGTATCCTCTTTCTTGGAGTTGCAATTGCGTTCGGTTTCGCTGGCTACGGCAATTTCCTGGTATCATTAGCTGGCATTACTGCAGCTGGAGCACTTGCAGTCGGGTTTGCATTGCAGAACGTCATCGCAAACTTTGTTGCGGGAGTGTTCATCTATATTGATAAGCCGTTCCGCGTTGGTAATTGGATTGAATGGGACGGCGGCGATTACTCGGGCGTCGTCGAAGATATTTCTCTACGCGTTACTCGTGTCCGTACATTTGACAACGAACTGTTGACAGTCCCCAACTCTACGCTTACTGAAGGAGTGATAAAAAACCCTGTTGACGGAGACAAGCTCCGGCTGAAGTTCGTCTTCGGAATCGGCTATAATGACGATATTCAGGAAGCGACCGATATTATCATTGACGAAGCTAGAAGAAATTCTGAAATTATGGACGACCCCGCTCCTTCCGTCCGCCTGACCGAACTCAATGATTCTGATGTGGGCCTCCAGTCGCGAATTTGGATTGCTAATCCATCGAGAGCAGACTTCGTGCGTACCAAGGGAGAGTACATCACAGCAGTTAAACAGCGGTTCGATGAGGAGGGAATTGATATCCCCTACCCAGTCCGAACGCTTGAAGGGGACCTCGAGCTTGCCGATCGGAAAACTGTCGCTGAAGCGGCTTAACGACGACGCTGCTGTGGGATCCTTCAGTTTAAGTTGATAAATATCGTCTTGTATGTGAGAATATAATCAGGACGGCACTGCTAGTGGGCCATCCAGTAAGGTCCTACCCGGTCACGTAGCGAGTCTCACGGCAGACACGAGGAGGGGAGCACTCCGCTGCCAAGAGTCGCCCCCATCTATCAGTTCCCTAACTGGGTGCGGATTGACTGGATCGTCCACTAGGGACGAAGTATCGAAAAGTGAATCGTCACTGCTCCCTTGACGGAAGGGTTACACGGAGTTCGTCATCGACCACGTAGAAGTATCCACGTTCAAGCAGGCGTGTGATCGCGTAGTTTGCATCCTCTGGTTCGAGCGCCAGCTCGTCTGACGCATTGAGTACGTCTACCGCCTTCTCACGGCTGATGGTTGGAACGCGACACTGGCTGTCACCGGTCTCCGTGTCTGCCATGTGGGTGGAGAGGATGGTGTCGGCATCGGTCACCCAGTCGGGAAGTGGGGGCGTGGATCGTCGACCAATGGCATCTATCATTTCATCCGTATGTCTATAGCTCAATACCATACTGCTTAATTGTATCCCCGAGAGGAGGTCGCAGTCTGCCTAGAGTCAGGCGATTAGTAAGTACGATTAGTCAGCCGATTGACTATGACTGGACGAAGTTGAATGGTCTTCCGTTCGGAAGTCGGTCATGAGTCGGCGGACTCGCCGGGAGAGATCGTTGAGGAAGTGCGGGATGTTGACGGGCCGTCGTGTGGGCTGGGCGAGCGGTAGCAGACTATCAGCGACCACATGATGGCGACGGCGGCCGAGCCGAGCACCGAGAACCGCATCCTCAGCGTGGCGGACGTGATAGTATAGAGACTGCCGATGGTCATGGACGGCATACTCGAGCCAAGCGGGATCTGTGCTGTTTTGTCTCGCAGTGTCGGAGCGAGGAAGACGATCGAGAGAACACTTCCACCAAGGAAGACGAGATCTTGCCACATCACCAGAATAGGGTACTCGAAAGTGAGTGGAAATCAACCAGTATCCAGACTGTATTCCGCATAACACCAAACTTTGCGAGGTACTGATAGTGGGTTCGGGCGGTACCCGACACGGAACGTCGGCGAAAGGTGAGAGACAAGCGCGAGAGGAATTAAAGATCGTTGCCCTGACTACTGGGTAGACACGGACGCCACGGGTCAGCCGACCCGTGGTACTTCACGAGTCTTTCCCGTGTATGTGTTCTTCTGAATACTCAGAGACTCGCTCATCACCCGCTTGCATCATCTCCTTCGTCGGATCATTTTCCTGCGAAAGATAACTGATCTCACGTTGCGGGAATGGAATATCGATATCGGCTTCGTCGAACTCTTCGTACACGAGACGGTTGATCTGATCGACGGCGCGGGGCTCGCTGAAGGGATGAGCAACGAAGGCCCAGAGCTCGAATACGAGTGCGGAATCGCCAAATTCCCGAAACAGCACTTGTGGTGCCGGATTGTCCAGTATTAGCGCGACTTCGTCACAGATCTTTAGAAGAATTTCTTCGACATCCTCATGGTCCGTTCCATAAGCAACCGTAACTGACACCCGAATTCGCTTTCGCCGCTGCGGAGCGGATTCGTTGATCACAGATGCAGAATTCAACACTGAGTTCGGGACCGTAATCAGGATGTTGTCGCGTGTGAGAACCGTCGTACTTCGTATCCCGATATCGGTGACCGTCCCACGACGACCGTCTTCAAGGAGGATAACGTCGCCCGTTTTATACGTATCGTCGAAGTAGAGCGAGACACCGCCGATCAAATTCCCGATTGTGTCCTGTGCGGCCAGGCCGAGTATAATACTAAGGACTCCTGCAGAGGCGAAAATCGGTGTAACGTTGATTTCCCAGATGACAAGGACGAATAGTAATGTTAGAATGAGAGAGGTGATAGTTAAAAAATTCTTGAATACAGGCGAGAATTCATACTCACTTTCGTTCGCATTCACGACTTCGATCCATTGAGATCCGAATCCGATAGTTGCCCTCATCCATAATATGATGAGTATAGAGAGGATCCCATTGACAAGATAATAGCTCGACTGGATAACTCCTAACGTATTCAGGCTAAGGTAGACGCCACCAAGGATGATAGAGGCGTGTAGCGGTGTGTGTAATTCGTTCAAAAAGACCTGACTCATTGAATCGTCCGGCCATCGATCCGACTGACTCAAGAAGTGATGTCCGATCCACTCTATGAACCGAGAGAGAAGATACGAGCCGACGAGAATGCCACCGACGAGTATCCATGGATGTTCAGTCAGCGGAATCTCCGGAATGTTTAGCGCGAAGATTATTTCCATATGGAGTGTATTAATCATGGATTGAACAATTATTCTGCGTTGATTTCAGACACTACGGTGAACAGGGGTAGCATCGATGTCAATCTTCATATTCTACGTCGAGCCCCCGCGAGGACGCCACTGTCTAGATGAACACCTCCTCGGCAGGAGTTCGTTCATCTAATGCCAAATTCGGACGTTCACGGTTACGACGTGGATCGATCGGTTCCATCAGATGTGGATAGTGGTGAGCCAGCGCTGGCTCGCCGCTTCGTCTACTATTCCAGTACACGACGACCGAATCAGACGCTCGACAACCGCACTCCCGCCGAGGAAGTGGTGAAACGATGACTAGACACTACCGTTGATTGGAATATATTACTCTGGCTTCCAGTCCATTTTAACTGTGATTGTTTCACGATTTCCTCGCAAAATTGAGGAGCTTTCCCTGACTCCGACTTCATACGCAATAGTTGATGGTGGAGAGAGGGAGACAGTCTTATTCCCTATTTGGACATCTGCTGGTCCGTCCCCTTCAATTTCATCGGCAAGTGTTCTGAGTTCTTCTGCAGCCTCATCTCGCGCCAGTTTTTCCTCCTTGAGTGTTTTCTCTGCCATCGTCAGATCACAATTTCGAGGGAATATATAAAATGTCGGCTTGATATTTCAATTATATTGCTAGGTTCGCGACCAGCGACGTAATCGGGATCAAGGGCTTTGCAGCGCTCAAAGAACACGACGTGAAGGCACTGACGCAGTACCTTCATCATCCTGAACAGTATCGGTCGTGTGAAGGGCTCTGTCGTCCTCTATCTGGTCGTGAGCCAGGGCGGGAAGAAGTATATGGTGGTCCTCCAAGGGGTAGAGACGAGCAATATGGGGAGGAGCATCTCGAGGAGTTGAAAACCGATGAAATGGAGGAAGTTCGGTGACCGCGTTCAAAGAACTGGAGCGAGGCGACATTGTCTGGGGGGCTGATCCGCTCTCGGATAAAGGTCGCCCGATGCTCGTTCTGGAAACACCTCAGTCCGAACCACGGCGTGCAACTCATCTCGGTCCTGATCTCCACGAGGACCTACTACGAAGAATCACTCCCGCTTCGAGACGACGACTACGAGGGCGACCCACTCGGAGAACGCAGTGACGTCCTTCCGTGGTCGCTCGCGACCCTCAATAGTGCTGCAGAGGTCGATCTCCATATGACCTCCCTCGTCGACGAACGCGCCGAGGACGTGGCAAGACAATCGATCGGCTACATCTCCTCCTGAGCAACCCTTGCTAGTGTCAACGATGATACCGGATCCGGTACAGCGCAAACCGGGGAACAGAACAACCCCGTCTCCCGCTCGATTTGCGTTGCCTGTGCCGTCCAGGCGTGCCTGGATCTCGACTATCGCGACCATCACGTCTGCGACGCGGCTGTGGACTCGTCGTTGACGCGCTCACGGCATCGCGGGCGTTTCACGCCGGCTTCTAGCGGACCGAAGGTCCCGCCCGGCTCACGCGGTTTCGGGTGGAACTCGGTCACTTCGAATGGGGTGAGCGAATCGCGAACACACCTCGTTTAGCGTATCGTCTTCGGACAGGTCGCTATTCGATGACCGCCACGTCGAACTTCCCTCGCCACCGGTATCGCCGGCCGCCCCAGACGAACGTCCGGCGGGCGAGCGCGTAGAAGAGAAGTGGGACGAACACGAACAGCGACGGATACGCCAGCACGGCCGTCCACCGGCGGATGCCCAGGACCTCGTAGACGGCGAAATGTGCCACCGTGAGGATTGCCGCCGCAGGGAGCGGGGCCAGAACCGCCCCTGCGAGTACGAGCAGCGAGACGAGACAGATCCCGGCGACGGTACCGGGGAAGTGCCACCGAAGGATCTGCGTCCAGCGAACCGGGCGCTCAACCGCCTCGCGAACGCTCCCTCCGATGGGGACGATTCGCGTCCGGCCGACCGTCGTCACCTCGAGGTACTCCATGAGGAGGCCGTCGTCGCTGACGGTGCGCCGGAGTTCGTCGAGGAACGCTGCCTCGTCGATGTCCCCTCGCTCGAACACGACCGAACCACCCCAGATTTGGTCGCCGAGGTAGAGGCCGAGCGAGCCCCCCGAAGCGTACAGCGGTTCGAGCACCACCGAGAGGGGGTCCTGGCCGACAAAGTACGGCACCTCCGACACCGGGCCGTGTTCCTCGTAGTCCGCGTTCATCGTCGCCAGCCAGTCCGGGGGATGGTGGTAGTCGTCGTCCGTCCAGACGATGCGGTCGTGGCGCGCGGCCTCCATCCCGGCGACGATGGCGTTGGCCTTCCCCGAGCAGCCCTCGGGTTCACCGGCGGCGATGAGCCTGACGCCCTCGTGGCTCTCTTTCTGCTCGGTGACGGGGTCCTCCGCGCCGTCGTGGATGACCAATAACTCGTCGCCGTCTCCGAGCTGGACAGTGACCTCCGCGCATGCGTCGGTCCACTTCGTCGTCGGGAGGAGAATACTCGTCGGCGGCCGCTCAGACATGGGTATCCCTCCTCTCCCGGGGGCGATGAGCGCGCTGCCGGTGATCCATGGACGCTTATGGTCAACGTCTTTGTCGGTCGCAGTCAATCACGAACGTATGCGTTACGTCACATTCGTGGGCTATCCCGAGGACGGTGGGATCAACCGGCTCGACCGGCAGGTCAACGAACTCGGCCTGGCGTACCGAGCCATCCACCGAATGGAACTCCTCGACGACGACACCGTCGCGATGTTCGCCGAGGGTCGTGGCGACGTGGAGGAACTCCGCGGAATCCTGTCGGAGTCGCCCGACGTCTTCGAGTTCTCGATCACCGGCGACGATTCCGGGTTCTTCTCATATACGCGCTATGCGGTGGACGATCTGAGCCGGATGCTCATGGAGAACCGGCGCGAGTCGTCCTCCCTGATCGACATGCCGATCGAGTACACCGAAGACGGTGGCCTCCGGGTGACCTACATCGGGACGGAGGCAGCCTTCGCTGACACCCTCTTCGAGCAGCCGGAGGGCATCAGGGTCGAGATCGAACGGACTGGCCCGTACACGCCCGGCCCCCGCCACGTCGTCTCTCGGCTGACCGAGCGCCAGCGCGAGGTGCTGGAAGCGGCGGTCGACCTCGGGTACTACCAGGAGCCCCGCGAGGCGACCCACGACGAGATCGGGGCGGCGATCGGCCTGGCCGAGACGACCGTCGGCGAGCACCTCCGGAAGATCGAGGCGACCGTGTTCTCGTCGCTCCACGTCGGCGCCACCAGTCGCTGAATCTATGCAGCATAAGCGGGCGGCCCGACTCCGAACACAACCGCACGACGGTGGAGATCCGTTGCCTAGGCAAATTGACGGTAACGAGAAGTCTGTTGATGTAATCGAGAAGGCATCTTATATATCTCGACGTTCGAACAGGATCTGACTCACGATGAGTAAGCTCAGGAACGTAGCAATCAAAATCCCTATATCAACCAGTTCGTACGACCCATCAATGAGAACCGGCGTCGGAGAGTAATAGTGGGTCGGACTAATATTTTGTATCCACGCGAAGCCCTCTGCCGCACCAACAGCAGACTCAACGAGCCAGAGCACGAATATCAGCCCGATGGCAGCTCGTTCTGCAACTGCTGCCCGATCCACAAGAACGGAGAGAACCATACCAATTGCTGCACAGACGAGGAGATACGGAATCGAGAGGAGGTGAGCCAACGCGAGATGCATCGGATCAATCGTCTCACCGATCGCCAACACGAGGCCGTACGTGACACCGCCCACAACCACGTTTAGCGAAATTACCGGGAGGAGAAACGATGCAAACTTCTCGGCGAGTAACTGGCTTCGAGAAACGGGGAACGAAAGCAACAGATCCATTCGATCACTCTCAATATCACCCGCGATCACTCCCGCCGATGCGTACGCGAAGTATATCCCGAGTCCCAGCAACCACAGGAACGTATAGATCTGTCCTCCGAGCCACCCCTCAATGGAACCGATTGACTGCATACCGAATGCATCTAACATCGCTGGCGGCAACGACTCCGCTATCTGCTCATATGCTGACGGGTCCAAGAGGGAGAAGTACCAGATGATGAAGGCCACGTAGAGACTGAGACCGACAGTCAGAATTACTGTTCCACGGACTCGACGGCTCATCTCATACCTGGTGGTTTCAAACATCGGATTGCACCCCCTGACTGGTTTCGACTGCACCGTCTGTCCCGTAGTAGTGCATAAAGATATCCTCCAGCGGTGGTTCGCTAATTTCTATCTCACGGACATCATGGGTCGCAAGCTCACGGAGCAGCGCGTTATATTCTCCAGTGTAGATGAACTGGATTCCCTCCGCGAACGTCTGAACGTCTATTACCCCGTCGATCTCTGCGAGATCCGCTCTGGCCCCGTCCGTCGTCTGGAGTTGCACCCGCTTTCCGCCTTGCTGAAGCAGCGTCTCGATGTCTTCCAGACCAACAAGCGTCCCTTCACGGAGGATACCAACGCGGTCACACACGCGGCGAACTTCGCTCAGCACGTGTGATGAAAAGAATAGCGTCTTGCCACGCTCGCGCTCGTTCCTGATGAACTCGTTGAACTCTTCTTGTTTGAGGGGGTCGAGGCCGGAGGTTGGCTCGTCCATGATTACGAGTTCGGGATCGTGCATAAATGCCTGGACGATACCAAGCATACGCTTGTTCCCGGTTGAATACTCGCGGATCCGACGCTCAACTGGAGGGGTAAATATCTCGAGGAGTTCGTCCCGACGGGACCCCCCTTTCACTGATTCGTGATAGTCGAGGACGCCTTCACCCGTCTCTTCCTCGTCGAATCCGAGATGCGCAGGCAGATATCCGATTCGTTGTTTTGCCCCGATGAGCGCGCCCTCATCATGGATATCTGCGCCGAGGACGGACGCAGTGCCAGCTGTTGGTTCGAGTAACCCGAGAAGCGATCGAATCGTCGTTGTCTTGCCGGCTCCGTTTGGACCGAGAAAGCCGAATACCTCCCCGCTTTCTACGGTGAACGAAAGGGAGTCTACCGCACGGACACTCCCGTAGTCTTTTGTTAGGTCGTTCACTTCGATTGTCGCCATACTCTAACGTACATACTATGACTAAATATCTATTTTGGTTATGGAGTAATAACCGAAAACCAATTTAGTTATGAGTTTTCAAGCCCGACGGATAGATATGCGAAAGTTCAGTGATGAAGACCGGGAGCGGATACGAGCGGAACTTCTTGAAACTGCGCGTGAGCTGTTGTTGAAGTACGGGCCTGCGAAGACAACGGTGAAGGATATTACTGAACCAGTTGGTATTGCTAAACCCACATTCTACCAATTTTTCGACGCCAAGTCTGATCTCTATGTGGAGATATTCGAACAGGAATTAGACGAGTTTGCGAAGACACTGCAGTCGGAACTGGAGGGGAGTAACGATGCCCAAGAACGGCTTGAGCAATTCTTCTGCTGTTATGTTGAATTTGGTGAAGGAAATGAGTTCATCCAGGAGGTGTTCATTAAACGGGACTATCAAGAGGTTCTTGGGAATGTCTCGTCTGATCAGCTTACCGAGATAGAGCGGAAAGAGATGGAAGTATTGGTTCCCCCTATCAAAGATATCCAAGCACGAAGCGAAGGCCCGATCTCAGAGATGGAGCCAATAACCGTACTTGGGCTTATGGGATCGTCTCTCGGTTTGCTAATCCTTCATAAGGACGAGTACGACGAAATCGGTGCTAATCTTGAGGAGATCCAAGACGGGATCTATTATCATCTGCAAGAGGAAATGATAGCTACCCTTTCGAGAGGCCTCACCGTAGAAAACTAACGACCGTCACGCTGAGCACAGTTGGTGTGTGGAACGTTCTACGACACCCTCTGATTGGTCGGCCTGAAGTTCAAGTGCCGGTACCGCCGACGATGAGCGTCCTCCCCTCTCCGCGGTTAGATTCCATGCACGCTACTGATAGCACCGGTGTCGGAAATCGGCATGAGCATTTCCCCCGGATGTCGATAGCGCTGTGAAACGACACGGCGATCGGTCCGATAACCGACTCCCGCTTCGCACGGCCGTGCCGCGTCTCCTGCGAACTCCTATATATGTCTACGGGCACAGTCGTCGGCCGAGCGACTCGCGGATACGGATTACCTGCGGCGCCGACCTCTGGATTCACGAACAGTATGAGTCAACTCCGTGCGAAACGCGTCCCGAACGCCGTACGTTCGACCAGAAACTGGCAGCTCGGCTCGCTTCTCGGCGGCTTCGCCCTCGTCATGCCGCTTCTGAGCGTCTTCGGCGTTTCAGATGGCCGGCCCTGGGTACCGGTTCTAACGATGGTCGTGATCACGATCCTCTGGATCGGCGTCGTCGTCCTGGTCGGCGACCGACGACCTATCCCGACGCTGGCGATTGCGGGCGGGACGTACGGCGTCCTCGCGATCGGCGTGAGTATCGTTCTCCAGGGCGGGCTCTCGGCCCCCGTCTTTGCGATCCCGGCTATCATCCTAACCAACGCCGTGTGGGGTGTGCTCGCCGGTATCGCCGCTGCTGGAATCGACCGATCGCGAGCCGACTGACGTCCGAACGTGACGCGTCCACCGATGACACTCAACCTCGAACGCCGTCGGTTCCGGCCACTCCCTCCGGCCACTGACGACCGCTCCCGTCATCAGGTATCTCATCGTCAGCGCTTCGGACGAGCGATCGGACCCGAAACTCCGCGAGCGAAATCGCGTTTCGCGGATTGGGAGTACGCACCGATGCCGATCGCGGTGTTTACAACGCTCGTTTTATGTCCGCCGCGGATCGATACTGCACATCGCATGGCCGCCTCGATCACCGCACGGAGCACTCCCGAGGGCACCGATCGATTTCGGCACCGACGTGCGGAATGACCGGGGACAGTGATGTTCGAGAGATCGCCGCCCTCCTGGAGGACGAATACGCCCACGACATACTCATCCAGACCAGCGAACGAGAAATGTCCGTACCTGAACTGAGCGAAGCGTGCGATGCGTCCGTGTCCACGATCTACCGGCGCATCGAACGCCTCCAGAAGCACGATCTCGTCGATGAGCGGTTGCAAATCGATCAGGACGGCCACCACTATCACACGTACGCCGCACGGCTCGAACGGATCGAGATCGAACTTGTCGACGGGTCGTTCGAGCTCCGAGTCACGTACCGAGAGGAAACCGCCGCCGACCGATTCACCGATCTCTTCGAGGGGTTGCGCTAACATGCGTTCGTTCGTGCTCCTTCAAGTGACGACGGGCGGCCAGAGGATCCTCGTCCTCCTCACGCTCCTTGGGTTGGTCGTCACCGCCGTTCTGTCGCTCGGGATAGCATATCTGGTCGCTCGTCGATACAGCGACTCCCGAGATCGGGGACGGCTCTACCTGGCGCTCGGGCTCGTCCTTCTCACGACCGGACCGATCTTGATCCAGTTCGTGCTCGCGAACCTGACCGACGTCTCCGCGCTCGGTCGGTCGGCAGCCGCGAATACGAGTAAACTCCTCGGACTCGCTGCCACGCTGTACGCGATATATGGGGTTTCGCGCAACCGAGCGTCCGGCGATTCTCCGCGATCGAAACGGGTGAGAAAATGATCGGCCTACTCCTGTACGGCGTCGGCCCGATCGCGAACGCGGAAGCGACGATCGCCGCGTTCGCGGCAGCGGTCGCCATCGTCGGATCGTTCGTCGCGTTCCTCGCCTACCACGGCTACCGGCGCAACGGGAGCCGACCGATGCTGTACCTCGCCGTCGGCATCGCCTTCCTGACCGCGGTTCCGGTCGTCATTGACTACGGGGTGGGGGCGCTGCTTCCGGCGACGGACGCGGAGATCCTCTTCGCCATCACCATCGCCCACCTCGCTGGCGTGCTCGCGATCCTGTACGCACTGACGAAGGCGTAGGCGCCGTCGCCGCGGCCGATACTCGAACTTCGACCACGGTTAGTCCGCTAACCGCCGCCAGTATCGCGGAACGGTGAGCATGACCCGGGCGTACCGGCCCCACACCGAGGCGAGTACGTTGACGAGCGGCAACGTCACGAGAAACAGGAGGGCGAGTCCGAGACAGGCGACGAACAGCGCACCGGGAAGGGTGTCTACCTGCCACGAACCGAGGCGAAACGTCGTTCGCAGTCCGACCAGTAACGTATCCCAGCCGAACAGGATGTCGAGCGCAAAATCGCCGCGCGGAATCGGCCCGTACGCGACGACTGGCGCGTCCTCGTAGTATAGCGGCGCGGAGAGAAAGCTCCACGATGTCGCCACCAGCGACGCGATCACGCCGAACGCGACGGACCCGAATACGAACACGCTGACGAGATACGCGACGGCCATCCACGTTCGGAGATCGGTTACGAGCCGTTTTACGATCGTCCACAGCCCCCGGTCGTTCGGAACGCGTTCGACGGGAACCTCGACGTCCAACAAGACGCGGACGAGCGTCCGTTCGAAGCCGGCCAACCCGGTCGCGACCGCGAGCACGCCGACGACTATTGGGACGCCGACGAGAACGATCGTGAGTCCGAGCCCGGTGGTGAACCCGATAATGAGAACGTTGAAATACGCGATACCCAGCGGGAACATCGACAGTACGTACAGGAGGTTTCGATACGTCTGGAGCCTCGCGGGGGCGCCGATCCAGCGGCCGAGGAATCCGCCGAGAGAGTGTGTTTCCGGGGGGTTTTTCGTAGACATGAGTACGACGGTTACGTCTGCGATGGGAGAGACCCGCGCGTTACGGTACGCGTCTCCGTCGGTTGCACCTCCCTGCGGACGGACGCCGCGACGGCTGCGAACCGCGAGAGGATCGGGGCCTCGTTCGGGACATACGTCGATACCCCGTGGGAGCGGTATAAACATTTACGCACGGTCGCCGCTCCAGCGACTGTGCTATCCGGATTAATCCCCCACCGTTCCTCCGGGTCGCCTAGTGACCATGGTTCCGATTACTGCGATCGATGGAACGGCGCTGACAACTCGAATTCCGACGGGTGCAGCGAGTACAGCAGGGGAGAACTACTTTCTGTACGCGTGGACCGACGGGGTGATCGGATGACGGCGTCCGAACGGCCGTGGGGACGCTACGGCTACTGCACTTTGGCGGGACTGTTCGCCGCGTGCGTCCTCGTCCAGACCTACATCGCCGGCATGGCGATCTTCGTCGATCCGGCGAACTGGGGACTTCACAGGACGTTCATCCACCTCTTCGAGATCGTTCCTATTCTCATGGTACTCGTCGCCTTTCTGGGGCGGCTCTCCTGGCCGTTGCGGCTGTTCCCCATCGGGCTGTTCGCGCTCATCAGTGTCCAGTACGCGACGGCCCACGCGTTCGGGTCGATGGCCACCGCGATTCACCCGGTCGTCGCCGTCGTAATCTTCTGGCTCGCGGTCGTCGCGACGAAGCGCTCGTGGCCCCGATCGGACGGTGCGGTGAGTCGGGCGGTGCGGCGAACCGCTGACTGATACCGAATGGATTCCGCTGTAGTCGTTCAACGACGAACGCGCTCGTTTCGATCGCGTCAGCACGATTTCGTATCGACGCATAATTGCTGCCGACGAGGCTCGGTGACGGTGCAGCCACTTCCCCTTATAATCGTTTCGCACGAATGCCGCCCTGGAGATCGTGCTGGACGTCTTATTCTCGTCTCACTCCTCCGTTTCCTCGTGAAGCTACGATGACGACTGTACGAACCAGCGTGCCGTGGATGGCCCAGACGCGGACGTTCGCGCGCCGACAGTTACAGCAACTGCGTCGAAACAAGATGATCGTCTTCCTCACCGTCGCGTGGCCGGTCTTGTGGTACTTCCTGACGATCGAATTTTTCGTCGACCTCCCGCCGGGAACCGATCTCGGGCCGATGAAAGCGGTAAACGGGATCAACTACGGGCTGTTCGGTGCCTTCACCGTCACCGTCGCCGTTTTCGCGGGCGCGTTCGCCCGCGACCTCGAGGGGAACCGGTATCGAAAACTCCGTTCGATGCCGATCGCACCGACGGCCGATCTCGCCGGTCGGTTCGTTGCTGGCGCGGTACTCGGCGTCGCGTCGTACCTCGTGACGATCCTCGTCGCGTACGCCCACGGCGGGGCGTTCGGACCGCTGACGATCGAGACGGTGGCAATCCTCGCGCTGACGCTCGGTTCCTTCTGCCTGATCGCGATGGCGCTCGCGATGATGATCGCGCTCGTCGTCACGAAACCCGAACAGATGACGACGATCGCCATCGTGATGGCGCTGATGGCTTACTTCGTGACCGGCTTCAACGGCTCGTCGCCGGAGATGCTCGCCGAGGGCGCGGAGATGGTGAACTACCTGCCGAACTCGCTCGCGACGCGGCTGCAGATCGCCCACTGGGTCGGCGCCGAAAACTTCGGGTCGATGACGCCGCCGGAAGCGCCCGACTCGATCGAGTACGTCGGAATTCTCCTCGGCTACGCCACCGCCTCGCTGGCGGTCTCGATCGCGGTCATTCGACGAATCGCGTACGGAGGTGACTGACGATGGCGCAATCCGTACGCGAAACGACGGCGTCGACGTCGATCGTCGACGCGTCGAACGTGACGAAACGCTTCGGGAGCCACGAGGTCCTCACCGGAATCGACCTATCGATCGCGGAGGGCGAGATACTGCTCCTGATGGGGCCGAACGGCGCGGGCAAATCCGTGTTCCTGTCGTGTCTCTCGGGCAGCGCTCATCCGAGCAGCGGCGAGATTCGACTCTTCGATGGACTACCCCCCGTCGACGCCCAGTCTTCGATGAGCGTGATGTTTCAGGGCGCGATGGCCGATCCGGAACTCACCGGTGAGGAGAACCTGCGGTTCTACGAGGACCTCCATCCCAACGGAACGAATCGGTGGCGCGATCTCGTAGAACGGCTCGAAATCGGGGACGAGATCGATCGACTCGTCGGGGAGTACTCGGGCGGAATGCGCCGGAAAATCGAGATCGCGATCACGCTCACGATCGACGTCCCGTTCTACGTTCTCGACGAACCGACCGTCGAACTCGACCTCGCGACCATTCGAGAACTTCACGATATCCTCCTGGAACTGCGCGCCGACGGGAAAACGTTCCTCGTCACGAGTCACGCGCCGCTTGACGCGCAGATAGCCGATCGGATCGCGTTCCTTCGGGACGGGGACATCATCGCGAACGGCTATCCCGACGACCTCTTCGAGCGACTCCCGCCGGTGTTGCGAGTGCGCGGCGCGGTTCCTTCCGAAAACCTCCTCGTTGGAAACAGACTGTTTCGACGTGGAGACGAGATCCGCGGATTTCTCCCGGCCGACGTCGACGTGAAGCGTGTAGAGTTGGCGCTACGAGACCGATCGGGAACGCCGCTCGTCGACACGGATGAACCGTCGTACACGGATCTGTTCAACTACTACACCTACATCCACCCGCTCGACGGGAGCGAGTAATGCTTTGCGCGACGAACGCATTGCAGTGTCTCACACCTCGTCGTCCGATGTGACCGGTCAGAGCCGTATTTGACCGATCAGATACCGACCGTTTCCGACATGGAGTTGCTGCATGAGCCCACTCAAATCCGGACGCGTCAATGCCGGTGACACCGTTGACCGGCAAATCCGCGAGCGAGACGTTCAGTAACACCCGCCAGACAGCCATCTCCAAACGGTCGAACGCCTTACAGAGTGTCGAGGGTGCAGGGATCGAGTCAAGATCAAGGACGCCACGGATACGAGGCATCTTGATGAGTTCGTCAACGAGGCCACTCGCTTGCAAACCTCGAATTTGAGATCGATCATCCCGGTGGGAGGCGCTGTTCAGAGTAGGGTTTGAAGGTATGAGGCGAGGTCAATGCAATCGGAACGACATGGAGAAAAACGCTACTACGAGACGATGACGACCGAAGATCATCAACACGAGACGTACCTCGAGCAGGTCACTGAAACGGTTTCATCGTGGCCGGGAATCGTAACGGATGAAGGTCGGTTCAGCTCGACGACCTTCCGGGTGGAGGACAGAGACATCGGCCACATTCACTCGTGGGGCCCGGTGGACATCGGGTATCCACAAGCACTCCGAAAGCAGTTGATTGCAGAAGGTGAAACCGGGGAACACCACGTCGTGTCGGACCGCGCGACCACCTTCCACGTCGAAGCAGCGGCCGATGTCGAGCAGGCAGTCACACTGTTTCGGCTCTCATATCTCTACCAAGTGTTGGTGCTCCAGAGCCACGGCGGCGTTGACGCCGAACTCGCCGCAATCGACGTGAGCGACGAGCTTGCGAGCATGGATGTGAGTGAGGATATCCGAGCGATTCTCGAGGACATCCGCAGCCGATAACGAGCAAAGAAGACGCAGCAGTCGCTCGAGTCGACTGAGAGGCGTTTACATCGATAGATTATGGGACTATACTGGACGGGGTCACCACGAATCAGACCGACGATCCCTCACAGCCGTCGTTTGTTGTTCTCATCGTATACTGTCAGATTTTGCGCCGCGAGTTCTACAGTCCGCTCGATTCGTCTCTCTTTCGTCTCGGCCGTTTTCGCGTCCTCGACCGCCGCGATGAACGCATGCTGATCCGAGTTCGAGAAGTTCTGGAAGTTTTCCCAGGCATCCTCGTTTTCGTTCAGCGCAGCCTCCAGTTCGTCGGGAATCTCGTGGTCGTCGCCCAGTCGGTACGCCTCGTTCCACTCACCGGATGCCTTCGCGGCCTCCACCAGCTCCATCCCGGCCGGGGTCATCTGCCCCGTTTCGATCATCGTCAGGGCACGCTCTCTGTTGGCCTTCGACCACTTGCTATCCGGGTTGCGGGGAGTGAACCGGCGCTTGTACGTCTCGTCGTCGATCCCGTTGATCAGGCCGTCAATCCAGCCGAAGCAGATCGCCTGTTCGACCGATTCACCGTAGCTGATACCTGTTTCCTCGGCGTCTTTCTTGTAATAGCCGACCCACAGCTCTTCGGTCGTGTCGTGGTTCTCCTCGAGCCACGAGCGGAAGGCATCCATCGACGTGAAGAACGTCGGTTCCATCTCGTTCATATCATTCACTGTTTCGCGGAGGACCACTAATAGCCGTCCGGTCAGGTGACGAGTGGCGCTCCGTTCTGAATATCCCTCATCGGAGGAGTGGCGACCGATTTCAAATGTGGGATGACGAACGACGAAACGTGAGACCACCGTAACTTATCCACATTCACTGATCGTGGCGAGAGCGCTAACAGGATCCGTCATCGATTCGCGCGTCGCAGACCCGCCCGGACAGTGACGATTCCCACCAATAGGGCTATCACACCGATGACCGTCCACTGCACCGATCTTCCAGTGATCGGTTCGCAGTCTGCGACGCACAAGATGGGATCAATCTGGATGATTCCAAGGCCTTGCACTATCCATAACATTCCGAGAAGCGCCACGAGGACGCCGAGGATCATCGATACGGTCGATCTCGCGTTCATGTTTCAGGACACCTCCTGAAATCTGTCATCACTCGAGGATCTCACGATGGCCGAAGAGACGGACGTCCTCCTCTCGATTTGGTCGTCAGTCTCGGTATGACCCACTGGCGTAGCAATTCCCCGCACGAATGGTCTGACAGGGGTAATACCGAAACTCAGCGTTTCGATTTCGTCGAGAGCGAAGGGACCTGCTGCGATCCAGTCGTCCGTTCGACGGTCGAGATGGCAGCCGTTATCGACCCGTTTCCAGAGTGGTGTCAATGCGTCCTGGACGTAGCCACGTAGTCCGTCCGACCGAACGTGTTCGAAAAATCGGAATTCACCATCCGGCTTCACGACGCGATGGACTTCCTCGAGGGCACGAGAGGGATCCTGTACCGTACAGAACACCGCGGAGGCGATGACCACGTCGAACGTATCGTCCGCATAGGGAAGGGATTCAACCCGTCCTGATCGCAGATCTACATCTAACTCGTGCGTGCTGGCTGTTTGCTTCGCCTGCCGCCGCCTGTCGGGATCTGGTTCGATTGCATGCAGATGAAGCGCTGGTTGCTGTTGAGCGGCTGTTCGTAGGTATGGAAACATCGCACCGCTCCCCGCGCCGAGATCCAGTATCACCCCTTCGAGGTCGCGCGCGAGATACCGCCGGTGCTCGGCAAGGTCGAAGCGCTCATCGAGCGCGGCGATGACCCGATGACAGGGAGTTGATGGTCTCGATTCCGTCCGGTTCGCGTTGGGTTTTTCAGCTTTTCTGTTCGACATGCGTTGGTGATATAGACGGTCCGCCGATGCATGCGAACAGCGCCATACATCTGAGGCGGGTTTAAATACGTATACCGCGTACTCTTCCAGTGATGCACCACTGCCATCAGAGCCAACCCGATCAACTCGTCACTAGACGGAGCGACCGGATACAGTCATCCGAGGGCCCTGTGGACAAAAAGGCGGATCGATAGTGTGAGATATATTACGTTCGTCATTCCGCAGGTCGACGATGAACGCTGTCCTAGCGGTGAGTCCGCCACCGATCAAGCAGTGAAAGGGGAAGCGATTCACTACATCAATCTCCTGGATGACGGAACCGGCGTCGCATTGTATCAACTCCGTGGTGACCTGAAACAGAGTACGGAAGTATTAGAGGCGGATCCAGAGGTGCTATCAGTTGAGCGGTCTGAGGCATCGGAAGGGCTAGTCTACCTCCATTTTCGAGCAAATGCCCTCATGACCGACCTCCTCAGTATATTCCGACGATATGAGATCGTTGTGGACTGGCCGATGGAATACACCGCTCAGGGTGGGCTTCGGGTAACAATGATCGGAGAGGACAAGAAGATCCGAGAGGCGATCACGGAAATCCCAGACGAGATTCGGATTACGCTCGAAGCGATCGGCGAGTATCACCCAGACATGCGCCAGCTTGCGTCGCTACTGACGGATCGGCAACAAGAACTGTTGGAACTAGCGATCAATGAGGGCTATTACGAGATGCCGCGGCGTGCGACCCTCCGCGACCTCGCAGAGCGCGCGAATATCTCTGCCGGGACGGTTGGTGAACACCTGCGGAAAATCGAATCGAAGGTCATCATGGAACTCGTTTGATACCGCCCATTGTTCAACTAGGTATCAAAAATTATTGGTAGTAACGTCGAGCACGAGTGGACGTTCACGCCCGCCATCTCACTGTACGTGAACTGTGAGACGGAAGCGGAGAGAGGCGAGCTCTTCGCCGAACTATCCGACGGCGGAGACGTCTTCATACCACTCGACTCGTATCCGTTCAGCGAGAAATTCGGCTGGGTTGCCGACGAGTTCGGGGTTTCCTGGCAGTTGAACCTCGATGACGACCACCAAGCATAATAGCTCCCGTCTATCCCGAGCTCCGCTGACGTTCGCGCCACTCGAGAGGACCGCGTCGTGCGAGACAGTGATACCCCCTAAGAAGCGGGCGCCGAGTACGTTCTCGGAAGCCGAGAAACGCCGTGAGAACGAACGTCTGAACCGACCGGCCGTTCTCGAGCAACTTCGGCTTCGGTCAACTGTGTACTTGCTTGTAACTGCGAGAACGGTACGACCCGATCGAATCGGAACGGGTAAACTACGAGTAAGCCATTCTCGCGTATGAGCCAAGTCGTACTCTATATCGCCGCCAGTCTCGACGGGTACATCGCCGACGAAGACGGTGGCATCAAGTGGTTAGAGACGTTCGAGGACACGTACGACGCCGGCGAACCTGGCGGGAGCTTCGAGGGATTTTTCGAGGGCGTCGACTGCATCGTCATGGGTGCGAACACGTACGAGCAAGTGCTGGGGTTCGAAGCGTGGCCGTATGGAGACACACCCACGGTCGTCACGACGCACCGAGACCTGCCCCGCGTGACCGAACACGTCGAGTTCGATGAGAGGGAGGTCGAGCAACTCGTCCAGGACGTAACCGGCAGGCACGATTTCGTCTGGCTCGTCGGTGGGGCGGCGCTGGCACGAAGCTTTCTGAGCGAGGACTTGATCGACGAAGTCCGGTTATCGATTATCCCGACACTGCTGGGTACCGGCATCGAGCTGTTCGGCGGATCAGGTATCGAACGGGCGCTTCATCTGCGGAACGAAACCGCCTACGACAACGGAATCGTCGAGCTCCAGTACGAGATTCGATCGGCGTGAGTGGAAATCACGTGAGAGTGAAAGAAGTACTGTTCCGGATCCAGCCTCGTCGACCGTCCTGATCGGACTCATTGCCGAGCTCTTCTTCGCCTCCTCTGTGAGCGTGGTGCTGGCGCTCGCTGTCGCGGATCACCGTTAGACCGAGCGATCCTCGGGGATGGCAGCTGATCGGTTTCGGAACCGCTCCCAGTTTCTATCGGCCCTTCCGAGCAAATACGCGACGACAAGCAGAATTGCGAGTCCGGCGTCGAGGGCGGCCGTGGCTGCTGCTTCCGGAACATCGCTGGTAACGGCAAATAGGTACGTCGCCGTTGCGGCCTTATGGAAGATTGCGAGTTCCCAAATGCCCGGGTACAGTTTCGGACGAGCGGCGAGCAATAGAAAAATCCCGGCAAAAACGAGGAGTCCGAAGAGTCGCCAGCTTTCGGCGATCACCGTCCCGGGACCCGCTGTTCTGACTGCTGTGAGAGACGTCGCGAATGCGAACACTGCACCGAGCGAGGCGAAGAGTAAGAGGCCACTGGCGGTCCACCGCCGCCAACGGCTCACTCCATTTGAAGCACTTTTATTGGGCATGAATCATACGTGAATTCGACGGCAGATGCGAAATACTTCCTGAACGGCGAGGAATTACCGGTGAACTTGAAAACATCTCCGTCGCACCTCTGTAGACTCCGCGAGACGTGATTCCAGACGTTCGCGTTCGTCCGAAACCAGTTACTCGAAACGATGCCACGAGTGCGAGAAATATTTCAAAAACACCTCGTGCTCACTCAGAACAACCCAGCCACCGACAGGTATACGTGGCATAGAAATCATCTTCGTACGTCGATTCGAGAATCTCGAACCCGACCCGCTCGAGAAGGGCTTCGAGCACGAACCCGTACGTACTGTACTCCTCTCGAAAGTGAACGTACAGCTCTTCGTCGGTAAATGTCGTCGATCGCTTCTTCTCCTCGAGCCACGACTCGATTTCGGGCCGGCTCTCGTGTGGATCGAACGAGAAGACGAAGTCGCGCAAGCGAAAGATTCCGCCCGATTCGAGCGTCCGCCCGACGTTTTTCAACGCTTCGGCTTTCCAGAAATCGGGGAGGTGGTGGAGAGCGTCCTTCGAGAAGACGAACGACGCAGGCTCGCCCCGATGGTCGTAGCTCAGGAATCCATCGTGGACGGTCTCGACGTTCCGGATGCCACGCGCTTCGGCCTTCTCGTCGACCGCCGCGAGCATGGTTTCGGAGATGTCGACGGCCACGACGCGATCACAGTGTTCGGCGACGGCGAGTGGAACCACCCCCGTTCCGGCCCCGAAATCGACGACTGTATCCTCACGACAGAGACCGGACTCCCGTAGCACGCCGATCTCCCCGGCGGGATCGAACGGCATCTTCTCGTCGAAGCGGGCAACCTCCTCGGGATCCAGGTGTTCCGTGCCTGCGTGTCGTTTTTCGTCTATCGTCCAGTTCGGTTCCATACTGCTAGTACCGACGAGTCACGCTGTCAATATCCTACCGGTGGTGTGAGAAGCCGTATACGAGCCGTGGAACGCACGACTCCTCGCCGAAGAACGTGACCGCCAACCCGTCAGCAGTCTCCCAACACGGCCAGTCGATACGGAAGGCTTTCGTATCGATCAACTCGAGCAAGGCTCGCTGTAACCCGTCGGATTCGTAACGAAGGGACGCCAGCCAGTCTCCCCTCCCGTCACCGACACGATTTGATCTCCGGAAATTCGTCCTCGATGATCGCGAGCCGATCGGAATCCTCTCAGAATCGTGCGATCCCAACGGCGCTCCCGTCGGCGAGCAGATTGACGTTCTGGACCTCTTCCTATGTCGCGACGAGCGTGTCGTCGATCCAGATTTCCCTCGGATCGGGAAATCGTCGGCCAGCATCTGTCCACGTGCGTACAACCGAGGGCTTCTCGACAGAGGCGGCAGTCACATCGACAGTCGTCAATCCGTGACTTCGCGCGTGAACGCCGACGCGGCTTGCGCGGGTGCTTGGGCCTGCACTCCGACGCCGTTGTGGGCAACGTCCTCGACAGTTCTCGCGGTTCCACGGCGGCCATCGAGACCAGCCCGCGTTCCGATTAATGTCGTTCCGACCAGTATCGAGTGGCTGCTTGCGAGAGGAGCAGCTATCACTTTCAGTCTGCTAGGCGAACGTACTTGCTGGTACGCGGCGTCGGTACAGGTGGAGGAAATCGTGATCGAAAAGCTCCGTCTTACCACCCGTTTCGTCGATGACCAGGACGAAGCACTGCGCTTCTACACTGAGAAGCTCGGCCTCGTGAAGAAAGCGGACGAATCGTTCGGACCCGATAACCGCTGGGTCACTGTCGCCCCCGAACAGGACGAGACCGTGGAAATCGTCCTCGAACTCCCCGACTGGTCCGAGGACGAGGAAGAGGCAGACCGTCGAGCCGCGTTGGTCGGTGAACAACCGGCACTCGCCTTTACCGTGGACGATTGCCACGCGACCTACGAAATCCTGCGCGAGCGCGGGGTTGAGTTCACGTCCGAGCCCCAAGAACAGCCCTACGGTATCGAGGCCGTCGCACGTGACCTCTATGGGAACGGCGTCGTCCTCGTCGAACGCCCATCAGAGACAGAAACAACGTAATCAAGTGACTTACCCCGCCCTACTCGCCTGCTTCGCAGGCTCCGTGAGAGCGGGGCTTCCTGTTTATGTGTCATGCACGTTCTCTCCCGTTCGCAACTGAACACAACCGAGCCGGTCATTCTGGCTCTACTTCGTCCAAAAACTGGCGCAGTTCCTGCAGGTAAGTCTGGAACGTTGAGACACCGCTCGAGGTGATTCGATAGCGGGTTTCGAAGCCACTCTGGGTCCATGCTCGACGGGTTTCGATGTACCCTGCATCTTCGAGGTTCTCCGCGTGAGAGGCGAGGTTACCATCAGTTAGGTCCAACAAATCACGGATTCGCGTATACGAGACGTCACGATGCCTGTACAGAAATCCCATGATTCGAAGTCGGGTGGGTTGGTGGACGAGTGCAAGATCCGGTGGAAGGTCCATGTGTCACCCTCTAATTGAGATAGCCCAGCCAGTGATAAAATACACTGTTCCCTGGAGGAATCCGGTCGTAAAGCCCGCACCGGTGGGGGTGAGGTCGATAGTAGAAAGAAAGATATTACCGAGAACGATCGCACTACCGGCCACAACCAAGGGAAGCAATACCCATTTTGCTTGGTATATGTGGGAGAAAATGACACCGAGAAGAATCGTGAAGAGCCCTCCCGAAACCCCCATCACAATGAAGATGGTAATGTTGGAGCCGAGTGCAATCAAGACAACAGTTGCAATCAGAAAGAACACAATCGTAAATCCGATGCCCAGTAACCAATCATCGGCGGTCGTAGAGTTCCTTCCAAGGGAAATCGAATGAGTGGTCCAGATTGCCGATGTAACAGCGACAGCCGCTACAATCCAGGGCAGCCAGAGAACCGACAGCACGAACGAGCCATACTCGTGTGCAGTGAGCCACGAATCGGCTGCCGCATAGGAAATCGGAATCGCTGCAATAGCGAACGCGAACACCATGAGAGTGAGACCAAACGTCCGAGCAGTCAGTTTTTCGTCGTACCCCTCAATCTCTGTGAGAGCCTGTACAGCCTCGATAGGGGGCAAGTCATCAGTCGTATCTTTTGTCATCGGTTTTCATTGGCGCTATGTAGATATATTCGATTCGACCCTTTGCCCTGCAAAGGGCCATGCCTAGCCGTCTCTGACTAACCGACCGCAGACACCGTTGGTTTCATCACGTGCTACATGATTCGAGGGGTAGCGAGCATGCGGAATCCTTCAAGGGCGCCCACACGCTCCGGGCCGTCGATCGACTGTTCGAGGATTGATCGACGTATCGGGAGAGAGTGCGTGGAAGACCCGTCGAGGTCCAGATCGCCTGGCTTCTGTGCAACCATCCGGTTGAGTATACGACCTCTCTTAGTTGACTTTCTGGTTAAGTGTCCGTTCAAAGTAGTATGAAGCGAGGTGTAAGGATCTGCGGCCACAGCGGCAAGGATCGCTTGGCGAGTAAGCTCCCGTGAAGCCCCGTTATCCTTTCCCAGAGGAGGAATTCGGCTCGTCGCACCCTTGAGGACCGCAGAAATATTGATGCACCTATACCGCATATTGGTGAGTGATTATGAGTGTGTCCGGCTCACTTACGACCCAGCGGGTCTCCGAACTCGTGATGGCGAACCGAACAATCAGAGCACCCTACTACCACACCGAGCATGACGAGGGGGTTCGTTTCACGGATCTGGAACGGGGGCTCCAGTGGGGTGCCGACGCCATTCCGGCCTTGCAGGGTCTGTTCCGGGTCGAGCAAGACAACCGGGATGACCACCCCGACGGCTGGGTGGGCTTTGCTCGCCACTGGCGAGGAGAGACGTTGCGGCTGGACTTCGAGCTGTTTTCTGAACCCGAAGAGCCAGACCCGATCTTGGTCGTGACTTCGATATCAGGCCGAGAGGGGGAGAATACAATCGGGGACGAGGACTTCGGGGAAATCGAACTGTCGGACCAGGTTCCGACGGAGGAAGAATGGGAGGAACGAAGTAAACGATACCAGTCGGCGCGGAGGAATGATGATACTGATGGATCGACAGCGGTGAAGGCGTACATTGCAGCGCTGCCGGGGTGGAAGCGTGAGGTTGCGACACGATTCGACGAGATCATTCAAGACGAAGTGCACCAGGTGCGCCGTGCCGTGAAGTATCACCAGCCGTTCTATGGCGTCGAGGACCAGGGATGGTTCGCGTCATTCAGCGCGTTCTCGAAACACGTGAAACTGACATTTGTGTGCGAATCGTACCTTGAGCCAGAGCCGCCCAGCGGGACAGGTCCTAACAGACAGGCACTGGACGTGGAGGAGACGGACACGCTGGATGAGGAGCAGGTCGCTTCTTGGGTCCGGCAAGCCGCCAACGATCCGGGGATGGGCTGGTGAGGAAACCCGAACCAGTGCGATAGCCGTAAGCGGCCCCGAACCTACCCGCGGGCGTACATGATAGCTGCCACCTCTGTACTGACCGATGTTAGGAAGCAAGTTCGACATTTCTCACAGCTGCTTTCAGAACGAGTTCTCGGAACTGACCGAACCACGTCCGTGTCCGGAGCGTGTCACCGTACCGTTGCTCGAGTGCGAAGAACACAGCTTCGATGATTGACCGTCGGTGATAGGTGTCCTCGTCATGGCGAGCGGTATGTGCCACATCCGGCGGGTAGAACACTCGGTGTTTGATTACTGCAAAGCGCGTCTTAGAAACAGGAAGCCTCGTCCTCAGCGAGGCCGTCAGGTCGAGCAGGGCGGGGTAGTTCACCGATCTGAAGGTGAGTCTGTCCGGTTTGCGTACTGGCGTCTGACAGAGTGTCGGTCGAAGCCAGTCGCGGCGATGACCTGTACATCACCAGTATCGTGATCAAGGAGCCGTCGATCTGGAAGGTCACGGTACTCGCGGAGCCCGTGGACTTCCAATGATCACCCAGTCAGAGTAGCCACCGTCGATTTTCTTGGTTGATGGTTCAGGATTGCCAGAGACAGACCGTCTCGCCACCGTTATGAGGTTATCCGTGAATTGAAAGAATCGACTATTGATAGCGGGAAGAAACGGCTGAAAACACTTCGATAGAGGTGCGCGGACACTTCGATAGAGGTGTGGTGATTACCGCGTGGGATTGCAGTTTCTGAGAGATTCAATAGGATATATACGGGATGATGGGTGAAAGAAGCACTCCAAACGTCGGTATGGATACAACTCCATAAATTCCGCACTACACACCCTCTTTCGATCGATCACACATCGATAGAGGTGTGTGGTGTAGTATCCAAACGGATAACTCTCGATAGTACCGGAAGCTCAGTTCTCGTTTCGAACCTGTGCTTTGACGACGGTCGATACTTCGTCCCCGGAGACCATGTCGATACGCGAGTCCTCGCGAAGCGTTTCGAGGATCGTCTCGGGGCGCTCGCCGAACTGGAACTCGAGGAACATTCCCGAACTCGGTCCGTGGCTTCGTCGTTCGAAGTCGACGAGGGAATACGTCGTCATCTCCTTCATCTTGTTCACGTAGGTCTCCTGGTGATATTGGTCGGCCTCGATCGCGTCAGTGAGGAACTGATACACCCTGTAGCCGGTCGTGCTACGTGCAGATTCATCGTCCGTTTCGGCAGCGACAGCTGCTGTCGCATAGAGACAGAGCTTCTTCTGTGTGCTGATTCCTCGAACGACCTCGAGGACGCGGTTTTTCTCGACTTTGTCCTGCGCTTCGCGAACGTGCGCTTCACGAACACCCCCGTCGCCTTCGCGTTCAGCGAGTTCACCGGCGACGCGCATTAGATCGATCGCTTTGCGAGCATCGCCGTGGGTCTGCGCTGCGAAGGCAGCCGCCAGCGGAATGACGTCCTCGTCGAGAACGTCGTCGTAGAAGGCGTCCTGTCGACGACGAAGAATCGACTGCAACTGATTCGCATCGTAATCGTCGAAGTGGACGTCTTCGGGGGTGAAGGAGCTCAGGGCCCGACTCCCCACGGATTCCATCATCTTCGTATCGTTAGAGATCGCGACGACTGAGACGTGCGCAGTGAGTTCATTATTTGCGCCGGCTCGAGACAGTTGATAGAGGAGGCGGGAGAACGCCGGCTCCTGTTTGTCTCGTCGACCGACGAGCATATCGAGTTCATCGAGGACGAACACTGCTGAATCGAAGTTCTCGTTGACGATCCGATAGAGCTCGTCCCACTTTTCCTTCGTCGCAACGCCGTGTTTCGGAACCTCGACCTCGACGAGAGCTTCGTCCGCAGCGCGATTCGCTAGTTCGTAGACTGCAACGCCGAGGGTGTCGAGATCCTGGCAGTTGACTTCGATCGTCCCGAACCGGATATCACGCGATTCGCAGATCGCGCTAATGTTCTTGCAGACAGCTTTGGTGATGAGGGATTTACCGGTCCCCGAGGGACCATAGAGAAAGAGATTCGGCGGACGGTTGTCACCGAGGGCGACGCGGAGCATCTTCGTAACTTCTTGGAGTTGCTTGTCGCGACCGACGATTCGATCCTCTTCGACGATGTGATTCGGGTCGAGGAGCGACCGATCACGAATGAGCCCTTCTTGCTGGTCGAATTCCAGCAACATATCTTCGATCGACTGTGAATCATTGGACGACTGCGGGTCACTCGAGGATGAAGATGTCTCAGGCGCAGAAGACTCGAATGAGGAAATGTCCTCCTCCATCGTTTCGTCCTTCGATGTCCCCGCCTCATCTCGAGGATCCTCGAAGTCATCCATACGGTGACCCATACAGGGCGGGACCAAAAGTGTTGCCCACCTTTGTCGATGTGTATTTCTCCGATTAGACGGATGATCCTCAACGATTTAACCCGGTTCGGACAGCGAACCCTCGAAATAGTAAAAACGACCGACGATGTGTTATGAGAAAGGGGAGTGTTGAGACAGACACCCCTCTATCGATGTGTTTGACGCCTCGAAGGGGAGGGGGTCGATCGACGGAATAGAATCAGCGAGAACAGTAATACAGCGCAATATCACGGGAGAGAGCCGATTACCGGGCTACTCAATGGAATGTAAATGGGTGTTTTTCTTTCTCTTCTTCTAGCTTTCTAGAACACACACTCACACACACCCCTATCGAAGTGTTCGATGTGTTCTGAACTCCACTCGTATGATCTGTGGATCTTTCTCGAGGGAGAGACCACCAAATCCCCTCTATGATACGGTCTATAGTCGGAAATTCACGTCCATGCTCTCTTCCTTTCCAATCTCTCGTCTTTTTTTATCAGCCCTTTCCCAGAGAGAACACATCGATAGAGGGGTGTCTGTGCCGTGACGGCCGTACTCCTTCGTGGATACACTTGAATACACTTGGAAATATCATTCCTTCCAGTAGAGAGTACGTAGTGTCGAAGCAGACCGTGGAAGACACTTCGATAACGGTGTGTCTTGTCACGAACTTCTTGGTCAACTTGTCTCGAAGCGGTTTTCCCGCGGTGAAAGTGACCATTTCCCACAAACACTTCGATAGAGGGGTGTCCGGAACCGACTCACCAGAACGAACGGTCGATCGAATTATCTGAATTGCAGGCGCTAAAATCCCGCCCTCGAGGGCGGGGATACAGTGCCGTCATCGACTGTTTTTCGCGTAAATCGGCATGAATACAGTCCAACGCGGTGTACCGAGGACTGTACGTGGAAAACTGGGAGTTGATCCGGTGTTTGTCACGGCGAGAGCCGAAATCAAAGACATGAGCCGACCGCGCGGACCGATATAAAACAAAATACCTCGAAGGCCCACACGGGGTACGAGTACCGGCTTCGGGGCAGAGCCAGCGCCATCGGTCGCAACCCGTAGATCCCCACCCTTCCGAATTGACGGGGACCGCCACCTGTGTGGTCCGGGAGGTAGTGTTCAGATAGCTGGTTCCATGCGAAGGCGAACGATCTTACCCACTCGTCGGCAGTTTCTGCTTTGGGGTTGCTAAAACAACTCGAGAAAGAGATAACTCGTCACTTTCCCTCTCGGAAAATACGCTCTACGCTATTCCGATCTCCGTGGCGTTCGTCTCTGAAATCGAGACCGTGTCGAGAGCAGGCGTCTTGGAGTGGTGTCGCTCCATCGACGAGAAACACGACGTCGATGACGCCGTGCTTCTCGCGTCGCTCGGCGAAGAACGCGCGAGGAAAAGCGTTCGTTCTCACCGGTTCGAGCATTGTATGGTACAAATCGTTTTTGGCTCAATCGACTCGACACCGACGAGCCGTTTGGGCAGGCTGTTATTGATGCTCACCGATCTGGGAGAAAACGAAAAATACCAGAAAAGAGAAACAAGAATTCGAAGAAACTGTCCACGAATCGTCCGGAGGTACTGTCCTCACCCGTCGCAACTTCTCTGATTTCCATCGCCGCATCGGCGAGTCGTTTTTCGTTCCGTCCGTTGATGACGACGTTAACGCCTTCCCGTGCGAGTGCCTTGGCCGATGCCTTGCCCAGTCCACTGCTCGATGTAGTGATCAGTGCTGCGTTCCCATCGATCTGTAGGTTCATACCGATCACTCTATGCTGAGATATCTTAAGAGTCGGTCGGATACACGCGTGAGTGTATCCATGTTTCGCCACAGAATAGCTTCGAGTGACACCCCTCGGTACGGCCCCCTCAGTACGGCCGTGTTCAGAGTAGCTGATTCCATGCGTACGCGTCGCTCTGGAGCCAGATTTCGGCAGTGTTCTGTTCGGCGTTTCTGAAGCAAATTCTACACTGGTAGGTTCGTCATTTTACTTCCTAAAAGACACGTTCGACGGCGTTCCGATTTCCGTGTGTCTCGTGTCGAAATCGGAGGCCGTATCGGTGGAGCGCAGCTTTCAGCCAGGGTCCGGAATCGACGAGAACCACGGCATCATCGACATCGTGTTTCTCGGTGAGTTCGGAGCGGAAGATCGAAGTAACACTCTCGTTCCGCGTCGAAAACAGCCTGACATCGAGGAATCCGTTCGTTTCGGGATGACAGCAGCGTACAGCCAGTAGCGCTGATCGTCGAGGTTGATCACGGTCTCGTCAAGTGCGATGTGATCCGGCCGGGCACCGTCTGTCGGTTGTAAGCGGCTTTCTGGATCCAGTTATGAACAGTCGAGCGCGCCCGTTCGATACCGAACCATCCAAAATAGATACAGTATATAAAAATGATAATCCGAACAACTGGAGCGGGATACTGAGCGCCAGTAGTTCGCGCGGTGTCTGCTCGCGCTCCACAAAATCCAACTCGATTCCGCTGCTCGCTCCGTCGAGGCGGTTGGATTCGTGCAGACCCACCTCGAACTCTACTGCCTCACTCTTTCAAACCCTGCTCTGAACAGCGTCTGAGCGGACGGCGAACGCCCTGACGCAATCGCCGTCCGCTCGTTTTCCCAAGATTCTTCTAAATTCATCCTCAATCTGGTTCAACTAGACGGTACCTGATAGTCGATGTTTTTGATTCGCTCGAGGTACCGTTCGACGCGGTTTCGGTCATCATTCGAGAGTTCGACGAGGGGAACGCGGACGGGGCCGCCGTACAATCCCTGAAGATCCATCCCGCGTTTTACGACCGGGACGTTTTTCGCCGATGCAAATGCTGCCCCACCCCCGGCCTCCTCGCGGAACGCTTCGTACGGTCGGAGCGCATCTCGAATCTCTTTTGCGCGAGACCAGTCGTCGGCCGACAAGGCGCGCGATAGCGCCAGAACCGGTCGTGGAACGAAGTTCCCGATGCCCGTCGTGAATCCGTCTGCGCCTTCGAGGGCATAGGAGAGGGCGTAGCGTTCGGCGACGCCGTTGAGCCAGACGACATCCGCCGAGACGGTTTCGGTCAATCGTGAGAACTCCTTTACGTCGTTGACGGCGTACTTAACGGCCACGACGTTTTCGAATGCTGTAACGGTATCGAGGACAGCCTCGCTAAGAAGTGGACCGCGTTTGTAGACGACGATGCCGAGATCAGTTGCGTCTGCGAGCGTTTGATAATAGTCGATCAGCCCCTGTTCGTGGACGTACGTGTGCCGAGGGTACATGATCATTGCCGCGTCCGCGCCGATATCCTCGTACGCTTCGAGCAGTTCGATCGCGTTCTTAGTGCTCCCTCCGGCCCCGCCGACAACCGTGGCATCGTCGGGGACGGCGTTGACCGTCGAGCGGACGACGTCGATCCGTTCCTTCTGTGACAGCGAATAGTATTCGCCCGTATTTCCACACGGGATGAAGACGCGTGCGCCTTCATCATATATCGCTTTGATATTGGCTTCGAGTTTCTCGTGTCGGATCTGGTCGCAATTGTCGTTGAACGGCGTCGTCGTCGTGAAGGCAACGCTTCGCAGACTTTCGGATACCTTGTCGTGTCCCATCGTCTCTACAACCACTGTTCACAGGCACCAAGCATTATAGTTTTGGGTAGCTGCTCTCGGTAAAGCGAAAACGCGGTGAAACCCGACGACGGTAGCCGTGGCTGTTCGGTACGAGATACCGTACTCAGTTTCTCACCGCAACGACGGACGGCGAGTTCCTACTCTTGTCACACTGGCTCGACGGACAGGGAACAAATCGAGACGTCGAATTCACCCACTTACGGGCCACCGAACGGCGATCGAAGTAGCCAGATCCTGCTGACCGTCGTTTCACTCTCCCAAACCTCTGAGCCTCGATCTCGAACGCTCGTGACGGTATCGGTGCTGCGTGAGCGATATTTTTACATTTGTAGCGTTGTAATGGCATCCTGATCGCTGTCGGTTGCGCATAACGGGTCTTGCAGTATACCTTGGGAGCGGCCGACTCTCGAGCGAATGCTGTTTCGTTTTGCAGTACAAAACAAATTTCTCCCGTATTACCGTCGTTCGAGGGTAACGAGAAGCGCTCTTCTCTCAGATCGGTTACTGACGAGAATGCGTTTCATGCGCCCAAACGAACGCTCGCGGTCGGTCACGCCGTAGTTTTCACTGCGCCAGTCGATATGAGGGTGGATACCTCATCACAAATTACATAATGAACGGGCTCGTTAGGGATACCTAGTACCATGGTAATTCGTCGTGCGAACCGTAGAGG
Organism: Natrinema soli; assembly: GCF_028618695.1. The sequence continues at coordinate 85,324 of NZ_JAQIVI010000022.1, read as the reverse complement.
GGTGAATTCGCCGTGAAGTTCGGTGTATTCTTGAATCAATACTACACGCCTGATAGTGAGTTCGAAGTGACAGACGTATACGAACAAGTCGACCTGCTGGAGCGGCTCGGATTTGACGGTGTGGCTCTCGGCGAGCGACACGTCCATGAGGAGGGTTTCATCGAACCGATCACTGCGCTCTCCGCGATCGCCGCACGAACGGAGACGCTCGATCTGGCGACCATGGCCGTGTTGCCGATGCTCCGCAATCCACTCTCTCTCGCGGAGCAGGTTTCGATGATTGATCGTCTCTCCAACGGACGAATGCACTTCGGTGCAGCGATCGGCTATCGGGAGCGAGAACTCGAACCGTTCGATGTCGCGATGGACGAACGGTCGAAGGCATTTATCGAATCGATCACCGTTCTCGAGCGCCTTTGGAACGAAGACAGCGTCACTCACGACGGCGAACGCTGGTCGTTCGACGACGTGTTCGTCAGTCCGCGGCCCGAAAACGACCTCCCGATCTGGATCGGTGGCCACGCCGATATCGCCATCAAGCGGGCCGCCTACCGCGGGAACGGCTGGATCGCCAGCGCCTCCTCGACGTCGGACGATCTCGAACAGCAGATCACCGTCTACGAGGATGCACTCGAGGAGTTCGGCGAGGATCGTTCCGAGCACGATATCGTCCTGATGCGCGATTGCTTCGTCGCCGACTCCGTCGAGGAGGCACGCGAGACCATCGAACCGCACCTCCTGCAGCTGTACGAGTGGTACGCCCGCTGGGGCCAGACATACCTGGACGAACACGAGGTAGAAGTCGACTACGACGCACTCGAGGAGAAGTTCGTGCTCGGGTCGCCCGACGAGTGCATCGAGCAGCTCCGCGAGTACGAGGATCTCGGCGTCGATCAGATCTATCTACGGTGTCAGTTTCCCGGTCAACCGCAGGACGTGACGCTCGAGACCCTCGAACGGTTCGGCGAGGAAGTCATGCCACCGTTTTCGAACCAATGACGGATCGAAATATCGGCTACGTCGGGCTGGATCACCACCACGCGGAGCCGTACTTGCGCACGCTCGAGACGGTATCGGGGACGGTAACGAGCGCGTGCGAGCCGAATCCGGAATTCGACGCAGCGTCGGTATCCGCCCTCGGAGACGTGCCGGTGTACGGCAATCTCGAGGAATTGTTATCGTCGGAACCGCTCGACGCCGTGTTCGTGACGCTCTCGAACCGGGAAACGCCAGCGGCCATCGAACGGGCACTCGATGCGGGGATCGACGTGTATACCGAGAAGCCGGCCGCTCGTACCGCCGCCGACCTCGAACCCCTCGTATCGCGCGCCGAGCGGTCAGATTCGACCGTCTGCGTGTCCTATCCGTGGCAGTTTCATCCGATCACGGACGAACTCCGAACGCTCATCGACGATGGATTCTTCGGTGACGTTCGATCGTTCGACGCGCGGTACGTCGCGTCCCAACTTCGCTTCCGGGACACGTCCCACTTCCTCTTCGACGAGGACGCGAGCCGCGGCGGCATTCTGCAGTGGCTTGGCATCCACTGGCTCCAGTTGTTCGCCTGGCTCCTCGACGAACGCATTACTCGCGTCAACGCCAGTACGACCGCGGGGACCGACGGCGTCGAGGTCGAAGACGCGGCGACGCTCCAGCTGGAGACTGCAGCCGGTGCCCTCGGGTCGCTTCAGTGCGGGTACTACCTCGGCGAGGGTCTCTACGATACACACCTCGAGATTTACGGAAGCGATGGCCGGAGTAGCTGGGATCCGATGGGGCGGGAGTTCGGATTCAACGACGAGACGACACTCGAACTCGACGACGCGAGCGGTGACTGGGCCAGTACGCCCCATCGGACGATCACGCACGAGTACGAGTCGGAAACGGGATACGGCGGCTCGTGGGGGAAGGAGTTCGTCGAGGCGTTCTTCGACGCCTGCAACAGTGATGGCGAGGCGCCGGTCACGCTCGGCGATGCACTCGGCGTGCTTCACATCCTCGATGCCGCCTACGAATCGGCGGAAACCGGCGAGTGGGTCACCGTCGACGGTGTTAATCGCTGCTAGTTCCGCTCGTTCGCGCCTCCGTCTCGAGCACGGTCCCTGCGCTCGGATGCGCCTCGTTCACCGGCAGTATTATGGTTGATTCACGACAACTCCGCATCAACTCAACATGAGTGATCGTACAGTCGGAATCGTCGGCACGGGACCACACCCTGATAAATCGGATCACGAGGGGTTCTCCATGGGATACCGCCATGCGCGGAGTTACGAAACCGTCGACGGGTGTCGGCTGACCGCGTGTTCGGACGTCGATCCCGAACGCGCCGCCGACTTCGGTGACGCGTTCGATCTTCCGAACGATCGCGTCTTTACGGATCTCGAGGCGATGCTCGATGCTGCCGCGCCCGACATCGTCAGCATCTGTACGCCGCCGTCCGCACACGTCGACCTGATCGAGACCTGCGCCAGCCACGATGTCGTGCATGCGATTCACTGCGAGAAGCCGATGGCACCGACGCTCGCGGCGAGTCGGCGTCTCGTCGATGTGTGCGATGACTGTGGCGTCCAGTTGACGATCAACCTACAGAACCGCTGTCGCGATACCGCCGCCGAGATCAAATCGGTCATCGACGATGGCGCTATCGGCGACCTCGAACGAATCGAATTCGGGCGTCGAGACCTGCTTCAGACGGGCCTTCACCATATTGACCTCGCGAATTATATAATGGACGACGAACCGGTCGAGTGGGTACTGGGCCAGATCGACTATCCGGAAGAACACGTCTGGTACACGAACATGCACGTGGAGGCACAGAGCCTCGGTACGTGGGCGTACGAATCGGGGGTTCATGCGCTCTGTTCGACCGGGGCGGCGATGGACATGGTCGGGGCGCAGACGAATCGATTCGTTGGAACCGACGGCGAGATCGAGTACCAACTCGCCGACGAGTACCGGATCCGAACCGACGAGACGGGCGAGTGGCGGACGGTCGACGTCGGCGACGATCCCGCACAGGACAGGGCGATGGCGAACGTCGTGAGCGCTCTCTCGAACGGCGAAGAACCAATCAGCAGCGGCGAGACGGCGCTCGCGGCCACCGAAATCGTTTTCGGTATCTGGGAGTCAGCTCGTCGCCGCGGTCGCGTGGAACTGCCGCTAGAGCTCGAGGATAACCCACTGGAAGCGCTGGTCGAATCCGGTGAACTGCCGCCGGACTCTCGATAACAGCAGACGACTCGTCCCGCTGGGGCCTGGCGCCTCGAGCGATCGATCGGTGGCCGCCACGAGCGTCGGACCGCGAGCCTCGAGGATCCACACAGGACGATGGCGGCGAACGGCAAAACGTTGATGCCGTTGGTGCTGACATAGGGAGTATGGACGCGTTCGATGAGAACCTCGACGGGTTCTACGATGTCGAGAACCAGTTGCCGCGCTACCTCCGGAAACGGGCGACCGACCACTTCGATGCGGAGCGAGCACACAAAGAGACGATCCGGACGGTCGGCGGTCACGAACGCCACGTCGAGAACGTGCGCGAGGCGTTCCTCGACGGGCTCGGCGGACTGCCGGACGACCGGACGCCGCTAAACGCGCGGACGACCGGAACGCTCGAGCGCGACGGGTACTCGATAGAGAAGGTCGTCTTCGAGAGCCTGCCGGCGTTCCACGTGACGGGAAATCTCTACCAACCGGCGGGCGAGGGTCCGTTTCCGGCCGTCCTCTTCCTGTGTGGACATACTGCTACCGGGAAGGCTGCGGCGGGATACCAGCGGGCCTGCGTCGAACTCGCTCGAAACGGGTTCGTCGCGCTCTCGATCGATCCGATCGGCCAAGGTGAGCGGATCCAGAGTTACGACCCCGAAACGGGCGACGTCGATCGATTGAGCGTCATCGAACACACGTACCTCGGTCAGCAGTGCGCGGTCGCGGGGACGAATCTGGCACGGTATTTCGTCTGGGACATGATCCGCGCGCTCGACTACCTGGAGGGACGATCCGACGTCGACGACTCGCGTCTCGGTGCCACTGGGAACTCGGGGGGCGGCATGCAGACCGGGTTCTTGATGCTGGTCGACGACCGACTCGACGCGGCGGTGCCGTGCTGCTTCGTCACCTCCCGTGAGGAGTACATGAAGACCGGGCAGGCCCAGGACGGCGAACAGATCGTCTACCGCGCGATCGAACGCGGTCTCAACTACGACGACTTCGTCTCGTCGTTCGCGCCGAAACCCGTACTCGTCGGCGCAGCTCAGTCGGACTTCCTCTGTATCGAGGGGAGTCGAAAGAGCGTCGAACGGGCGCGATCCGTCTACGAACTGTACGACCGGCCCGAGAACGTCGATCTCGCGGTGGCCGAGCGGACGCACGGGCTGACGCCGCCGCTCCGAGAAGCAATGATCAACTGGTTCCGGGAGCACCTCCGCGGCGTCGATCCGACGTTCGAGACCGGCGACCCGCCCGTCGAAGACGAGGCCGACCTCCTGTGTACCGACGCCGGACAGGTCCACGGCGAGTACCCCGACGAAACGCACGTCGTCGACCGCAACCGAGCGTACGTTCACGATCGATACGACGCCGCGGGACGTGTGCCTTCGGTCGAGGACACGGATGCGTACGCGAACTCGATCCGCGAGACGGTGATCGACGAACTTTCTCTTGGGAAACCCCGTCAGGAACTCCACCCACGTCGAATCGAGACGGACATCGACGAGGCGGCGGGTGTTCGCTGGGAGAAGGTGTTCTTCTTCAGCGAACCCGATATCGTCGTCGCCGGGATCCTCGCTCGCTCGCTCGAGCGACCGACGCGATCTCTTCCGACGGTCGTGTTGCCGGATCACGGGACCGACGACTTCGACGAGTGCAACGATCGGATCGCGGCGCTCGCCCGTGAGCGCGGTGCGGCGATGGCGTTCGATCCCCGCGGCGTCGGCGCCGTTCGGGCACGGGACGTGAACACACCGCTGGCCAACGGCGGAACGTACTTCGACTATCACGGGACGGAGTACAAACTCGGCAGCGACGCGCTCATGCTCGGCACCTCGCTGTTCGGGATGCGGGTATACGACGTCCTCCGCGCACGTGAATATCTCGCACACCGCGTCGAGGACGCCGACGCGTTCGCGCTCGAGGGAACCGGCGCCGGCGCGCTCCACGCACTGTACGCCGCCGTAGCGGAACCACAGTTTCGCTCGATCCGCCTCAAGGAGCTTCCGTATTCGTTCCACGAGGTCGCCACGAACCGCGAGTTCGAGATCGACTTCAGGTTACGGGTTCACGGCCTCGTCGGTGTCTGCGATGTTCCGCAGTTGCTCCCTGCACTCGCCGACCGTGACGTCGTGTGGGACGGGACCGATCCGAACCGGTTCCGGTAGTCGTCACGTGCGAGGGTTCTGCCGTATCCCCCATCGCTTTACCGCTGAAGCGACAGGACGAATACATGGAGCACCGACGACTCGGCGCGATAGCCCTGAGCCTGAGAGTCCCATCTCTCTCTCATATCGAAGTGGAGAACGACGAATGAACGTCGGACTGTGTACCGTTTCCGCCAAAGAGCGTCCCGTCGAGGAAATCGTCGAACTCGCGAGCGAGGTCGGGTACGACGGCGTCGAGATCTGGGGACGAGACCACGTCGGCGACGGCTCCGAGCCAGTCTGCACCCGAATCGTCGAGGCGGCGGCCGCACACGGGATTGACATCGCCGCCTACGGCTCCTACCTACGGTGCGGAACCGAGGCCTTCGACGACGAGCTCGAGCACGAACTCGCGATCGCGGATCGGCTCGGAACCGAGACGATTCGCGTCTGGGCGGGGAACCAGGAGTACGACGGCCGCGACGATGAACACTGGGAGCGGGTCGTCGCCGACCTCCGACGGGTGACCGACAGGGCGGCCGACCACGAAATCGAGGTTACCGTCGAGAAGCACGATAACACGGTGACAAACTGTCTCGAGGGCGCGAAAGCCCTGATCGAGGCGATAGGAGACGAGCGTTGCGGACTCAACTACCAGCCGGGATTCTCGATCCCCGCGGCGGAACTCGAGCGCGAGGCGGCGGCCCTCGCTCCGCTCTCGAACCAGTTACACCTGCAGACGACGCGCGAGCGGACCGGACGCGATCGGGCGGCGCTCGCCGAGTCGTACTACGACCTCGCGGCGATCCTCAACCCGTTCCTCGAGCACGGGTTCGACGGCTACGCGAACGTCGAATTCGTGTCCGACGAGCGGCCGTACCGCGAGGCCATCGAGGCTGACGTAGCGTGCGTCCGATCGATCCTCGAGTAGCGGACTCACGAGACCCCTGAGGTGCATCCATTTTCCGCGAACGAGGGCGACGTTCTCGACGGGTGCGACCGGGCGACCGCGGGACGGACCACCCGCGGAAAAGACCTGCTCGGCGACTGCATCTGCGATGTGCCAAACGTCCCAGCGGACTGCGAACCCCGTCGCGATCCGTCGGTGGATTTAGGGTGGCGGCCGGGAACGGATAGGTCATGAGCCTCGACTTGCTCGTCGAGAATGCGCGCATCGTCGACGGTACGGGAGCGCCCTGGTTTCGCGGCGCAGTCGGTGTCACCGACGGCACGATACGCCGCGTCTGTCGGGCCCCCGATCACGGACTCGACGCGGCGACGACGATAGACGCCGACGGCAGTGTCGTCTGTCCGGGGTTTATCGACGCGCACTCGCACTCGGACCTCGAGTTGTTCGCCGATCCCGCGCTCGCGCCGAAAACGCGGCAGGGGATCACCACGGAAATCCTCGGTCAGGACGGGTTTTCGATGGCACCGCTCTACTGCGGGGATGACATCGAATCGTGGCAGGAATATCTCAGCGGCCTGGCGGGCCGACTCGAGCGCGAGTGGACGTGGTCCTCCGTCGATGAGTACCTAGACGAGATCGACGCCGCGGGAATCGCGCCGAACGTCGCGACGCTCGTCGGCCACGGCACTGCCAGATACGAGGTGCTCGGGATGGAAGACGTCGAACCGACCGATCGCGAACTCGAGGAGATGGCGGCGCTCGTCGCGGAGGGACTCGAGGACGGTGCGATCGGCTTCTCGACGGGTCTCGTCTATACGCCACAGGTGTACTCGAGTACCGAAGAAGTGTCCCGACTCGCGGCCGAACTCGAGCCCTACGGCCGCCCCTTCGTCGCGCACATCCGGAGCGAAGGGCGGTGGATCTGGGAGGCACTCGACGAATTCATCGATATCGGTGCCGAACGCGGGATCCCGCTACACATCTCCCACTTCAAACTCACCGGCGGCGAACAGCGGGGGAAGGCCGATCGTCTGCTCGCACAGGTCGAGATCGCCCGCGAACGCGGCGTCGACGTGACCGCCGACCAGTACCCCTATACTGCGGGAAGCAGCATGCTGACGTCGTTGTTGCCTCCGTGGGTGCAGTCGGACGACGCCGACGCGGTTCGGGAGCTACTCGCCGATCCCGAACAGCGCGAGACGGTCCGCAAGGACATCGAAGAGTGGCGAATCGACGGCTGGGAGAACGTCGGCGGGAAGACCGGTTGGGACCGGATCGACGTGACGAACCTCACGTCCGACGAATTCCGCGACCAGGAGGGTCGGGACATCGCGACGATCGCGAGCGAGCGAGACAGCACGCCCGTCGACGTCCTCTGTGACGTGTTGCTGGCGGAGGATCTCGACGCGTCGATGATCGCCCACGGGTTGATCGAGTCCGACGTCCGGACGATCATGGGGAGCGACCGCGTCGCGGTCGGCACGGACGGACTGTTCGGTTCACGACCCCACCCCCGCGTCTACGGGTCGTTCCCCCGCGTGCTCGCTCGGTACGTCCGCGAGGAGAACCTGCTCTCGCTCGAGGAGGCCGTCCAAAAGATGACGTCGCTGCCCGCTCGAGCGATGGGGTTCGACTCGAAGGGCGTGCTCCGGCCCGGACTCGACGCTGATCTAGTCGTCTTCGATCCCGCTGTCGTCACCGACCGTGCGACGTTCGACGAGCCGCAGCGTCACCCGATCGGTATTGAACACGTGTTCGTCGACGGAACGGCCATCGTCCGCGACGGGGAGGACACCAACGCGCGTCCGGGAACCGCGATCCGGGCCTGAGAGCGGGTCCGCCAGTCGAGGATGAGCGGCTGTCACCGAACCGGTGGGGAGAGGCGAGTGTAACGAGACGACCGAAAGAACGTTATCGTCTCGCGAAAACAGTTGGGGCGTAATGCGAATGGTACGATTCAGCGACTCCACCGGATACACTCGACGCGGCGAGTGGACCGATGACGGAATCGTTGCGAACGAGCGGACGTATAATCCCGACGAGGTGGACGTTCTCCCGCCGACCGACCCGACGAAAATCGTCTGTCAGGCGGGCGGATACACGGACCACCGGGAAGAGTCCGGGTTCGAAGAGCGACCCGAGCGCCCCGAACTGTTCCTGAAGACGCCGAACTGCGTCGTCGGCCACGGCGACACCATCGAACTGCCGCCGGGACGGGATGTCGTCGAGTTCGAAGCGGAGTTCGGGATCGTCATCGGCGAACAGTGTCGCAGCGTTCCGGAGGCGGACGCCATGGACGTCGTCGCCGGGTTCACGTGCGTCAACGATATCTCGAACCGCGACGATCAGGAGCGAGAGCGCAACTGGGTGCGCGGCAAAGCCTTCGACGCCTCGCTTCCGATGGGGCCGGTCGTCGCGGCCCCTGACGAAGTTCCCGCCGACGCGACGCTCACGCTCCGCCTGAACGGCGAGACGAAACAGGAGACCACCCGCGAGCGCATGATTTTCTCCGTCCCCGAACTCGTCGCGGACGTCACGGAGTTGATCACGCTCGAACCGGGTGACGTCATCGCGACCGGCACGCCGTTCGGTCCCGATCGACTCAGCGACGGCGACACCGTCGAGGTCGAGTTCGACGGCGTCGGCTCCCTCAAAAATCACGTGATCGCCCGATGACGGCGGATCGAGACACGATCTACGACGACCTCGGGATACCGTCAGTGATCAACGCGACCGGGACCAAGACCCGGATCGGCGGGACTCTCGTCCGCGAGGAAGCCCTCGAGGCGATGAACCGCGCCGCCGAGGCGTTCGTCCGCATCTCGGATCTGCAGGCGGCCGCCTCGGAACGGATCGCGGCGGTAACCGGCGCCGAGTCGGGATACGTTACCAACGGCGCGAGCTCGGCGCTCACGCTTGCTGCGGCGGCGTGCATCGCTGGTGACGACCTCGGCGTTATGGCACGACTCCCCGATACCGACGGGATTCCGAGCGAAATCGTCATGCCGCGCACCCATCGGAACGGGTACGATCATGCGCTCCGGGCTGCGGGCGCCGACATCGTCGACGTCGGCGGCAACGACTACCACCTCGGAACCGGTTCGGAGAACACGCAACCGTGGCAGATCGCGGACGCGATCACCGAGGAGACGATCGCGGTTGCATACATGGAGAAACCCTTCACGCAACCGCCGTTACCGAAAGTCGTCGAAATCGCCCACGAACACGATGTGCCAGTCATCGTCGACGCTGCGGCCGAGCTGCCGCCGACGGAGAACCTCTCGAAATACGTCGACCAAGGTGTGGATCTCGTCGCGTTCAGTGGCGGCAAGGCGATCCGAGGGCCGCAGTCGTCGGGCATTCTCGCGGGTCGCGAAGACCTGATCACGTCCGTCGCGCGTCAGCACCTCGACATGCACGCCGCTGAACCGGTGTACGAGCCGCCCGAGGACCTCGTCGACGTTGCGACTCTCCCTGGCGTCCCCCTTCAGGGGATCGGTCGATCGATGAAAGTCGGCAAGGAGGAACTTGCCGGCCTCATCGCGGCGCTCGACGCGTTCGTCGAGCAGGACGACGAGGCCGTTCTCGCGGAGTGGCACGGCCGTGCCGAACGGATTGCCGCCGACCTCGAGGGGGTCGACGGCCTCGACGCGGAACTCGAGAACGCCGGGAAGACCGACGCCGTCACGACGGTCGCCGTCACGGTAGACGAGACACGGTCACCGGTCGACGCCGGGGAACTCGTGCTGGCGCTGCGCCGAGAGAACCCGCGGGTGTTCGTCGGTGCCGACGACGTTCACCGCTCGCAGTTCACGATTAATCCTCGATGTCTTCCCGACGATGAGGTCGACTACGTCATCGAGCGGATCGCGGCGCAGGTCGACACCGAATAGGCACCGTTTCGGGTTTCTCGGTCCGAGCCGAGTTTCGACGCACGTGTTCGAGCGGCTCGTTCCCACTCGGCGAGCGACTCGTACTCGGCAGAACTGTTATGATCGGTGAGCAAGACCTGTTAGAATATGCGGATACTGTACATCGACTGCGACTCGTTGCGACCGGACCATCTCGGCTGCTACGGGTATCATCGGGACACGTCGCCGAGCATCGACGAGATCGCTGCGGACGGACGCCGATTCACGAACGTCTATACGTCGGATGCACCGTGTCTCCCGTCGAGAACGGCGTTTTACACGGGCCGGTTCGGGATCCACACCGGCGTCGTCAACCATGGCGGCCGCAACGCGGATCCGCGTCGATACGGCGCCACCCGCGGCGAGCGCTACCCGCGTCGCTTCAGGACTCTCGCGACGATCCTCGACGAACAGGGGTTCGACACTGCAATGATCAGTCCGTTTCCCGCCCGCCACGACGCCTGGCAGGTCGTCGAGGGATTCGGCGAACTGCACGACACCGGCGGCGGTGGTACCGAAACCGCCGACGAGGTGTATTCCTACGCCCGCGATTGGCTCGTCGAGCACGCCGCCGAGGACGATTGGTACCTCCACGTCAACTTCTGGGACCCGCACACGGAGTACACGACACCGCTCGAGTACGGCACCCCGTTCGAAGACGATCCCGCTCCGGAGTGGGTGACCGACGACCTGATCGATCGGCACTACCAGGAAACCGGAGCACAAAGCGCACAGGACCTGTGCGGATGGGGCGGCAAGCGAGATGCGCCCCGGATGCCGCCCGACATCTCCTCTCGTGACGACTTCGTGACGATGATCGACGGCTACGACGCGGGTATCCACTATATGGACGCTCACATCGGGAAGCTGTTCGACCGCCTGCGCGAGGCGGGCGTCTTCGAGGAGACGCTGATCATCGTGAGCGCCGACCACGGCGAGAACCTCGGCGAGTTCAACGTCTACGGTGACCACCAGACGGCCGACGACAAGACCTGCAACGTCCCGCTGATCGTCCGCGGTCCCACCGTCGAACCGGGCGTAGACGAGGCCCTCCGGTACCAGCTCGATCTGCCGCCGACCCTCGTCGATCTCGCCGGCGGCGACGCCCCTGAGGGCTGGGACGGACGGTCGTTCGCCGAGACGGTCACCGACGGAACCGAGAGTGGCCGTGATCACCTGGTGCTCAGTCACGCCGCCTGGACGTGCCAGCGGGCGGTTCGCTGGAACGACTGGCTGCTGCTCAAGACCTACCACGACGCGTTCAAGAGTAATCTCGAGGAGGTCATGCTGTTCGATCTCGCAGACGATCCACACGAGGCGACGGACCTCGCCGACGAACGACCCGAGATCGTGCGCGAAGGGCTGAGCACGCTCCAGCGGTGGGTCGACGAGCGACTGCTCGAGGCCGCTCGCGGTGAGCGCGGCGGAAACCCCGATGCCGAGAACGGCGTTACCGACCCGATGTGGGAGGTCCTCCGCGAGAACGGACCGTACTACACGTGGGACGCGCTCGAGGAGTACGTCGAGCACCTCCGGCACACGGGCCGGAGCGAGCACGCGGCGGAGCTGCTCGAGCGACACGGGTGACAGCACCAGTAGTCGCGTTCGGCGCGGTCTCGAGGTTTAGCGAGACCGAGTCGAAAAGAACGATGCGAAATCGATCGGGCCGTCACAGAACCGACGATCAGGGCGCAAAGAGACCCCCAGCGAGCTCGGACGTGAGATCGCCACCGTACTCGGAGACTTCGAACGCTTCGGCGTACTCGATTTCTCGGCCGCGTTTCACTCCGTATCGTTCGATCAACTGCTCGCGGAACCGATCGGCCGTGTTCCCCATCTCTTCGAGCCCCGAAATCGGATCCGTCGTCAACCACTCGCGGTGCTCGTCAGGATCGTCGGGAACCGCCGCGAGTTTGTCCTCGGTGTACGGCAGCCACTCGTACATCTGAGACTCGTGGCAATCAAGCATATCGTACTTCCGTTCGAGCATCTCCTCGTCGATCGGGACGATTATGTCCGGCGAGAACGGATACGGTCGCTTGAAGGTATCCAGTAGATAGGCGAAAACGGGGTTGGAGTCGAGGGCCGGAGCGTCAGGACAGACGTTTGGGACGGTGACCATGTACGCCGCGTCGCGAACGAGTTGCGAAGTGTACCGATGGTCGGGATGGTAATCGTTCGGCCGGTGGGTTAGCACGACGTCGGGGTTGTACTCACGGATCAGTCGAATCACCTCCACTCGGTTCTCCAGCGTCGGTCTGAGTCGGCCGTCCGGATTCTCGAGGATCCGGTACTCGATCCCGCCAGCCGCCGCCGCTGCAGCAGCCTCTTCGCGACGCCGGTCGACGAGTTCCGGTCCGTGTTGTTCGTGGTGCCCCCCGCGCCCGTCGGTTAGCGAGACGAATCGGACGTCGTGGCCGGCCGCCGCACACGAGCACGCGAGTCCGCCGGCTCGAATGTCGGGGTCGTCGGGGTGTGCACCGATTACTAACAGTCTGTGCGACACGAGCGCACATTGATTTCGGTCGCGCAAAAACGTTCCGCCCGCTTGCATTCCCGTACAACGCGAGATTCGATGTCTTTCGGTCGTCGGTCCGCGTCACTCCGCTCGAGCGACCACAGAGCGACGATCACGCCAGCGCGTCCGCGATCCACTCGAGGTGCGTTTCGGTCGCCAGCGAATGGTGGTAGATCGAGAGGGAGCCGTCGGTAACCGATCGAACGCCGTCGACGAGGTCGCACAGCTGTTCGCGTCGATCGACGACGTTCGGATCGAGCGTGATGCCGGTATCGACTGGGAGGTCACCGGTGTGGTCGAGGGTCCGGATCCGCTCGCGAGCGAGTTCGGGATCGGAGACGTAACAAATCGCCGTCACCCGGTCGAGATGCTCCTCGAGGTCCGCAAGTCGCACACCGGAGAGAGCCAGATCGGACGGGTCCGAGCCGTACGCTTCCATCGCGTAATAGTTGAGCGGCGCTGAGCCCGCGGCGTCGGCGAGGCGTTCGAGCAGTCGTTCGACGACGGTCGCTCGAAAGTCGAAGAGATTGCCGAGCACCGGCTCGCGTTCGACGATGGCATCGAAAGAGGACGGCGACGCGGTCGGATCGGCGAGCGATCTGCGAACGAGCGCCCGCACGCTCGTCTGGGCCCGCTCGAGGTCGACCGGGTGTGACGCCGCCGCCGCTCGACAGCCGTCACAGAAGCACTGCGAGAGGAGCGCCGCTTCGACGTCGGTCGTCACCGTCTGGTGTTTGTCGTGACCGAACTGCGAACCGTGATCGTGATAGGCGCTCGGAAACCCGATCGACTCGAGCTGAATTTCGTCGACGCCGCGCTCGCGAATCGAGTCGACGACCGCGGCGAAGTACGCCCGGACCTCGGGATGGGACGGACAAAGCGAGTGATCGTGCGCATCGCCGAACGCGCTTTCGATCCGATATTCGGGATTCGTCGCTCCGAGCCGAGAGTTGTGCAAACAGACCGTCCACGCATTAACGGCCATGCCGCGATCGTGGACACCGTCGACGATTTCGGCCAGCGGATCGTCCCACGATCCGACGCGATTGACGGTGGGGTCGATCGGGAGGCGATCGAACGCCTCGTCCGGTTCGAAGTAACAACCGCCGGCGTAGGTCCGAAACAGGTCGGCCGGAAACCGGGGCTGCATCGACCGAACCGAGTGGTAGTGACTGGCGACGTTCACCGCGTCGATGCCGCATTCCGTGAGACGCTCGCACGCGTCAGCGATTCCTTCGCGGGAGAGCGTCCACGGGTACGTCCACACTGCAGGCATACGAGTACAGTCACTGATGAACGGTAAAAGTATTCGGTCCCCGAACAATCGGAAATGAAGACGACAGTTCATCGTTTACCACTATGAAACACGAAGGGAATTAAATCGGATACCCGCTTCGAGAAGGCGAATAGGGGTCGTGGTTCTTCGATGGTGGCCACTGAAACGATTCACACGCTGATCGCACAGCTGTCGTGCGGTCAGGTGTTCAGTGACTTTCAGCGGCCGCTAGAGCCCGAGACTGTTTTCCGATAGATCGGACGGCGATTGATTCGAATTTCCGTCGATCGAACCGTGGTTCGTTTTACCATTCCAAAACAGTACCGTGACGTTTGCAGCAGTCGTTCATCCCCCCGGGGCGCTCGAGTTCGATACGCGAAAACGGGATTGATCGGCTTTCGAGCCAGATATCGGCCGATTCCGTGAAGTGAGTAAGCGATTTCGGAACGAAAATACGATCACTCGACGAGAGTCAATTACGTGCCTATGGGTGTAATCAAAGAGAGCGGGTTTGGTTTTACGGTGGAGGGCAACGGCGCCGATGCGTTCTCGCAGCTATCATCGTTTGACAGCACAAAACGACTGTGCAGCAGGCCCGCTGCCGCGTACTCGTCCCGAAAACGCGGACAACGTCATTGTTCCCAGGGACGATCGATCACGCCCCGTCCGTCGCGTTCGGCCACCTCGACGAGCCACTCGAGACAGTCGACGTACGCGTCGGCGGTTTCCGGATACACCGTCTCTTCGGCCTCGCGGAGCGCGGAGAGCGTCTCGATCGCCGCCTCGTACTCGGCCACCGCCTCTCGTGGCGTTCGATCGCCAAGCGAGCGATTCGCGTGTGCGGGCAGACTGGGGTCGGACCGCTTCCAGTCCGTCGGCAGAATCGTTCCGCCGAGTTCGCGGTAGATATCGAATCCGTCGGGCAGGTATGGCCCAAGTGTATGTCGCGTCAACGCCCGTGAGAACGACGAGTGGTCCGTGATCGGAGCCCCGTTCCAGAGCCGATCGGCAAAGACGGGAATTGCCGACGGAAGTGCGCGCTCGAAGTACTCGCGAGCCGGTTCGTCGGACGGTTCCCAGGCGAGGAGCTCGCCGCCCAGAACCCGTTCCTCGCGGTTCTCGGGAACCGACGGTCGCCGTTTCGGTTCCCAGCCGAGGACGTACTCCTCGGTGATCCACCCGTTGACGTAGGCCGCGTGAACGTACGAGTTGACGACATCGAACTCTTCCTCCAGAAATCGCGCCATGCTACACCCCTCGATTGGACCGCGACCCGGTCCCGCGACGCGCCAAAACTGGATCGTGACGTCTCGCGGCAGGTCCGGTGATTCGGAGATGTCGATCTGGTCGTTCCAGAGCGTCGTCCGCCGGTCGTGCTCCTCGAGGAACTCGTGAATGTGGCGAACGAACGCGTAGAAGTGTTCGGTGGCCGTCTCGGACCCATCCGCTGCCATCTTCGCTCGACAGTCGACGCACTCGTCCCACGAGTGGCCCAGCATCTCCCACTCGTCGCCGCCGATGTGGACCACGTCGAACGGGAACCGTTCGATCACCTCCTCGAGTAACGTTTCGACGAACTCGATCGTCTCGCGGTTGCCGAGACATATCGTCCGCTCGCTGGCGTCGCCGTCCTCGACGGTACACTGGAGTTCGGGATACGTCTCGAGGATGTGGCGCGCGTGGGCCGGCATGTCGATTTCGGGGACGATTTTAATTCCGCGACGCCCCGCGTAGTCGACCAGTTCGGCGACGTCCGCCGACGAGTACGCCGGATGTTCGGTTCCGTCCGAATCCCGATTCAACTCGGGATGTGCCTCGGACTCGAGCGCGTAGGACTCGTCGTCGAGCAGGTGGAGATGAAGCCGGTTCAGTTTCGCCCGCGCGGCCTGATCGATCCGGCGCTTCACCCGGTCGACCGGCAGAAAGCCACGCGCCGGGTCGAGCATGAATCCCCGCCAGCTCGTCGCCGGCCAGTCGTGGATCTCGCCGGCCGGGAACACTGGTCGATCGTGGTCGTCTCGAACCGTGAGCGCTGTGACGACCGTCTGGCAGCCGTATCGGAGCCCGTCGACAGTCGACGCGCGAATCGTGACGGTATCGTCGTCGGTTTCGAGGACGTACCCCTCGGGGTCGTCGAACTCCGAAGAGGGACGGTCGTCGATCGTGAGCCGAACGTCCGGCTCCGTGCCCTCATCGGCCCGGACGACCCGATCGTCGATCTCTCGCTCGAGGAGCGTCTCGAACAGACCGACCACCGGTGTCGCTTTCTCTTCAGTCGTCCCGATCACGACGGGAGCGTCGAACTGGACGACACCCTCCGTCGTGTCGACTCGGCGCGGTCGCGGAACGGCGCGTCGCTCTGTCGCTGTCATGCGTTATCGGGCACCAATACGGGCGGTCGTCTTAATCGTTTTCACCGCTTCGGAATCGACGCCACGCTCGAGTCGCCGTCACGGACTCGCGTCGTGGGGTACCGCCCACCAGTATTTATGATGTTCCGCAGAGAGAATACGACAAATGGTGATCCAGTCAGTGTTATTCGGCGAGGATTCGACCAACTCGACGATGCCACCGGCCGACTCGCGTTGCGGCCGCGAACGGAAGACGGGGAGCAAAGCATGACCGACCCCGACGGACCGCGGCTCGCAACGCCGGACGAGTTCCCGGAGCTGATGGCGCTCCTGGATCGGTACTTCTCCAACGAGCGCGGTGGCATGGCGGCACGACTCCCGTTCGCCTACGATCGAGATCACAGCGACCGGCATGCGATTATCGTCGAAGACGGGCGGATCGTAAGTCACATCGCGGCAATCCCCCAGACGCTCTCGATCGGAACGGGAACGATCGAGTGTTGGGGCATCGGCGGCGTCGCGACTGACCGACGGTATCGGGGCAACGGCTACATGAGTCAACTCCTCGAGTTCTGGTTCGACAGGATGGATGAACGCGGCGTTCCGCTCTCGGATCTCAGTGGGAACCGACAGCGCTACGGTCACTTCGGCTACGAGCTGTCGGGGAACGAGCACCGGTACGTTCTCGATGACCGGTCGTTCGACGGCGAACCGATCGCCTCCGAATCGGTTGTCGGCTACGACACTGACGAACAGCTCGAGACGCTCCACGGGATCCACGAGGCTGAACCGTATCGCGTCGTCCGTGACCGGACGGACGCTCGGACCGTCTTCGGTCAGCGCGGTCTGGAGACGCTCGTCTACGAGGATGACGGCGGTGACGACGACCCGGCGTACGTGAGCTTCACTCGCGAGAGTCCGAAGCGAACGATCGAAGAGTTCGGTGGTTCGGAAGCCGGCCTCGAGGCGCTGCTCTCGCACGTGCTGGCTGTGTACGACCTGACCGAACTGACAGCTCGCGTGCCACCGTGGCACCCCCTCGAGCCCGTGTTCGCTCGCCACAGTAGAATCTGGTCGGCCCATCCGCATCGGAAGCTCCGCATCTGTGACCTCCACGGGCTCCTCGAAGCGTTCCGCGGTCAGCTCGAAGACCGGTGGATCCAGAGCGGTCGAACGGAACAGGGATCGATTGAGTTCGGGATCGTGGACGGCGAGTCGGTCCGCGTCGCCTACGGACCTGCGTCGGTGTCGATCGAACCGGAGACGGGAGCGCCGGATCTCGAACTCGAGCGGACGACGCTGACGTCGCTGTTGTTCGGCCTGCCGAACCGGTGTGAAGCCCTGCGAGCGACCGATCCGTTCCTCGAGACGGTCCTCCCGCTCAGGTTCTTCGTGTGGGCGACGGAGCACGTCTGATAAGGGGGGACCCGCCCTCTCTCTGACGGAAATGCGCTCACCGCTTGCTGGGCCGAGTCGGCCGTTCCTCGCTCTGGAAGATCTGGCGTTGGAAGCTCCAGTCCAGTCCGGCTGTCAGTCCGCCGTCGACGACGAGGCTGGTTCCGTTGACGAACGAGGACATCTCGGAGGCGAGAAAGAGCGCCGCAGCAGCCACTTCGTCCGGGGTCCCGAATCGCCCGGCGGGATACTGGTCGATCCACTGATCGCGCTGGGTCCACTCGCCGTCGTGTTCGGCGGAATCACGGCTCTCACCGACCTCGTTCATGGCTCTGTCGCGGCGATCCGTCTCGATGGTTCCCGGACAGACGACGTTCGAACGGATGCCGTGATGACCGTACTGCGTCGCGATGAGCCGCGAGAGGCCGAGGACGCCGCTCCGGGCCGACGAATAGGCGATCTGGCCGATACCGTCGATGCCGTTAACCGAGGACATGTGGACGATCGAACCGCCGCCGCTTTCGACCATCGCCGGGGCTACCTCGCGCGACACCAGAAACAGCGATTTGAGATTGAGTTCGACGGTTCGGTCCCACGCTTCCTCGTCGATCCGGTGAAGGTTGTCGTCGTCGATCGAGCCGCCGGCATTACTGACGAGGACGTCGATGCCGTCGAACCGCTCGAGAGTTGCGTCGACCATCGCTTCGATCTCGTCGGTGGCTGTGACGTCGCACGGAAGGCCGATAGCGTCGACGCCGTGGTCGACACGCAACTGTTCTGCGACCGTCGTTACGTCGTCTTCGCTTCGCGAGCAGACGACGAGGTTCGCGCGCTCCGCTGCGAACCGCTCGGCGATCGCTCTCCCGATTCCGCGAGTGGCACCGGTGACGATCACCGTTTTCTCCGTGAGCAATGCGGACATTACGCTCGGGATATACGTGGCTTTCGTCTTAATTGATCGGGTTACCGATCACGATGCGACGAGAATCGAGTACGGTCGTCGTACGGGGGCAGAATTATATGGGATGCCAAATCACTTATCATAGATGATCGAGACCGGAATGCTCGGGTTAGACACCAGTCATCCCAAAAAGTTTGCGTCGGTTCTCACTGACCGCGACGATACCACCGTCGGCGCAGTCTGGGATAGCGGGGACAGACGAAACGATACGTACATAGACGAGTTTTGTACCGATCACGATGCGACCCGGTACGACGACTCCCGCGCGATGATCGACGCGGTCGACGCCGTGATGGTCCTGACCGTCGACTGGTGTACGCATCGGCCGCTCGCCGTCCCCTTCCTCGAGGCGGGCGTGCCGACGATGATCGACAAACCACTCGCTGGTTCCGTTTCCGACGTCGACGCGATCGCCGCCGCGGCCAAGCGGGGAGACGCCCCGTTGTACGGCGGTTCGGCGGTTCCGTTTCATCCGGCCGTTTCGGCGTTGCCCGAGACGAATCCGGAGACGCTGTTCTGTTCGGGCTACGGCGATCCGTTTTACTACGGCGTCCACCTGATCGACGCCGCTCGATCGGTGCTCGGCGTCGACTGGATCCGGATCGAACCGGTCGACAGCGACGGTCACGTGACGGCGGTCCACTTCGAGGACGGATCGACCGTCACGTTCGATTTCGACGGGTCAGAACAGGACGGCACGTTCGCCTTCCTTTCCGTCGGTGACAGGACGGATACCGTGACGATCGAGAGTACAGTTCCGGAACTCGAGCGGATGTACGACCCGTTCCTCGACGGGTTCGTCGCGGCGGCGCGCGGTGAGCGCGACGATCGGCATCGACTGATCGACGGTGCGCGGATGCATCTCGGTGTGCAGACGGCCATCGAGGAGGGGACGCCGGTCTCGTCCGAGGCGGACGTGATACCCGCGGCGACATCGGTCGACAGTACACCGTTTCTGGCCGACTACGAACCGTACTACTGAGCCGGACCGACGTGCGCGAGTTCGATTCGCTCGAGAGTCACTCGGCTCGTCGCTGCTCGCGACTCCTACAGTCGAGGACGCCGATAGTCCGGACGACGTCACCGGACCACCGCCGCGGAGGTCGTGGGAATCACGAACGAAACCCCGCGCAAGCGAGGGAGATCACGCTCGACCGCACACCGTCTCTCACAGCGCTCTCTACGGTCCGATCGGCTCACGCGACCGGTAGAATATTGACACCACACCGCACAGGAAGACTATGGACGATTCGACAGCGACGATCGAAGCGTTATCGCTGGAAGCGAAGGTGGGACAGTTGCTCCACGTGGGAATCGGCCTCGGTCACCTCGAGACGGAAACGGGGTGGCCCGACGAGGAGATGAAAACCGTCATCGAGGAGATTCAGCCTGGAGCGGTCCGGGTGTACGGTTCGCACGCGGTGACTCCGCACTTCATGGCGCAGTACGCGAACCGGCTCCAGCAGTGGGCGACGCGGACATCCCACGGAATCCCTCTGTTACTCTCCTGTGACTGCGAGTACGGGGCCGTGGACATCGTCGAACACGGTACTCGAGCGTATCCGGCACTCATGGGTCGAACCGCGGCGGGCGATCTCGACCTCGCGAGAGACGTTTCCGCCGCCGTCGCGCGCGATATGCTGGCGATGGGACTGAACACGAGCCACCAACCGGTCGTCGACGTCAACACGAACCCCGACAACCCGGTGATCGGCGTCCGATCGCCCGGGAGTGATCCCGAGACGGTCTCCGAGTACGCAACGGCGGCGCTCGACGGAATTCACGCCACGAACCAGATCGCGGTGGCGAAACACTTCCCCGGCCACGGCGACACCGCCGAGGACTCCCACCACGAGTTGCCCCACGTCACCTACGACCGGGAAACGCTGGAACGGGTACACCTCCCGCCGTTCGAGACGATGATCGAGGAAGGCGTCGACTGTCTCATGACCTCGCACATCGTCGTCGACTGTCTTGATCCGGATCTGCCGGCGACTCTCTCTCGGCCGGTTCTCACGGACCTGCTTCGGGATGACCTCGGCTTCGACGGCGTCGTCATCACCGACGCGATGATGATGGACGCGATCGCCGACAACTACGGCGTCGGCGAGGCCGCGGTCCGAGCCCTCGACGCCGGCGTCGATCTCCTCCTCACCGGGTACGTCCCCGCCACCGACCTCCGCGAGATGCGCGACGCGATCGTCGACGCGGTCACGTCCGGCGACATCCGCGAGTCGCGCATCGACGAGTCGGTCGAGCGGATCCTGGCGCTAAAGGACGCGTATGACCTCTCCGAGCGGCGGCGCGTCGATCCGCTCGAGGCGCTTGAAACGACCGGAAGCCGTGCGCACGAATCGATCGCTGCGGCCGCGTACGAACGGTCCTACACTGTTCTCGACGGCGGGGACGTCCTGCCGCTGCCCGACGACGTGGACGTCCTCCTGACCGGTATCAGGGGCGTTCGCTCACTCGAACCGCGGTTCGACGCCGCGTTCGGCGACGTCGTCGGCCGTTCGCTCGCTCCGAGCGACGGACGGACGCTCGCCGATCCAAAACCCCCGATCGAACCCGAATCGCTCGATACCCGCCTCGAAACCCTTCGATCGATCGCCGATACCGTCGACATCGCGGTCGTCACGACGTACACCCGGGAGGAATTCCCGGACGGACAGCGACGAGTCGTCGACACGCTGTCCGACGCGCTTCCGGTCGTCGTCGTCTCGCTCGGGCTGCCCAACGAGTACGAGCGGTTGCCCGACGACATCGCGTACGTCGCGACATACGTCCAGGACAGACTCGGCATGCCAGAACCGATCCCTGAAACGGCCGGCCGGGCTCTCGTAACGGTTCTCGGTCGGGAGACGAAACCGCTCGAGTCGCTCCCTCTCGAACGCCAGATCGAGTGAGTTGATCACACGAAACCGACGGGATCGAATCGCATTTACTCGCGAGACCAGGTCGCCGTCAACGGGATCCTGACATCGTCGTCCTCGTCGATAATGTAATTATAACCGCCCGCTTCGAGTTGTTCGGAATCGACGAAGTCGCGGGTGAAGGTTTTATCGCCGACGTCGACCGTTACGATGTTCCCCCCGCCGTCGCCGATCGCTTCGATCGGATACGCGCCGTTGCCTCGGCCGCGCTGGTCGCGACCTTCGATCGGGTTCGTCGGGTCAGGCTCGCCGCGCCAGGGATCCGAGTTGTCGTTGTCGACGTAGACGAAGCCGGCGTGCCGCTCGAGTTCCGGTGGGTGGCCGCTGCCGATCCGAACCGCGAGTTCGTTCTCGAGCGACATTCCCTCCGTGAAGTCCTCGACGAACCCCTTGATTTCGCTGTACGCCTCCTGGACTATCGGCCCGCTACCGAGGGGAGCCAGCCGTCTGCCGTCGTGGACGTAGGCGTATTCGGGGTCGTCGTCTTCGACCGAGTAGACGCCGAAGAACCCCTTGAACTCGAACGTCTCGTCGACGACGAGGGTGGCGTTCTCGTCGAACGCACAGACGATGTAGTCGGTCCGCCCGCTCGTGAGTTCCACCCTGACCGCGTGGGCCTCGCCGCCGGTGACGTCGACTTTCTCGACGGAGTCGACGACGCGTTCACCCTCGTAGTGCTCGATCGTCGAAACGAACGTGCTCTCGAGGTCCGACCCGCTGCGGTTGAGGAACGCGTACCGGATGCTGGGCTCGGGCTCAGCGCTGCTGGAGCTCTGTGGCGGATAGCCGTCCGCGAGTGCGACATCGTCGAAGTCGCCGAAGGAGGTCAGCCGCATGCGGACGGCCTCGGCGTCGTCGTCGCGGACATCGAAGTGATCCTCCACGTCCCATTCCACCGCGATTTTTTCGCCGGGATCGCGATCGCGTTCGACGTTGTCGAAGTAGTTGAAGCCAGCACCCGCCGTGCGCGCGCCGTCCGCATCGTACATCGCTTCGTCGTACGTGCCGTCCCCGAAGGGGACGTCCTCGCCGGCCAGAGTACCGCCCTCCTGGGCGACGAGATGGAGCCCCTCGGTCGACACGTCCGCCTTCGTTCCGTGGAAGCTAAAGCGGTGATCGTCACCGCCCTCGACCGTGAAGAAGTCGACCGCGTAGGAGTGCTCGTCGTCGACGGTGATCATGGCGGTCGTCCGGCGGTATTCGTCGGTTTGGTCGTAGACGTTCGGTGCCTCGACGTCGATCAGGTTCACGCGCTCGTCGTTCCCCTCGAAGTGTCGCGGCTCACCGACCCAGTGGTGTTTCTGGCCCCCTTCGTCGACCACGACCGTGTTGTGACTGAGCGTGTTGTCCGTGAAGAACTGCCGGGGCGCGTAGGTTCCGGTCCGTTCGGGGTATCCGAGGTCCCGCGCGAGTTCCATCTCGTTGGCCGCGATCCCGATGTTCAGCGCGTCGCGGTGGCCGTGTGGGGTACCGCCGCCGCCGATCCCGTTCCGTCCGTAGTACAGCCAGACCGCGCGTTTGGCGTTGCCCAGTTCGGCGGCGTCGTCTCTCCGGGCCCGGTCTTCCTCGTCGAGCAACGTAAGGGAGTACAGGGCCATTTTGTAGCCGCTCGAGTCCGCGTTCTTGCCGACGTTCACCCACCGTATTGTGTTCGTGCCTTCCGGCAGCGCTTCGACGGACGACAGGACGTCGCGACCGCTCCCACCGGCCATGAAATCGACAGTATCGACGTGTTCGCCGTTGAGGTACAGCTCGTAGATGCCGTAGCTGGAGGTGAACAGCGCCTCGTGTTCGAGTTCGTACTCACCGGCCACGTCGACATCGAACGTGAAGGACCACTGTTCACCTTCCTGCTCGGCCTCGAGCTGGATCGCCTCCTCGAAGCTATCGTTGATCGCTGTCGAGGCATCGTTGAATAGTATGGACGTGTCGAAGACCGTCCCGAACTGCTGATTCATGTAGTTCTCTCCGTCGCGAAGCGCCGCGAATCCGTAGCCCGCGAGGTTCTGACTCGGCAGATCCAGCGGCCCTTCGGCGTTGACGATCGACTGGATTTCGTCACCGAGTCGATCGGGATCGGCGTCGTAGATGGAGCCGCGGATCCCCGTCGTCGAGTACCCGTTCACGAAGTGCCATAACTGTGCGAATCGGGAATCCCCGGTCACTTCGTAGCCGTCTTCGATCCCCGACTGGCTTACCCAGTTGTCACCGCTGTAGGCGTGGGTGTCGCCGATCTCGGGGACCAGAGTATCGAGCAGAATGAGGTCGGAATTGATCCCGAGCGCCTGTTGCATCTTCGGGTGTTGGTAGAGATCCGCCCCGTCGAAGCCGTCGTAGCCCTTGAGAACCTCGGCCACCTGGCGGATCGACGCCATCTGGATCCGGTTGTACAGCGGCGCAGCCTCGTGCCAGTATCCGTCTCGATCACACTGATTGATCAGCGGGGTCAGGACCTCGCCACCGGTCGTGACCCAGTTCTCCGGCTCTTCGTTCCAGACGTCGCCGACGAACTGCTCGCCGCCGGGCTGGAAGAGCCACTCGAGCGCCTCTCGAGTGTATCCGTTTTCTCGGACATCGTCTTGAACACGTGCCGAGAGGGCGACCGCCGGGCGCTGTCCTCTGGACGGGACGAGATCGGACTCTTTCGCGGCCGGAAGCATCTCCTGGATGAAGTTCTCCTCGATGTTCTCGCGGATCTGTCGGACCGAGCCCTTGCCGTCCAATCCCGGAAACTCTTCGGTCTTCCGTTCGAGGAACCCGATCACCTCGTTGCTGACCTCGTCGTCCTCGAGCGCGGGGAAGAACGCGTCGTAGGCAGGCATGAGATCGCGGACGAGGTTCGTCTCCCACGACCCCCCGAGGATGCGTCCGGTCTGGCGGCCGCCGTGGTTATTCATGAAGCCGTCGCTCTGTTTATACTCCCAGATCGACATCTCCGGGTAGACGTCCGCGATGCGATCGAGTACGACCAGACCGGCAACGGCGTATGTCGGATCGCCGGTCAACAAGTACGCGTCCTGAAGTGCGACGACGAGTCGACGGACTCCACCGGGTCGCCAGACGAACCAGTGGTTGTAGTAGGCGACGAAGTTCCAGCGGTTGCCCTCGCCGGCGCCGAGATCGTCGTCTTCGTCGACCCACCCCCAGCCGTCGTCGACGCCCCATCCGTCGCCCATCTCGGGGTGTTCCTCGTTGACCAGCAGCGAGTCGTCGGCTAGTTCGGGATCGAACATGCCCCGTTCGTCCAGACCGCTCTGGCGATAGGCTCCGAAGTCGTTCGTCGGGACGACCAAGTTCCCGTCCCCGTTCGGGTTCTCGACCGTCGTCTCGATCTTCCAGCGTCGGTCAGTGCCGGGATCGGAATAGCCACCCAGGATATTGCGTTCGGCCGAGACGCCTCCTCCTCGAGGGATGTCCTGGGACGTGATCAGGCTCCAGAGACTGTCGAGATCCGGCCCCCACCGATCCAGGAGCCCATTTGCCGTCTCGACAGCGGAGTCTCGTCTGCTTTCAGCCCAGTCGTACTCAGTGACGTTTTGACGGGCGTTCTGGCGCATCTCCGCCGTCCAGACCGTTGGCCGAGTCTTCCGGTGAGACGCGTCGTCTTCGGCGGCTCGCGTCGTTTCGGATCCGGCGAGCAGCCCGCCGACGATTCCCGCTCCCGTTGTGGCGAGAAACGACCGACGGAGAACGTCGATATCCGGTGATCGATCAATTACGGTACAGAGACCGTCGTGTTGCCACCTGGGTGTGCTAGTAGTTGGATTGTCACTCGCCATCACCATGCATAACAGTATCCGCGAACATATATGCTTGGTTGAGTATCACTGACCGATTACTATCCAAACTACAATCGTCTCGAGAAGGAGAGAAATCGGGAGGTGCCGTCGTCGAAGACGAAGCGCAGCGGGGCGTGACAGCAACCGACGCGAGCGTTCGACCGTACGATGCGCACAGCACAGTCGGTTCCATCGATTTCCGGGTTCGATCGGACGGACGTCGCATTCAATCGTGGAGCGAATGCGTGCTCGTGGCCGGCGTTACTTCGGTGAGATATACCCTCGCTTCGCGGCGCGGAACCCGCCGCGGTACGCTTTCCACTCGTCATTGACGTCGAACTCCCAGTTATTGGTGTTCCCCCACGAACCGCCCATCATCTCGAACAGGTCGATCCCCGGCAGATAGAAGTTCCAGTACCGGGCGAACGTCTGTACGAGTTCTTGATTCCGTTCTTCGGACTGCGTGGTCATCCACTCCTGATAGAGTTCGTAGAGATTGACTTCTTCTGTCGACCCGGAGAGGTCCTCTTGACCGATTTCCGTCGGAATCTCGACGATCAACTCTTTGCCGTTGTACGGCGACCGGTCCTGACCGTCTTCGAGCGCACCCTCGATGACGTTCGCATCGCCGAGATCGTTGCCGTGTTTGTGAGTGGGCCGGAAATAGTAGGACGGATGTGCGATCAGCGCTCCGTGATTGCCCATCGTCAGGTCGAAATCGACGCTATCCTCCGTCCGATCGTTGTATGTCGCACCCTCTAGAACGGATAGATCCACTTCGAATCCGAACTGTGAGAGCTGGTCCGTAACGGTCCGAGCGGGATTGTCGGCCCACTGTGGGACGGCTATCTCGAGCCCGACCGTGTCCCCGCCGTCGTCCAGCCAGCTCTCACCGTCGTGTTCGTATCCCGCCGATTCCATCAGTTCGGTCGCCCCCTCTTCGTCCGCTTCCGTGGGGTAATCGATGAAGTCGTCGACGGAGTCACCGAGCTTGTCTTCCGTCACGAGCTCCGGAAGTCCGGTCTGTCGGGATCGGACCGTACTCTCCGGAGTGAAGTTCGTGGAGACGTGCTCGAGATTAATCACGTGAGCGATCGCGCGACGGACTTCCAACGTGCGCATGTGCTCGGCGGCAGGCCCTTGCATCATGAACTCGAGCTTGCGCATGAACGTATCCTGGTACGGGGCGAGCATTTCCACGTTGTTCGTATTCTGATCGCCGATCCAGTTTGATAACCGACCGAACCCGAAGTCGAGATCGCCGCCCATGATCTGCTGGGCAACCGCCTCGTCCGCCGCGAGAACGTACTCGAGCTTGTCGATATTTATCTGGTCGGCGTACGGGTGCTCGTCGTACAGTTCGCAGTGGATCCCCTGTTCGTCGAAGTCGACGATTTCGAACGGACCCATACCGAGGCCCTCGTCGGCGACCGTCGAAATGTGTAGCGGCATTTCCTCGACCATCCGTTTCTCTATATCGACTCGTTCCTCTTCTGTCGAAGCGTCTTGGAGTTCCTCGGCCCACGGGCGGAACTTGTCGCGGTGACCACGCATCATTGCGCCGAGATACCCGCCAAGATTGTACTCGACGAGCTGTGGATTCTGCGGCTCCTTGTACTCCCGAATGATCGTTTGACCGTTGTTTTCGAGGGAAAGCTGTTCGTAGTTGCTGGACCCGGGGTTGAGGAGGCGGGCGACTTCACCGTACCAGTACTTGTCCGCGGCGTTGACCACGTCACCGTTCCACCAGTAGAACTCGTCGTTGTGGTGGACCGTTAGTTCCTGTGAATTCTCGTCGTACTCCCAGTCTTCAATCATCTCGTGCGAGATCGATCCGTCGGAGTAGTACCGAAGAACTGGCTCGAGTAGTAACCACGTCGGGTTCCACGGGTAGCTGGGGGCCCACGTGTTGAAATTCATCTCGGTCGGGATCGACGAGTGGAACGTCGTGATTGTGCCGTCGTTATCGGAGCTCCCACCGAGACAGCCGGCGACTCCACCCGTCACCGCCGCCGCGCCCGCGGCCATCATCTTCCGCCGTGTGATGAACTCACTGGCCGAATCGATGGAGTCATGTCTGTTATAATCTGGCATACGCTAACTGTATTCACATGCAGAGAATAAATACCATTTTATATTAAATCCGATAATACTGTTCCCTGATCATACTCTCCCTGCTCTAGATTGCCGCTACGAGCGGAAGAACTGAAACGGTTTCCACATCGATTGCACAGTCCGCGGTTCTCGCTCACTCTGTTCGCTCCGAACCGCGCCGCTCCGAACCGCGCTCCCGTCGTGCGATCGGTGCGCACTGACTATCAGCGGCTACTCGAGAGAATTTGTCTCGTCGAACGATTGGTGAGCGTGAGGGGATCGCACACGTCTAGTAGCGACTGATGAGTACCAGGAGGACATAGAATGTACCCCCGAGAGCGATCGCTGAGAGACCGAATACGCCGAGCATCCCGGCAATGACCCCGTCCTGTTGTGTGAGCGAGATGCTATCGAAGATCCCCCCCACGAGCAACATCACAACGCCTATCACCACGATCGATAGCAGGAACGATCCCCGGAGCATCGTGAGGACACGATAGAGGCGTTCGCTCGATGTATTCGGATCTGAATCAGTTTGTGTTGACAGCACGCTTTATCCGTAGATCACTGGCTAATACCATAAATGTTGGCCTCAGTCCCCTGCTGGATCGGATTCCAGCCGCAATCGAATCGGATGAACGCCGAGCAACAACCCACGCATCGATCGGGACTGTTGACCGTTCAGCGGTGACTAGCGGTGAATGCGTCAGCAATAGAATTACACCGAATTGGAGGAAGTGCGTCAACAGACGGGACGGCAACTGCGGAGTCAGTTAGGTATCTCCTCCTCGTCAGCACCGGCTTTCTTCGCGTGCCGTGCCCTGATACGGGGATTGAAGACTCGATCCATCCCCTGTGAAAACAGGATGAACCCGAACGAAATGACGATGATCGCCGTCATCGGCCACAACAGCTGGTAGAAGTTACTGAGATTGACGAGGGCGTATCCGTCGGTATAGGCAGTGTCCATCATGATCCCCCAGTTAGCAGTGGTGAACGGGAGTACCCCGAGGAAGTACAGCGCGACGGACTCGAAGATTACCTTTCTCCCGGCCTGCGCCGCGTTAATGAGGATGTACGGCATCAGTTGCGGCGTGATATCTCGTGAGAGGATCGTCCTCGAGGGGAGTCCCATTGTTCGCGAGGCCTCGACGTACGACTCCTCGCGAAGCGTCAGGACTTGTGACCGCAGTGCGCGCGCGAGGCCCGGCCACGCGTCGATTGCGAGGACGACCCCGACCAACCACGCTTGGCGCGGCGGATAAATCGCCGCGATGACGATGACCAGCGGGAGTCCAGGCATCGTCATTACGATGTCCGTGACGGACATGAGGACCGAATCTACTTTCCCGCCCTTGTACCCGGCCGTGACTCCGATGAGAACCGCGAATCCGACGGAAACGATCGCACCGGCGATGACCAACTCGAGCATATCCGGCGTCGCATGGACGAGTTGGCGTCCGATCGGCGAGCCGTAGTTGTCGGCCCCCAGCGGATACTGGAACGAGAGCCACGGGATCGAAATGTATCCGAACGACGCTTGCGTGACGTCGATCCATCCGCCCTGCTCGGTGATGGCGGAGAGACCGCCGTAAAACGGTGGATGATTCACCGGTGCCTGGTTCGTGGCCGGGCTCTTCACTAGCTGCGGTGCCACGGTCCCGGTAAAGGCGAACAGCGCGATGACCACGATTCCGAACCGCGTTCGCCAGTCGTTCCACGCAACGCGCCCGGGAGCGAGCACATAGGCATCCAGCGTGCGATCGAAACGCTCCCACTTCGAGAGGTGGACGCTGTCGGCCTCTGCAAGTTGCCCGAACAACTGGTCGTCGCTGAGTTGTGCGCCACCATCCGTGGATGTTTCGTCAGTATGACTCACTTTGACCACCTGACCCTGCTCGCGGGTCGACGATTCCGTACGTGAACTCGGCGAGGAGAATACCAATGAGTGTGATAATGGTGAAAAACAGGAACGAGCCCATTAGGAGGGGATAATCGCGCATGTTGATCGCGTCGAACGTATACCAGCCGACGCCCGGATACGTGAAGATGTATTCGAGGACGACGCTGCTCGAGAACACGGCGGCGATGCCGATCATCATCTGTGTGTACAGCGGCAGGATGGCATTCCGAGCGACATATCTCGTCGCAATTCGGGTCGAACTGATCCCTCGGAGCCGGGCGACACGGAGGTAATCCTCCCCCAGAATCCGAACGGAGTTTCCGCGCATTGCGAGCGCACCGCCACCGAACCCGACGATGAAACTCGACATGATCGGCAGCGTGCCGTGGTGAACGATGCTCGACATGAACTCGATAGTGAGCCCCGGCTCGAGGCTCGTATCGTATCGACCGCCGCCGGGGAACCATCTGAGCTCGTACGCGAAGAAGGCGAGAAAGAGGATGGCACCGACGTAGTACGGGATCGAGTTCAGAAACGTTGCGACGACGGTCATGGAGTTGTCGAACCGAGACCCCTCTGTGTACGCCATCGCGGCACCGAGGAGAATGTTTGCCGTATATCCCAGTGCCAAACCGTAGACGCTGATGAACACTGACCACGGCATCGCCGCGAACAAGATGTCGAACACCGGTTCGCCGTACTGGATCGACTGACCGAAGTCCTGGTACAGGATGATATCTCTCATATATTCAAAGTACTGTAGGTACATCGGTTGATTCGGATCGAAGCCGGTGTGGACCTGTACCATCTGATCGATAACTTCGGGGTCGGCGGCCTGTCCACGTCCCCCCAGCTGTTCCTCGAACTGCGCGCGCATCGCCTGCGCCGGGTTTCCCGGCATCATCCGAAACAGGACGAACGTGATCGTTGTCACGCTAATGAGCGTTACGAACGCGTGTCCGATTCGTTTCCAGTAGTACCCGAATCCGGCCAAAACCCCGATCAGGGTGACTATTACGTTCCAAGATCGTGCTACATACTGTCGCATTAGATGATATTGAATGCTTTCCCATTCCTCATATAGTTTATCCCGTTGGTGGGCTGGCATCGTTCGGAGTAGCTGTTTCCAGTTGCGTACATAATCCTGACAGGTACCCCGTAGTTGAGAACATCGTCACTGTTCCGACCGTCTCCGAACGGTACCGAGCGATCGGAGAACCACGGACTCGAACCCGTTTGAATCCCCGCGATGGCGACTGGACCGCTCGCTCATCTGCACCGAGAGAGGACGAATCCGCTGACGAGGGCGAGAACGGTGAGACCGAACAGGTTCAGTATCGTGACGACGTACGCCGCGGACCCGGTATCGAGAGAGACGAACCACAGCAACGAGAGGCCCAGAAACCCCACGGAAAACGTAAACAGCAACTGCCATCCCTGCTCGTAGTCGCAAAGGTGATCGAGGTAACTTTTATCGTATTTGCCAGCCATGTCTCTCTCCACTCCCTCGGTCGCAAAAATCCTTTGGTACCCATTCTCG
Source organism: Natrinema soli (assembly GCF_028618695.1). The sequence continues at coordinate 54,399 of NZ_JAQIVI010000022.1, read as the reverse complement.
AGGTAGCAACCGGCGAGTCCGTCACAGTCGAAGAGTAGACCATCGAACGTCCCAAATCGTGGATCGGTGCCCTGCTATCAGGCCAGCTCGTCGATAGAAGCGGTTTCTTCGGCGTCGTCAAGCGGCTCGCTCTCCCAGTATTCGTGGGACTCGTCCTCCCGGAAGCAGGCGACGAACGAGCCATCGTCCGTATCGACCATGGACGGCATCTCTCGTCGACAGACGTCGCGGGCCTCCGGACACCGAGTATGGAACGGACAGCCGCTCGGCGGATCCGTCGGGTCCGGGATGTCAATCTCCCGAACCGGCGGTTTCGTCTTCTGGGCTTCCCTCGCCGCGTCCGGATCGAGCGGCGGCGTCGCCCACCGCAGCACCTTCGTGTAGGGATGTTTCGGATCGTGGATAATCTCCTTCGCTGGCCCGATCTCGACGAGATTGCCCAGGTACATGATTCCGATACGACCCCCGGACTTTTCGGCGAGATACCGTGCGTTCGCGAAGTCGTGAGAGATAAACAGGTACGACGTATCGAACATCTCCTGCAAGTTGAGCATGAGATCCATCATCTCGACACGCAACGAGACGTCGAGCGCGCTGACCGCCTCGTCCGCGAGGATGAGGTCCGGACTCATCAGCAGCGATCGCAGGAGGACGACGCGTTGTTTTTCGCCGCCGGACAGCTGGTGCGGAAACCGAACCGCGTAGTCCTCAGCGGGTTTCATCCCGACCCGCTCGAGGAGATTTGAGATCACCGTTTCGCGGTCGCTGGAGTTCAGATCCGGGCGCCATCGCTTGAGCGGGGCGGCAAGACTCGTCCGCACGGTTCGACTCGGGTTCAGGGAACTGCCCGGATCCTGATGAACGATCTGTAAGGCTCGGCGGACCTCGTCAGGGTCGATGTCGGCGTTCCCCCGTTTCGCCTCCCAGATGTCCATTCCTCGGTAGGTCACCGTCCCCGATGTCGGCTCCTGGATACCGATCGCGGTTTTGCCGAGGGTCGTTTTTCCGCAGCCGGATTCGCCGACGAGCGCGATGACCTCGTTCTCTTTGATGTCGAGCGAAACATCGTCGACCGCGCGAACCGTCATGTCCTTGTTGAATACCTTGTCGATGAAACTGGCCTGATCGAAGTGGACGTCGACATTGGTCAACGACATGAGAGTCTCGGTATCGGAACGGTCGGCTGGCGACATCGACTCCGATTCGAGCTCTTCGACACCGAGGTCGTACTGGACGGCATCGGCCGATTCCTCCCAGTGGAAACACGTGACTTCTTGTCCGTCGTCAACGCTGTGATACCCGGGGTCTTCCTGGACGCACTTCTCGGTCGATATCGGACATCGGGGATGATACGAACAACCGGACGGCGTGTCGACCGGGTCCGGACTTTCGCCGTCGATCGGATTCATATTCTCTAGCGGAGCGTCGACGCTCGGCACCGACTTCAACAACGCCCTCGTATACGGATGGGACGCGTTCCGGACGACGTGATCGCTGGGACCAAACTCGACGAATTCGAACGCGTACATCACCGCGAGACGGTCGGCCAATCCCGCAACCAGCGGTAGATCGTGCGTGATGAAAACGATCGTGAGATCGTACTCGTTCTGGAGGGTCTCGAGAAGGTTCATAATCGACCGCTGCATGAGCAAGTCGAGTGCGGCCGTCGGCTCGTCCATGACGAGCACCTCGGGGTCGAGAACGAGGCTCAGCGCGATCAGCGCTCGCTGTTTCATACCGCCGGAGAGCTCGTGCGGGTACGAGGAGAGCACCCGGTCTGGATCGAGATAGAGGTCGGTGAGGAGCTGACGAGCGTGGGCCATTCGCTCGTCCATGTCTTTCCCGTGGGCCCGGATCGTCTCCTCGAAGTGTTCCCTGATCTTCATTGTCGGATTGAACGAACTCATCGCCCCCTGGAACACCATCGAAATCTCTTCCCAGCGGAACTGCTCGAGTTGGTCGTCGGTCAGCGAGAGAACGTCGACGGGATCACCATCTGTGGGGTGAAACCATATTTCACCCGACGCTTCGCCGGGATCGACGACCGCGTTGAGCAACGACGCCGCAAACATGGACTTCCCGCTGCCGCTCTCGCCGACGATTCCGAGCATCTCATTGCGGTTAACGTCGAAGCTCACGCTGTCGAGGACGCGTGACGTGCCGCGGTCCATATCAAAGGTTACACTCACGTCGCGGACCTCGAGGATCGTCTGCTGATTGTTCTCGGTATAGGATTCGTACTCCTGTTTACTCTGTGTCATTCTACTGTCATAGATCTTCGTTTGCTTGGCGGTAATTCACGCGCCATCCGGTCGTTCGCTTCGTAAGGTACGTGTTGACACACGGTCATATAAACCTTTTCGGCGGGAGCCCGGGACGGACGCGTCGGGGCTGATCGACCGAACAGTCGCGACGCTCACAGGCAGTACGCCCCTATCCGTCAGTTGCCTCTGTCCGTCTGAGTCTATCGAGCGAACGGTCAGCAGCGTCTCTCACATCCGCATTGGGATCGCTTTCGGCGAGTTCAGCGATGGTTGCATAAGCGGTGACGTCGCCGGCGAAACCGAGTGCAAGCGCTGCATTCGCTCGAACGGACGGATCGTCGTCCTCGAGTCGCGCTCGAAGCTTCGGAATCATCGATTCGACGGCCTTCGGTTGCGCGTTCGCAGCGTCTGCAAGAAGGGTAATACCGTTCGTCCGCCGTTCAGCGTTGCGCGACTCGACGAACTTCGACAGATCGTCGACGATCGGCGCAACGGCGTGACCGACCCGCTCCGGACATGCGTCCCCGACGGCCACGAGCGTGTCCGCTGCTCGCCACGGAACCGGATGTTTTCCGTCCGACGCGATCCGCGTCGCGAGAGCTGACACGAACGGTTCCACCTCTCGAGGGAACTCCAATGCGATAGCCTCGAGTACCTCACAGGCGCCCGCCCGAACGAGAGTATTGTCGTCCTCGAGCAGGTCAGCCACGTCGGAGACGGACCCCCGAATCGTGGCCGGATCCGCAGCCGCGATTCGTGTGAGCCCCGCGATCGCGTGAACGCGTACCTCGTCTCGGTTTTTTCGTTCCTGTTTCAGCGCGGCACCCCTGTGCGGTCCGGCGTCCGGAATACCGTCGGGCGTCGAATCGTCGACTGGTATGACCGGTTCGTGACAGATCGCGAGCAACGAATCGACGGCGGGGACCACAGCGGTCGGTCGTTCGAGAGCGAGTTTCGCCAAGGCGAGGATGGCCGGTTCACGACCGGGGGTCGATCGATCGTCGGCGATCGCCCGGAGTTCGGGAACGACACGTTCGAACGGTTCGGGATGCCGCTCGACGAGCGCCTCGGTCGTCAGTACGGCCCGTCGACGGATGTCGGTGACGTCGGTAGTGAGATGCTCCTCGAGACGAGCCACGGTGGCGTCGACGGCCGCCGATCGAACCGCCGCGAGTTCCGTGAATGCCTCGAACGCAATCGATCGTGTTTGCTGATCGCCGTCAACGAGAAGATCGACGACGTCGTCGACATCGACCGACGACGGCTCCGTTTTGGCCGCTTCCTGCAGCGCTGACGCGTGTTCGATCTCGTCCTCCGAGGGGCCGGCCATGGCACAGACGATACTATCCAGGTATATATTTGCTGTCCAACGGGAGAGAATAGAGACGCACCTCCATCGCCGCTCGCAGCTACTGTTCATATCCAGTGGGTAGCTCGACCACGAGCAGTTTACTGCGAATATCGACTGCCCGCATCGTCCGTGAACTCCGGAGAACGTGACGCTTCTTCCCTCGGTGGTATGTCAGGGCCGGAGAACGGCCTTGATAACACCATCGCGACGTTCGCGGACGCACTCGAGTGCATCGTCGTACGCTGCGAGGTCGAACTCGTGGGTGACGATACCGTCGATGGTGAGTTCCCCCCGCTCGAACAGTTCGATTACGTCGTCGATTGCATGGGAGGCGGTAACACCACCGACGACCGACAATTCCTTGGCGACGATATCGTTCGGATCGATCTCTCGGGGACCGTTAAAGACGCCCGTTAGTGCGATCTGGCCCTGTTTAGCGGCGATTTTCAGACATGTGTTCACCACGTCCCCAGCACCCGCCGCCTCGACACAGACCTCGACCCCGTGTCCGTCGGTGTACTCGTCGACCACCGACACCGGATCCGCCTCGTGAACGTTGACCGTCTTCGTCGCGCCAAGGGTGCGGCCGACATTGAGTCGTTCCTCACGCGTGCCGGTAAGAATCACATCCTCGACTCCCCTGGCACGGAGTAACTGAACGCCAAACAACCCCAGCGATCCCGGCCCGAGGACCGCAGCAGTATCCGAAACTGACGTCTCGATGCGTTTCATCGCGTGGAGCGTACACGCCGCAGAATCGATCTGACAGGCTTCGAGATCCGAGATGCTGTCGGGGAGCGGGTTCAACGTGTCGACAGGGAAGGCGGCATACTCTCGATAGCCGCCGTCGACTGTGAATCCGATTTCGCGAAGGTCATCACACTGGTAGTACCGACCTTCCCGACAGGGAGTACAAGTGCCACAGTAGATGAACCCATGGAGGGCGACTCGATCACCCACCGAAAGCGAATCGATATCCTCGCCGAGTTCGACGACCTCCGCACAGACCTCGTGTCCTGGAACGAGCGGATACTGGGTCCAGGGCGGCCCTTCGCCACTGATTAATCCGATATCACTCCCACAGATTCCGACTGTACGAATCTTCACGACCGCTTCGCCCGGATTCGGTTCGGGTCGTTCGCGCGTCTCCTCCCATACGTTTCCCTCTCCGTCAGTGGCTATCGTTCGCATTCAGAGATCACTCCAACCTTCGAACAATAGATACTATCCAACTGGTATAAATCATTGGGAAAATAGACCACCAACCGATAGCTCCAAAACGCCGTATGGTTGCCACTGAACGTCACTGCACACCTGATCGCATGACAGCGATACGATCAGCGTGTAACTCGTTTCAGTGGCTACTATCGGTTACAATCGGGACTGAACTCGATCTCTGTGACCGCAAGGACGACTCGTCGGTACGGTCTCCCGCACTCGCCGGGATACCCCGCGTCGTTTGGTATGGCGAAATAGGTGGACGTGTCTCCGAGAGGGCGACAATCCAAGACAGGTGCGGGTAGTATATCGTAGATATTGCTGTGCAACGGACATGGAATTCAGTATATCTGGCGGTACAGGCCTAATTAATCGGTATATCTGGGATCACTGTCGTCGGACGAGAACTGTTTAACAGGACCAAACATTTATGGGGCGTGTTATTGCATACCAGTATAAGAAATGGTGAACGCGAAAAACCCGGTACAGGCGGTCCAACGATCGCTCGATATCGTCGACATCCTTACCGAGAGAGAGGGAGCGCGCGTTACCGAAATCGCGAATGAGGTCGGCATCTCGAAGGGCACGGTCCACTGTCACTTAGCGACCCTCGAGGAGAACGGCTACGTCATCAACGAAGGCGACGGGTACAAACTCGGATTGCGGTTCATCGATATCGCACACCACGCGAAAAACCGGATCGACATCCACGATATTGCGACAAAGGAAGTAGACACACTCGCCGAAGAGTCCGGAGAAATGGCACTGTTCACCGTCGAAGAACGCGGCGAAGGCGTCTGCCTTCACACTGCCGAAGGAGAAAACGCCGTCCAGACGGAGGTGTACGTCGGCTATCGAAACGAACTCTATCATACCGCCGTCGGAAAGGCGATGCTCGCGTTCATGCCTCCCGCAAAACGCGATCGGATCATCGAAGAGACTGAGTTCGAGGCCATCTCGCCGAACACGATCACTGACGAAGCAGAGTTACGGAACGAGCTCGAGCAGATCCGCGAAGAGGGTATCGCATACAATCACGGTGAAACCATTCCGGGATTGGTCGGCGTCGGTACTCCGATCCACGACCAAGATGGCGGTCTGTACGGTGCGATCAGCATTATCGGTCCGGGTAGACGAATGAACGAAGAACGCCTTACTGGTGAACTTCCAGAAATGATCCGCCAGGCGGTCAATATTATCGAAATCAATTCCACATCGCTCTGATCGATTCATGTCATTCATATACTCTCGGTATAACTGATTGTGCGATTCACCGTTATCAGTCGGCGAATCTCCACACTGGTTGGAAGCCAGAATATACTCGCCTTCGTTGTACGCCACTGCGGTACAAGTAGTAACACTTGAACGACAGATGAACTCATCCCGCGGCAGTATCGTGGATACGTGCTGTTTAGTATGAGAAAACAATAGCTGATGAGCAGACCATCCGATCAAACCGATGATTCAGACCTTGATACACTCGAATGCATTCGACCCTGAAACTGCACAACGCACGAGTGCCGATCGCAGTCGTGAGATCGTATTGCACGGCGCGCAAATCACACCCCTATGTATGTAACATATCCATAGAATCAGTATATTTGGTACCGTCTCGGTAGCGTGGTTTGAGAAGCGAGCAGGTCAGAGAGCTCGTTTGTCCATGTTGGTCGCAGACCTGCTCAGCGAGCGCTACGCAGCGGAATTTGATGACTGTTGGGAGCGTGAGCGGAGGCGCTCGTTCAGAGTAGCGCGTGAAGGAGTGAGGCGGTGGAACTCGTTGTGCCATGCCAGAATTCGACCGCCTCGACGGCGCTAGCATCGAGATCGGGTGAGACTTTCTGGAGCGCGAGCAGACACCGCGCGAACTACTGGCGCTCAGTATCCAGCTTCAGTTGTGCGGGTTATCACTTTCAGAGACTGTCTCTGTCTTGGAATGGTTCGGTATCAAACGGGCGCGTTCGACTGTTCATAACTGGATCCAGAAAGCCGACTTACAGCCGCAGACGGTGCCCGGCCGGATCACATCGCGCTCGACGATCAGCGCTACTGGCTGCACGCTGCTGTCGATCCCGAAACGAACGAGTTCCCCCATGTCAGGCTGTTTCCGGCGAGGAACGAAGGTGTTCCCTCGATCATCCGCTCCGAACGCTTCGAGAAACACGATGTCGACGATGCCGTGGTTCTCGTCGATTCCGGATCCTGGCTGAAAGATGTACTCAACCGATACGATCTCCGATTTCGATACGAAAAACACGGAAATCGGAACGCCATCGAACGTCTCTTTCAAGAAGTAAAATAACGAACCTACCAGTTCGGAAATTATTTCAGAAACGCCGAATCGAATACCGCCGAAACCTGGCTCCAGAGTACGCGTACGTAGGGAATCAACTGCTCTGAACACGGCCCGTGTAACCGATGACCGCGGGATCATAGCTTATATGTGCGTTTATTCACTACTAGTGATGTGTTATTCCATCTGTTACCATATTCTCCCGTAGCGTGATCTCACACGTTGTTTGTTATATGCAAACCGAGGCCATTTATTCAGTGTTCTGAGTCCCGCATTTACGAGCATAGGGTTGTAATAGCAGAGTCTGGTAAACCCCTACTTTGTCAATACCAATCCGTCTGATTGTGAATGCTATCCAGTTCGGTCTTTCGAATGTCTAGTATCCTCGATTTCATTCGCTGCCTCTTTTATTCTCCCAGGTGTCTTCTCGCTGCCTGTTTTGTCTGCCCCGAGCTGTCTAGTTGCTCGATTCGAAGCGCTCCGACGATGTCGAACTGCTTCTGTTCGGAGAAATACGCGTCTAGATCGGTCTGATTAGTACTTCACGGCCACTGAGTGATTTCTTGAATAGATATTCCAATTTCGTGAGATTCATACGGAATATAATTTCTCTCCAGAGGGAGGCTGCTCAGTTACGAACGTGTGTCGAACGAGCCCGGTAGCTACCTCGTAATCGGGGACAGAAAACCGATAGATGAACACAGTCGGATCATGCGACCGATGTAACAGCAATCCAACTATATGAGTAGCGCTACTGGATGTGTGCTGTTTCGATATTTAAAACGAGCGTATTTCTCCACGTTGGGATCGCTTTAACACGTACAACTACACATACTGAGATGTTTCTAAACGACCTCACTGAGAAATACGATGTCGAAGACGCCGTGTTTCTCGCCGACTCAACGCCAGGAAGCCACTGAGAGCAATCGTCCCAGTCTTCGTGAAGGGTGTATTCTGATATCACCACATCCTACTGATGAGATACAAACCGCCTCAGCGGCTTACTATAGCAGCTACTACAAGTCAATGCACACCTGACCGCACGACAGCTGTGCGATCAGTGTGTAAATAGTTGCAATTGCTGCTATAGCAGGACTGTCGTTCAGTAAGACCCAGTTTTCACAAATGTATTTCTGTAAATAGTCGTCTATCGAAGGGGGTTCTTGTATGAAATATCCAAACGATTTATCACCCAATACCATCCTATATCGGTGCATGAACGATTCCAACCATCAACTCGCCACGGTTCGTCGCACGTTCGAAATCCTTGAACTCCTCTGGGAAAACGATTCTCTCGGCGTTACCGAACTCGCCGACCATCTCGACACTCATCGGAGCACTGTCCATGCATATCTCCGCACGCTCGAAGCCACTGGGTTCGTCATTAACGTCGATGGACGATACCGACTCGGGTTCCGTTTCCTCGAGTTCGGTGGACGTGTGAAATATCGAAATCGGCTATTCCGAGCGTCTCAGACTGAGCTTACCCACCTTGCAGATGATACCGGATTTACCGCAGTGCTCACGATCGAGGAAAACGGTGAACTCGTCATCGCACATATCGAAGACGGACAACGTTCGCTACAGCTCGGATTATACACCGGGATGCGTAACCCCCTGCACGCCAATGCCTCGGGCAAGGCGATTCTCGCCTACTCTTCTACCGAGGAGATCGATCAATTCTTCGCCACTCGTACCCTTGAGGCGCCCACCGAACACACGAAGACGGATCCCGACGCGATCCGAGACGAGCTCGCTGCTATTCGGGAAACTGGCTACGCTTGCGATTGGGACGAACAGGTCATCGGGATGGGGCTTCTCGGCGCCCCGATCATAGTCGCAGGATCCGTCCTCGGGGCTATCGGACTGGTCTGTCCGACGAACCAAGTTACGGATGAGGATCAGCGTTCTGATCTCGCGAAGCGAGTAAAGCAGTCAGCGGATATTATCTCGGTCAACTATCAATACGGATAGTGACGGGGTAGTTGAGGAAGCTCCGCGACGAATGCGGTTGATCTTGCGCTCGCGACCGCCCGCTCGACGTGACGGAAGCCGAGTTTATCGAGACCGAGACGGACGATGCGATACTGGACGCGAACGATCCGACCGAGGCGTCCGTACAGATGGCGATGTGGTCTTCGACAGCAAACGCGGCACTATCTCGAACAGAACCGCTTCATACTCGAGCGAACGAGTCAGTCGCTTCAATGAGGGCCCGTCCGCGTTTTTCGAGAACGGTCAGCCAGCGTAGAAATAACGGGCTCCACGTTTTCACCTCGGTCGAGCCGACTTAGCAGGGCTGCAGGAGAAGCCGCCGTACCGGAGGTCGCTCTCACGGGCACAGAGCGCAGTCGTACGGGCCGAGCGTTGCCACGAGAAACCGGTCGCATCTCGTCCGCCACTCCATCATAGACGTTGGTGCACAATCTATTTATAACCCTATTCCATTTATACGCTTGTTCCACCATGATGGACATTGACAGACGTGATCTACTTCGGGGGGCAGGTGCAACTATAACCATCGGTACAACTGGACTTGCGGGTTGTCTCGGTGGGGATGAAAGCGATTTAGGAGACGAAATCATTATCGGGTGTCCGACAGCGCTCAGCGGAGCGTTCGCTCCGTACGGAGAGGCTGAGCGTGACGGCGGCCAACTCGCAGCAGAACATCTCGAGGAGGAATTCGACATTTCGATAGAGATCGTCCCTGGTGACACCGCGGCGGACCCGAACGAAGCGGTCGATCAGATAGAAGGAATGGTGGTCGACGAGGGCGCCCACGTGGCATACGGCGGCGTCAGTTCCGCCGTCGGGCTCGCGGTGGGTAACTGGGGGACCGAAAATCAAGTCCCCGTTTGCGTCCACGGCGGCTCTGACGATATCACAGGGGCGCAGTGCTCGTCGTATATGTTCAGTACGTATATGTCGAACACGATGCAGGTCGCGCCGACGGCACCCGCGATGGCGGACCTCGAGGACAATTGGTATCTCCTCTACTCGGACTATACGTGGGGCGATACGGCCCAGGAGGCATACACCGAGGCGCTCGAGGCGGAGGGTGCAAACATCGTTGGCAAGGAGGCAGTGCCGTTCCCTACGCAGGAGTACAATCCGTATCTCAACAGTGCGGAAGACTCCGGTGCAGACGGGATCGCACTGCTCGTCGCTGGGCTTGACCAGCGAGCGTCGACCAGCCAAATACTGAACCGCGAGATGCAGGACGACTATTCGTTCATGATGCACCAGACCGAGGACGTCGGACTCTGGGGAATCGACTCAGAAGCAGCTTCTATTCTCGATGTCAACAGTCAGGGATGGAGTCCAGCACTCGATGTCCCCGAAGAGTGGTTAGAGGAACTCGCCGAGTTCTCGGACCACGACCCGTTCGTCCGCCATTTCTTCGGCTACGCCTCCGTCGACCAGCTAGTCCGCGCGTCGATACGGGCGGATTCGGTCGAGGGCGAGGCGATTCGAGACGAACTCAGCGGTCACGAAGTCGAAAACGAGACGATTTACGACCTCCAGCCGACCGAGGAAACGATTTACTGGCGGGAGGACGATCATCAGCTCATCCAGCCCACGTACGTGACTAGCGGGAGGGCTGTTAGCGACCAACAAAACGACCCGTACAATGTCTGGTTCGACGTCGATCATACAATGGAAGATGAGGAGGCGTCCCCCGAACCATCCGACGCGTGTGAACTGTAACACAGATGGCTACGGCTACACTCGAACGATTCACGCTCGGATCGCGGTCGACGGCTGCTCGAGCGCTGCTAGTCCTCACCATCGCGCTCCTCCTCGTTACGCTGGCAGTTCGGCCTCGGCTGTTCGTACAGAACCTCATTGGGGGAATCGCATACGGGATGGTCCTGGCGTTGATCGCGCTCGGATTGGCACTCATTCTGGGCCTCCTCGGGGTCGTGAACTTCGCCCACGGGGGACTGTTTATGTTAGGCGCCTACGGTGCCTACGAAGTCGTCGCACTACAGGCGCTTCCGTTCTGGGCAGCGCTCGTCATTGTCCCGGTCGCCGTTGGGCTACTCGGCGTTGCAATGGAAGTCAGCGTTCTCCGTCGACTCTACGGCGAAAATCCGATTATCGGACTTCTGGCGACGTTCGGCATTTTCGTGATGATCGAAGAGGCTGCGAGGGCCAGATGGGGCGGAACGCCGCTCACGTTCGGGGTTCCACCCGTCCTCCGAGGATCCGTGCCGATCGGCTTCGGCCAGATCGCGACGCTGCGACTCGTCACGGTCCTGATCGCGTCTCTCATTATCGTCGGTACCTACCTGCTCATGTATCGGACCGATTTCGGACTTACCATTCGGGCCGGACTACAGGACAGAGAGATGGCCGAATTCATCGGAATCGATATTCCGACACGGTTCACCATCGTCTTTTTCCTGGGGGCCGCCATGGCCGGGTTGGCAGGCGTTCTCAGGGGCGCTGAAGTCGGAATGGATCTCACGATCGGATTCGAGTACGTCCTCCTGGCGTTCGTTATCGTTATCGTCGGCGGTGTCGGGAGCATCTTCGGTAGCGTCGTCAGCGGTCTCCTGATCGGAATCGGCGTGTTCGTCGGACCGACCGTGGTTCGCGCTCTGGGGACCGTAACCGGTATCGAGGCGCTCAACGTCTCCGGGATCGGGAGCGTCGTTCCGTACATCATCATGCTCGTCGTGCTGCTGGTCAGGCCGCGCGGCCTCTTCGGTGAGGAGGGGTTACTCGAATGAGCTACTCGTCACACATCGAGAGGGTATACGGTATCGTGAACGCGGAGACCGTTCGGTCGCTTCGAGTTCCGATCGGTCTCGTCCTGGTTGCGCTCTTGATCAGACCGTTCCTCGGGCTCACGATCGGCAGTGCACACATCGCGACCACGATCCTCATCTGGATGCTGTTCGCTGCCTCGTTCAACCTCCTGTTCGGCTACGTGGGACTACTCTCGTTCGGTCACGCGATATTCCTCGGAACCGGCGTGTACGTGACCGCCATCGGAATCTCCGAGTTCGACCTTCCGTTCTCGCTCCTGACGATCCTCGGTATCGCCATCGCGAGTGCGCTCGCGTACGTGATCGGTCGGATTACTGTTCACTACGGCGAGATATATTTCGCCATGCTCACGCTGGCGTTCGCAATGGGCGTCCACTTCATCGTCGATTCTAACCCGTACGGCCTGACGGGCGGCTCCGACGGGCTCCGTTCGGGAACGACGCCGGACTGGATTACCAGTTTTCGCGGCGAACGGATCGTCGACATCGGCTGGTTCGCCGATCTGCTTTCGCTCATCGGGCTCGAGCCCAGCTACTACTGGTTCGTCGCGCTCGTGTTCGTCGTGACGATGATCTTGTTGTGGCAGGTCGTGCGGTCTCCGTTCGGCCGGACGCTCGTCGCCATTCGGGACAACGAGGATCTCGCACGAGCGATGGGGATCTCGGCGAACCGGTACAAGGTGTGGGCGTTCACGCTGTCGGGTGCGTTCTCCGCCGTCGCGGGAGCGCTCCTGATGATTAGTAATTACGGTGCGGCCGTCGCAAACTTCGGCCCCGAAACCAGCGCTAACGTGCTCCTGATGACGATCTTCGGCGGCGCGAACTTCTTCTTCGGGCCGCTTATCGGTGCGCTCAGCTGGTTCGGGATCCGAGAGTTCCTGCAGTCACTCGACGTGCTACAGCTACCGATCGTCGGCGCGGTCGAAGTCGGTGCAATTCTCAGTTACTGGCAGTTCTTCTTCGGACTCGCGTTCGTCCTCGTTATTCTGGTGTCTCCCCGCAACGGGCTCTGGGGATTCATCCGAAGCGACGGCCGTGACGTGATCGCTGCTGTCCGGAGGTGGGGCCGATGACCGAGCCTCGCTCCGATCGTGGCGCCGTGAGACCGAGTTCAGAGACAACTATGAGTGATACGGATATGATACAGCCGGAAGACGATCCGTCGGAAGCGGCACTGGGGGCCAGCGGACTCACCCGTACGTTCGGTGGATTCGTCGCCGTCGATCGCGTCGATATTGCCGTTCGAGAGGGTGAACTACGGTCGATTATCGGTCCGAACGGGGCCGGCAAAACGACACTGTTCAACATTCTCACGAACGCGCTCTCACCGTCGGCGGGAGAAGTCTACTACGACGGGACCGAGATTACCGACGTTCCCCAGCACGAACGACCCCACATGGGACTCGTCCGGTCGTTTCAGTCGAACCAGCTATTCGAAGAGCAAACGACGCTCGAGAACGTCCGGATCGTCGCCCAGACGATCGAGCAAGGGTCGTTCTCGTTCGACCTGTTTCGCCGGGGGCAGCGCGTCGCCGAGGAAACGGCCTACGAGATACTCGACCGCGTCGGCCTCGCGCCACTGGCGGAGGAAGAAGCGACGAACCTCTCTCACGGCGACCAGCGACGACTTAGTATCGCGATGGCGCTGGCGACGGACCCGTCAGTCTTGCTGCTGGACGAACCGACCAGCGGCATGGGACCCACCGAAACCGAAGAGACCGCGGCCATGATCGAGTCGATCCAGTCCGAGTTCGATCTCACGCTGCTGCTGATCGAACACGATATGAGCATCGTGCTCTCGATGAGCGACCGGATCACCGTCCTTAATCGCGGCGAGGTGCTCGCGACTGGAACGCCGGACGAGATTCAGGAAAATGCTCAGGTACAGGACGCGTACCTCGGCGGAATGAGGGACGAACTATGACGCTGCTCGCAATCGACGGACTCGAAGCCGGCTACGAAACCGGCCAGGTGCTGTTCGACGTGGACCTGGAGATCGCGGAGGGTGAGATCGTCTCCCTGCTCGGGCGAAACGGCGCCGGGAAAACGACGACTATGCGGTCGATCGTCGGCGCAGATATGCCCCACGTTTCCGCCGGGACGATCACGTTCCGAGAGCAGAACCTCCTCGAGCGACGGAGCCACGAGATCGCGGAGCTGGGACTCAGCTACGTCCCCGAGGCGCGACGCTGTTTTCCCCGATTAACCGTCACCGAAAACATTCACGTCGCGGCGACCGCCGTGAACGATCCGCTCCCGGAATCAGACATGTTCGAGGTCTTCCCCGAACTCGATGAGATACGCGATCGGCAAGCGAAGAATCTGAGCGGTGGGCAACAGCAGATGGTCGCGATCGCTCGCGCGCTCGTCGCGAACCCGGACCTGATGTTACTCGACGAGCCCTGCGAGGGACTCGCGCCGATGATCGTTCGGCAGGTCGAGTCGGCCATCCAGCGGATCAACGACGAGCGTGACGTCACCGTCCTCATGGTCGAGCAGAACGTCGCCGCGGCGATGGCGATCGCGGATCGCCACTACATCCTCGAAGAGGGACATCTCGTCGACGAGGTAACGACGGAGCGTCTCAGAGCGGACGACGAGCTGCGACAAGCGTATCTCGGCGTCTGATCAACCGGAACTCGAGACACCGTTCCGCCTTACTCGTTCTCGTCTACCCGGTGACCACCCACGTATAACGACTCCGGCGGTAACCCCTGACTCTCGGGATAGTGGTCGGAATACTCCATCAGTTGGAACAGCGTGCCGGCCGGCGTCCGCGGGGAAACGAACGCCTCCGTCCACTCGTCGTACTCCTGGTAGTCGACGACGGGGAAATCGGTGGCTTCTAGCGTCTCGATGACCGCATCGATATCCGCTACCTCGAGGGTCACGTGGTGAAGCCCGGGGCCGTGTTCGTCGAGATACGCCGTCAGGAACGACTCCTCGGAGACGGGTTCGATGAGCTCGATTCGCGACGCATCCCCGAGGGAGTAGTATACCCATCGGAATCGATCGTCGACGACGTCGTCAGTGATCTTGTCACAACCGAGCGCGAAGAGCAGCGGTTCGGCGTCGCTCACGGACTCGACGGCGATTCCGATGTGATCGACGCGGATCGAACTGTCGTGCGATGACATGCCACTACTGAGTGGGATCGTCTGGATGAAATAGCTACCGGATCCGAGCAATTCCCGTTACAACCGGATCGGGTGCGAGCCGAGAAAACCGAACGACTCGTAGAGACCGCCGGCCACACGACCGGTACGTCAGTTGACTCCGTCTTCGCCGTCGCCCCAGTACTCGTCGCGAAGTTCGAACTTCTGAATTTTACCCGTCGACGTCTGCGGGAGGTCGTCACGGAACTCCACACTCGTCGGGCACTTGTAGTGAGCGAGCCGTTCGCGCGTGAATTCGATGAGTTCCTCCTCGGTGAGCTCCGACCCCTCGTCCGTGACCACGATGGCTCTGGGTGTCTCGCCCCACTTCTCGTGTGGAACACCGATAATCGCCGCGACTTTGATGTCCGGATGATCGTAGATCACGTCCTGCACTTCGATGGACGAGATGTTTTCACCGCCCGAGATGATGATATCCTTCTTCCGATCGACGATGGTTATCATCTTGTTCTCGTCCATCGTCGCGATGTCGCCAGTGTGGAACCACCCCTCAACGCGATCGTTGAACACTTCATCGGTCTGTTTCGGCTTATTCCAGTAGCGGTCGAGCACTTGGTTCCCTCGCGTGATCACTTCGCCTTTGGTTTCGCCGTCTAACGAAACGTCGTTCCCGTCCTCATCGACGACGCGGACCTCCGTGTTCAGCGTCTCGAATCCGGGTTTGTTGATGATATCGTACTTGTCGCCGTCCTGAATCCGGCGTCGCGAATTGCTCGTCGTGATGAGCGGTCCCGTCTCCGTGGCACCGTACGCGTGAATGATTCGCCAGCCGAGTTCGTCTTCGGTCCGCCGGATCGTTTGCTTCGGCGGCGGGCTGGCCGCGGTTTCGACGCGAATCGGGTTCTCGCCGCTGGTCGGTACGTCGTGGTTTTCGTGGTGCTCCAAGAGCATGTTGAGCACCGTCGGCGCACCGCCCATGAACGAGATATCGTACTCGTCGATGCGCTCGAAGACGGTCGCGGGATCGAAGTCGCGAACGATGACGTGTTTCCCGCCGATACCGGTGAGACCGTAGATGTGTCCCCAGCCGTTGATGTGGAACATCGGCGACGTCCACAACAGCACGTCGTCGTCCTCGAGTTCCACGTGATGGGAGTGGATCATTGAGTGGTAGTGCTGGCTTCGGTGTGTGTGAACGACGCCCTTCGGATCGCCCGTGGTACCGGACGTGTAGAGAATCGTCGCCTCGTCGTCCTCCGAGATGTCGGGGCGGTCCGGCGACTCGGCCGACGCCGCCTCGAGGACTCGCTCGTAGTCCTCCCAGTCTCCGTCGGCGTTTTCGGCATCGTACGCGATCCACTCGGTGACGTCGTTATCCCCTCGCAGGTGGGTGACATTGCCAGCATGTTCGGCGTCCGTAATGAACACTGTCGGATCGCAGTCATCGACGAGATAGTCGTACTCCTCGGGCTGGAGCCGAAAGTTCAGCGGGACGAACAGCGCACCCAACTGCATCGTCGCGTACAGCGTTTCGATGAAATAGTGCGAGTTCTTCGACAGCAGTGCGACTCGGTCCCCCTTCTCGATCCCCCGTTCGCGGAGCGCGTTCGATAGTCGGTCGATCCGTTCGCCGACTTCGTTGTACGTAAATTCCGTTCCATCGTTGGCGACGATACCGATATCGTCGCCGTACAGGTTGACAGCGCGGTCCAGGAAATCCGTGGTGAGTAGTGGCTGTTTCATGGGTAAACTCGGGTGTCAACACGCCGCCACAGCGTGATATGTAGTAACATCATACACGGCGCATTTCAATTTTTCGGTCTTCACAGCAGTAACGTGGCGCTCTCGCAGCGCTCCGTGTTCTCGTACCGATGAGATATCTCCGTTACTCACCACACGTACTGCAGTTGACGCTATGACTCGGAACGTTGCCTCGTGATTTTCGATCTGTCTCATCGGATTCGCCCGTTTTATGGGGCTGTGAAGGCACCGAACGGACGGATGAGTGTCCGCCTCGACGGAAAGCTGTGTATCGTCGCCGGCGGCAGTGACCTCGGCCGAGCCACGGCGGAGTAACTCACTACGAACGGCGCGCGAGCGACTCCTGTCGTGGGAGAAGCCGGTGTTCGTGCTGTTCTCCGATGGCGATCCGATCACTCGGTCGGCGCGTGACGAACTTCGGGTGCGACTGCCCGACGCCGGTGTGAGGAGGCCGGTAACCGCAGTGGGCGACAGAATCTGGTCGTTTTATCCTTTCCGACCTCGAGCGTTCACGTGATGTCGTACATCTACTTCGAAGACATCGAGGACGGGACCGTCAGAGACCTCGGTAGCTACACGGTTCCGAAAGACGAGATGATCGCGTTCTCCGAGCGATACGACCCCCAACCGATACACGTCGACGAGGCGGCCGCGGAAGCGTCCGTGTTCGGCGAGATAATCGCCAGCGGCTGGTACACTGCGAGCGTCTGTATGCGACTGCTCGTCGACGAATTCCTCGGCAAGGCGGCGAGTATCGGTTCGCCGGGGCTGGACGAACTTTCCTGGTTGACACCCGTGTACGCCGGCGACACCCTGATCGTCGAGAACGAAATCCTCGAAACGCGACCGTCGGGAAGCCGCGACGACCGGGGCTACGCGCGCAATCAGACCCGCGCGTACAATCAGGACGGTGACGAGGTGCTCACTTGGACCGGAACGAATATCATTCTCCGTCGCAACGCCGACTGATCCGGTCCTGATACACGGGTACAGTTTGGCATTCCCTGCAAGTGGCCGCCCGTTCGCGAGTCCCGTCTACGACCATTTCGTCGGTTGTCAGTCACCGTAACGGATCGTCGGCCGCTCTCGGCGAGCCCTCCATCCAGAACGGCCGATAGAATAACTCCGTGAGCGCTCCGCTCTTTTCGCTGACCTGACGGCCTGAATACCGATGCTACTACAAGGATGCATGTTCCTCTTCTATCTGAACATGACGACTGGAGACATCGAAACCGTAGCCGTGCTCGGTGCCGGAAGCATGGGACACGGTATCGCGGAGGTTGCAGCGATAGCTGGCTACAGCGTAACGGTTCGCGACCTCGAGGAGGAACTCGTCGAGGACGGGATCGGCAATATCGAGTGGAGCCTAAACAAGCTCGCGGAAAAGGGACAGATCGACGAATCCGCCGACGAGGTCCTCGCTCGAGTCGAGGGGACGACCGACCTCAAGACGGCCGTCGAAGACGCAGATCTCGTTGTGGAGGCCGTGCCCGAAGTAATGGAGATCAAAAAGGACACGTTCGAGGAAGTCGATCAGTACACCTCGGACGATGCGATCCTCGCATCGAACACCTCCGGACTGTCTATCACCGAAATGGCGACGGCGACCGATCACCCTGAACAAGTCATCGGCACCCACTATTTCAATCCGCCACTCCGGATGGACCTCGTCGAGGTCGTCCACGGGGAACGGACGAGCGAGGAAACAGTCGAACGCGTCCACGAGTACGTCGAATCGATCGACAAGACGCCGATCGACGTCAAAAAGGATATCCACGGGTTCGCCGTCAACAACGTCCTCGTCCCGTTCATGGAAGAGGCGGCGTGGATGCTCGAGGAGGGTGAGACGACGATCGAACAGGCCGACGCCGCGATGGTGTACCAGCGCGGGTACCCCATGGGTCCGTTCGAGCTCGCGGACTACACCGGAATCGACATCAGCTATCACTTCCGCGAGGACTCCGAGTACGAAGCACCGCCGCCGATCGTCGAAAAGACCGAAGCGGACGAGCTCGGGCGGAAGTCCGGGACAGGGTTCTACGACTACGAGGACGGTCCCGGCATCACGTACGAGCCGGACGACAGTGAGGGATTCGACACGCTTCGCGTCGAGGCCAGGATGATCAATGAGGCGGCCCGTCTCGTCGGTGAGGCCGTCGCGACGCCGGCAGATATCGACCTCGGAATGCGTCTGGGCGGTCGGTTCCCGATCGGGACGTGCCGCACCGCCGACAAGATCGGCCTCGATACCGTCCTCGAGAAACTCGAGTCGCTCCACGAGGAGTACGGCGAGGACCGCTACGAACCCCATCCGTACCTCGTCGAACTCGTCGACGACGGTCGGACGGGCGAAGACGCCGGCGAGGGCTTTTACGACTACACCGGCGAGTGGCCCTACCAGTTCCTCGAGATCGAACTCACCGACGACGGCGTCCTCGAGATCGAGTTCGACCGCACCGAGCGGTTGAACGCGTTCTCCGAGGAGATGTTCACCGAGGTCGAGCGTGCGCTGACCGAGGCGAATACGGACGAGGTTTCCTGTGTCGTCTTCTCCGGGGCGGGGGACCGCGCCTTCTCGGCCGGGGCCGACGTCACCGGATTCCTGACGCAGGAGCCAACCGAGATGATGGACGTCGAGGAGTCGATCGAAACCGTGTACAACTTCGAACGCCCGACCATCGCGAAGATCGACGGCTTCTGTCTCGGTGGCGGGTTCGAACTCGCGCTCGCGACGGACATCCGGATCGCGACCGAGGGGTCGCGCTTCGGGAGTCCGGAGATCGATCTCGGGCTCATCCCTGGCGCCGGCGGCACCCAGCGACTCGTCAGGATCGTCGGTGCGCCGCGCACGAAGGAACTCGTCTTTGCCGGGAACCAGATCTCCGCCGAGAAGGCGGCCGACTGGGGGATCATCAACCGTGCCGTCCCCGAAGACGAGTTCGAAGCGACCGTGTCGGAGTTCGTCGACGGAATCGCCAACGGTCCGAAGACGGCGTTAAAGGTCGCCAAGAGAGTTATCAACGAGGGCCAGGACGTCTCGCTCGACGCCGGCATCGCCATGGAGAGTCAAGGCTTTGGTCTTCTAATGACTACTGACGATATGGTCGAAGGTGTCCAGGCGTTCCAACGGGATCGAGATCCGGAGTTCGAATAACGATGACACGAAATGCCGCAATCGTCGGCGGAGGAACCAGCGAGTGGGGAGAACGGGACGCGACGTGGAAGGATCTCGCTCAGGAGGCGGGAAAAGCGACGTTCGACGACGTCCCGGATCTCGCGCCGGGGGATGTCGAGGGACTGTTCGTCGGTGCCGTCCAACCGGAACGCTTCGCCTTCCAGAGCCACGTTGCCCCGGTCGTCGCGGAGCTGCTCGGTATCGACGCGAGCATGATCTCGCGGACGGAGCTGGCCTGTGCGAGCGGCCAGGCCGCACTCCGATACGCGTGGCTGGCAATCGCCGCCGGCCAGCTCGACATCGCGCTCGTCATCGGCGTCGAGAAAATGAATCTCGGGACGGAGTACATGCCGGAGATGCAGTCGAACATGACCAACGTCCTCGATCGAGAGTTCGACGGTGTCAACGGGTTGAACGGGCCGTCCCACTTCGCGCAGTTCGCACAGCGCCACATGCACGAACACGGGACGACGCGCGAGCAACTCGCGATGGTGAGCGCGAAGAACAAGCGCCACGCCGCCGAAACCGACTTCGCGCAATATCAGCAGAAAGTCGACGTGGACGACGTTCTCGACTCGTATCCGATCGCTCCGCCACTCAACCTGCTCGACTGCAGTGGAATCACTGACGGCGCGACCGGCCTCCTGTTAGTCAGCGATGAGAAGGCCCGCGAACTCACCGATACGGCCGCATATATCACCGGGAGTGGACAGTCGTGTCTGAGCAGCAACTCCATCAACAACCTTCCCTCGCTGACGACGTGGCCACAGGCCGGGGAAGCGTCACGGAAGGCCTATGATCAGGCCGGTATCGAGGACCCCCTGGACGAGATAGACGTCGCGGAAGTCCACGACTGCTTCTCGATCAGCGAGATCATCGAGTACGAACAGCTCGGCTTCGCCGAGGAAGGCAAAGGTGGCCAGTTCGTCGAGGACGGCCGGAGCCAACTCGACGGCGACGTCGCCGTGAACCCGCGAGGCGGCCTGCTCGGCTGCGGCCACCCGCTCGGGGCGACGGGCGTCAACCAAGCGCTCGAGATCTATCGACAGTTCGCCGGTGACGTTCCCGACGCGCGGGCAGTTCCTGACAGCCCGGAGACGGGACTTATCCACAACCTCAGTGGCAGCGGTTCGGTGCACAGCGTCATGACGCTTGCGAGGGATCCACAATGACAAACGACGACCCACCACGTGAAACGGTATCGATTCCGGAGGAGATCGAACTTCCGCGGTTGCTCGATTTCTACGAGCTACAGGACTCAGAACACACTCAGATCCACGAGTTCTACGATAACCTCCGTGCGGGAGAGTTCACGACGACTCGTTGCGAAGAGTGCAAGTCGACCCACTTCCCGCCGCGAATCGTCTGTCCGGAGTGTCTATCGGACGGTCTCGAGTACATCTCACTGCCCCATACGGGAGAGGTGTACTCGTTCACCGAAGTCCGGGGGACTGCTGCGATCGGGATGAACGAAGACACGCCGTTCGTCGCCGGAACGGTCGACCTCGGTGACGTACTCCTCTCAGCGCGGATCGATGATGCCGGCTACGACGACCTCTCGATCGGCGATACGGTTCGACTGAAGATCGTCGAGATTGATGACACGATCGATCAAGACCGGGTCTTCTATCGGTTCGAACCGGTCTGATCGGTTAATCGACTCGTTCGTTTCGCACTGGATTCCATCAGCAAAGGAGAGATAGAAATCCGGTGTTGTCTGATCGTTCCGGTGACTGGGTTTTGCGCTCCCGTCCGCCGAACCATTCTCGTATTTAATCATGTAACCGTCTTTCAGATTATAAATGAACTGTGGTAGAGACAACGGTGCGGCATGTATACCACACTCATGATATGAAACAGACACTTCCAATACTATTGACGCCACCGGCTTCGCAGTCTCCAGAAGGGGATGACCACGTACGGTAGGGAGTACTGCAGACCCTGTTTCGTTTACGGTTTATGTATACACAGTATGAACGCCAATCTATCAACAGGGGGTCAGTAGCTGAAAAAAGGTGACGAAGCGTGGAGGAACCGGCCATGCGCAGCCCATCGGAGGCGACGGTTATGACGCTAAACAGGCCCCTGATGAGTAACAGTCCGATGGGACCAACTCTAGCAGCCACTGAAGTCACTGTACACCTGATCGCGTGACAGCGATACGATGAGCGTGTAATTCGTTTCAGTGGCTACTAGCGGAATCACCTCGATCTAGTATTTGCGCGAGTACTGTTCACACGCGACTAACTCGAGCCGATCTGAATTACACTTGTACGTCTGTAAACAATCGCTGTTTCGGAGACGGTCCCCGTCTATGCCGCTCGCGGAAAGCTATAGTAGCCGCTGCAAGTCAATGCACACCTAATCGCACGACAGCTGTGCGATCAGCGTGTAAATAGTTGCAGTTGTTACTATAGTCGTTCTACCGGAGCGTGAACGCGAAGGACACTGGTCAGGGCGATCCTTTGGGCAGTCTTCTCGCCGACGGCTTGTCATCGTATACTGACTCCGTATACGGTGGTTCATAACTCGAAGAGCGACTGTGCGTTCTCTCGAAGAAGGCGGTCGATCGTCCGATACAAAAATCTCCGGACCGCTATCGAAACGCACCGCAGCCAGAACCGGACGGGATGAGCTGTTCTCGGCACACTACACTCGATTTACGGACCGAAATCGAACTCAAACGGCCCGGGTCAGAGTACCGCTACAATCCCAAGGCTTCGCTCGCGGCAGTTGTCTTCTGGATCTCCGTCGTCCCGCCGATGATACTCAGAATTTTCGCGTCGCGATAGTATCGTTCGAGGGGAAGATCGGTTCGGTACCCCTTTCCGCCATGGACCTGAATCGCGTTTCGGGTCACGAACTCGGCCGCATCGCTCGCTACGTACTTCGCCTTGCTCGATTGTCGCGTACTGCCGTTTCCGTCGGCGATCGCCGTCGCGGAATCGTAGACGAGGTGACGCGCGGCGTCGAGTTGCGCATCCATGTCGGCGATCAGCACCTGGACCGCTTGGTATTCTCCGACCGGCTGGCCGCCCTGTTCGCGATCCCCGGCATAGTCGACTGCCTCCTCGAACGCGGCGGTGGCGATCCCGATCCCGATCGCTCCCAGACCCGTCCGAGCCATATCGATCGTTCCCATCGCGATTCGGAACCCCTGACCGACCTCGCCGAGCAGTGACGATTCGTCGACGCCGACGTTCTCGAGCGTGGAGTCGCCCGTTACGTGCCCCTTCATTCCCATGAACTCGGTTCGATCGAACGTGAATCCCTCTCGTTCGTCGGCACCGGGGGTCACGAAGACGCTCACACCGTGCCCGCCCTCGGGCGCGGGTCGCTTGCGAGCGACGACGAGGTGGACGTCCGCGACGCCGGCGTTCGTCCCGAACGCCTTCTCACCGCTGAGGGCGTACCCGTCCTCGTCGGCCTCGGCGACCGTCGACAGTTCGGTCGGCGAACTCCCGGCGTCGGGTTCCGTCAGTAGCATCGCACCGACGGTATCGCCGCTGGCCATCGACTCGAGGTACTCCTCTTTCTGTGCGGTCGTCCCGAAGTTGGCGATGGGAAGCGCCGCGAACGTGTGTCCCTGTATCGTCTCGGCGACGGCACCGCTCGCCTGTGCAATCCGTTCGACCGCCAGACAGTAAGAGACGAAGTCCGATCCCTCGCCGCCGTACTCCTCGGGAAGCAAAATCCCCAACAGTCCCCGTTCGCCCGCCGCTTCGATTACCGCTCGCGGAAACTCGTCTTCTCGTTCGATTCGGTCGGCTTCCGGTTCGACGACTTCCTCCGCGAACGTCGCCGCTCGGTCGCGAAACTCGCGGTGCTCGTCGGTAAGCGCGTTCTCGATGAGGCTCATTACAGTACTACAACCGGGATACACCACTATAAAAGTTCTCGAGCGGGAACAACTCTCGCCCGCCGCCATCGGCCGTCCGTCGCTACTCGAGATTGACGTTGACGTTTTTCGTCTGCGTGTACTCGTGGAGCGCTTCGGTGCCCTGCTCGCGGCCGTGGCCGCTTTGTTTGAAGCCGCCGAAGGGCGTCTGGGGCTGAGTCACGGGGAACTCGTTGATGCTGACCATCCCGTAGTCGAGGTACTCGGCGGTCGTGTGGGCCGTCTTCAGGTCGGCCGTCCAGATTCCCGCCATGAGACCGTACGGCGAGTCGTTTGCGATCTCGATCGCTTCCTCCCGATCGGAGAACTCGATAACTGACAGGACGGGGCCGAAGATCTCCTCCTGTGCGATCGTCATGTCGTTCGTCACGTCGGTGAAGAC
The DNA here is from genome assembly GCF_028618695.1 of Natrinema soli. The sequence continues at coordinate 30,169 of NZ_JAQIVI010000022.1, read as the reverse complement.
GGTCGGCTCGACGTAGTAGCCACCGTCCTTGTCAGCGGGAACGTCCCCGCCGGTCGCAACGGTCGCGCCTTCGACTTTGCCGGTCTCGATGTAGTCGAGGACCTCCTGCTGCTGGCTCTCGCTGACCGTCGGTCCCATCTGGCCGTCGTCGTCGATACCGCTTCCGAGCGGTATCGATTCGGCTCGTTCGACGACTCGATCGACGACCTCGTCGTGGACCGACTCGTGGACGAGCAGTCGCGACCCCGCCCAGCACATCTGGCCGGCGTTCATGAAGATGCCGTAGTGGCAGCCGGCGGCCGCGGCGTCGAGGTCGGCGTCCGGGAAGACGATGTTCGGTCCCTTCCCGCCGAGCTCGAGCGTGACGCCGGTAACGTTCTGCGACGCTCGTTCCATGACGCCCTTGCCGACGCCCGTACTTCCGGTGAACGCGACGTGATCGACATCGGGATGTTCAGCGAGCCTGTTTCCGGCAGTGCTTCCGCGACCTGGCACGACGTTCACCACGCCGTCGGGAAGTCCCGCCTCTTTGGCGGCGATCGCGTAATACAGCGCCGAGAGTGGCGTCGTACTCGAGGGCTTGAGAACCGCCGTGTTCCCGCAGGCCAGCGCCGGCGCGAGGCTCCGTCCGGCGAGCTGGAACGGATAGTTCCAGGGGATGATGTGTCCGGTGACGCCGACCGGTTCACGGACGGTGTAGTTTAACCTGTCTCCGGGAACCGGCACTTCATCGCCCTCGATTTTGTCGGTCCAGCCGGCGTAGTAGCGGAACGTGTCGATGACCATGTCCACGTCGATGGTCGCCTCGAACGGCGTCTTCCCGTTGTCGCGGGATTCGACGCGAACGATCTCGTCTTTCCGTTCCTCGATCGCGTCCGCCATGGCGTCGAGAGACGAGCCTCGTTCTCGTGGATCGAGCGATCGCCAGTCGCTATCGCGCTTGACCGCCTCGGATGCCGCGTCGACTGCACGATCGATGTCCTCCTCCGTCGCTTCCGCGACTTCTGCATAGACATCTTCTGTCGCCGGATCTTCGGTCGCGAACGTTTCGCCGTTCGTGGCGGCAGTCCATTCGCCGTCGATATACAGGTCTGTCGGACCGGTGTAACTCATGCAACTGCGTTTTCTCGACGTACCGGTAAAAAGTGTTTGATACCGGCCACATTAGAGGCGACTGTCGAGGGTCGTCTATAAGTTTCCCGTAGCGGGACGGCGCCTAGCCGTCGCGATCGTCGCGCTCGGTCGCACGACGGGCGTTCCGATACCGACGGCAGCGGCGCCTACATGCTGAAGCGGCTGTTCGGTGACGAAGACGCCGAGGAGCGGTGACGTAACCGAGACGGATCGATTGCGGCTCGTTTTCCGTCAGCGTTCGCTTTCTCCGATCAACCGCACCCCGCTGTCGCTTCGACCGCTCCTTGTCCAGTGTTCACAGGAGGTCCAGTTACATTCATATATGGAATTGTTGACATACACAATGGATGCCGTCCACGAGCGTACAGCAGTTCGTGATACCGACCGATCTCGAATCGCCACGGGCCAAACTCGTCTCCCTCTCCCTTCGCCGGACGAACGCGTCGACGGCGTCCGAACTCCGGCGACTACTGGGGACGTCCAAACTCGCGCTGTTCCCGCTCCTCTCGTCGCTCGCCGGAAACGACTACGTTCCCGGACGGAGGACGATATATCTGCCAGTGAGGACGCGTCCCCCACTGCGTCGACAGATCGCGTGGCGGTCATCGGCGCGTCGATGACGAAGTTCGGCCAGCGTGCGGGAGAGTGGATCACGGACCTCCTCGCGAGGCGAGTGCTGACGGTGCCCACTGTCACAGAGGGGCAGCAAATCGACTCGTTCACGCCAGCTGAAGATTTCGCTCACACCTTCCCGTTCGTCCTGTAAGGTATGTCCCGCCGAACCAGCAATTTTATATGTGACAGCACACTTTCACGATACGCGACTCGCGCTGAACGCATAGCCGTTCGAACGGTGGAGCATTCGATCGCTGCGACGTTCTCCCGTTCGAATAGCGGCGTGACAACCGAAACCGATGCCGAACGAGCGCGAAGGCTGAACCAGGCTCGGGAAGAGAACACCAATGAATGACAACGACTTCGATAGCGACGAAAGCACGGCGGACGGACAGTGTGAGACGACTGACCTCGAGAATGCGCTCTCGACGGGTGCGAGGCCCGAACTGCTGGCCCATCCCTACCGGCGGGGGATCCTACAGTACTTCGTCGACGCCGCCGACGAGACCTCGTCAGTCGGCGATGTGACGACGCATCTTGTCGACCGGGAACGCAACCGAACGGGTGACCGGCCGGACCGCGACCGGATCGAGATCGCGCTCTCCCACGTTCACCTGCCGAAGTTAGCCGAAGCGGGGATCGTCGAGTACGACGTTCGGTCGAGGGGGATCCGATATCGGCGTGACGGCTGCCTCGAGGAACTGCTCGAGCGACTCCGTTGTGACCGTCCGGTGGACGAGTAACTCTCGCACTCCCTCGGGGAGCGCACGCGATCGGTTCATTGGTGCGACAGTTCCGGTCCGAGACTTCCCGCTAGCGAACACCGACGAACCGGCGGACCGGTACTCGAGGGGCGTCGATACAAACACTTTTGATCAGTCCTCGAGTCGTCCCGTGTATGCAGGTCACAGTACTCGGAGCCGGGAGCATGGGCCACGGAATCGCACAAGTATCGGCAATGGCGGGCCACGAGGTCGTCCTGCGGGACATCGAGGAGGACCTCGTCGAGGACGGTCTCGAGGGCATTCGGAACAACTTGCAGGGCGGGGTCGACCGGGACAAACTCACGGAAGAGGAGATGGAGACGACCCTCGAGCGCATCGAGGGGGCGACCGACCTCGGGGACGCCGTCGCGAACGCCGATCTGGTCGTCGAGGCGGTGCCCGAGGACATGGACCTCAAACAGACGGTCTTCGCGGACGTTGAGGACGCGACCGGCGAGGACACCGTCATCGCCTCGAACACCTCCTCGCTGTCGGTGACCGAGATGGCCAGCGCCCTCGAGCGCCCCGAACGCGCCGTCGGACTGCACTTCTTCAACCCGCCCCACATCATGGATCTGGTCGAGATCGTGATCGCCGAGCAGACCGACGAGCGCACGGAAGCGTTCGCCGTCGACTACGTGCAGGGTATCGAGAAGGAGGACGTCGTCGTCCGCGACACGGCCGGCTTCGCCACCTCGCGACTCGGACTGGCGCTGGGTCTCGAGGCGATCCGGATGGTCGAGCAGGGCGTCGCTAGCCCGGCCGACATCGACGAGGGGATGGAGATCGGGTACGGCCACCCGATGGGGCCGATCGAACTGACCGACCACGTTGGACTCGACGTCCGCCTACACATCGCCGAACACCTCCGCGAGGAACTCGGCGAGCGGTTCAAGCCGCCGCAGTCGCTGCGCCGGAAGGTCCGCGCGGGCAAACTCGGCAAGAAGACCGGCGAGGGCTACTACGTCTGGGAGGACGGCGAACGCGTCGGCACGAGCGGTGACTGGAGCGAGTAGTCTCGGGACCGAACTCGATCCGCTATCGATCGAGGCCGACGTCGTCGATCGGCCGCAGTACGCGCCGCTCACCCCAAACCGGCAGCGATCCGTCGTTCGCACCGACTCGAAGGCGCGACGGGTGCCGATGGCTCCGCCGGGGAACCGCAGCCCCACCGAGACGAGGTGGATCCGCGTTCGTCACGCCTAGAGGAACGACCCCGCCGAGTCCCGGTGTTCGTCAGCGGTCGCCCAATCAAATCGGGAACCGCTCTGGCATGTGTATGCTACACTATACCAAAAGGTATAACTGCTCCCTCGGAGAGTCCTCATTCGGGCGTTAGCTAATGGATATTCAAGCTGCAGTGATACGCGAAGAGGGCGGGTCGTTCGAAATAGAAGACGTGACTCTCGAGGAACCACAGGAAGACGAAGTGCTCGTCCGCGTCGTCGGATCCGGGGTTTGTCACACGGATATGATCGTTCGAGACCAGCTGTATCCGACGCCGCTTCCGGCAGCACTCGGACACGAGGGTTCCGGCGTCGTCGAGGCGGTCGGATCGAACGTGACGAGCGTCGAGCCTGGCGACCACGTCGTCATGAGTTTCGACTACGACGACACCTGCCCGAGTTGTCGGGACGGCCATCCCGCGTTCTGTGAGTCGTTCTTCGAGCACAACTTCAGCGGCGCTCGACCGACAGACGAGACGTCCCCAATCTCCCAGGATGGGGACCGGATCAGCGGCCGGTTCTTCGGTCAGTCCTCGTTCGCCACGCACTCGATCGCGACCGAACGGAACGTCGTCCCCGTCGCCGACGACGTTCCGCTGGAGTTGCTCGGCCCGCTGGGATGTGGCATCCAGACCGGTGCCGGCGGCGTGATCAACTCGTTAGACCCGCAGGCGGGCTCGTCGATCGCCGCCTTTGGCGCGGGCTCCGTCGGCCTTTCGGCCGTTATGGCCGCCGACGTCAAGGGATGTACCGAGATCCTCTCCGTCGATCTCAAGGAGAATCGGCTGGAGAAGGCGCGGGAACTCGGCGCTACCGCGACGATAAATCCCGATGACGTCGACGACGTGGTCGAAACGGTCCGCGAGCGTACCGGTGGCGGCGTCGAGTACGCGTTGGAGACGACCGGCGTGCCGGCCGTCGCCGAGCAGGCGACCGAATCCCTTACCCAGCGGGGGACGCTCGGTGTCATCGGCGCCCCGGCACTCGGTACCGAGGCCAGCTACGACGTTAACAACCTCATCTTGAACGGACGCACTATCACCGGAATCGTCGAAGGCGATGCCGATCCGCAGCGATTCATCCCGGACCTCATCGAACTGTATCGACAGGGGGACTTCCCCTTCGACGAGCTCGTCACGTACTACGATTTCGAGGAGATCGAACAGGCGGTCGAGGACTCAGAGAACGGAGAGACGATCAAACCCGTTCTCCGAATGAGCGACGTCTGAATCGGCGGAGACGATCAACGATCGTCCCGTTTCGACGAAGTCCCCGCGACGACGGTTATCGGCCGCCAACGAAACATGTTCGCGGAGACCGTTATGAGTCTGCTGCAGTAACGAATACGGATGAGGACTCGTTCCGATTCGGCGGGGACCGCCTGTACCGTCTGGGACAACTCGGAGTGTGAGGGCACGCCCTACTGTCTCCCGCGGTGTCCGCGGTTCGAGGGGAAAGACGGCGCGCCGCTGCTGGTCCGGCCGTACGAGTCCGACGATCGGGACGCACTCGTCTCGATGTACGGCGATCTGGATCAGTACAGTCGACCGATGGGGCTACGCCGGCGACGGTCCCGCAGATCGACGACTGGCTCGAGCGGCTGTGCACGAACAGGTGGAACCTGATCGCCCTCGACGGCGATCGGGTGATCGGCCACGTCGCAGTCATCCCCGCCGACGCGAGCGCACCGGAGTTCCTGATCTCCGTCCACCAGGCGTATCAGAACGACGGGGTCGGGACCGAACTGATCAAGCAGCTCATCGCGTACGCGGCCGATCGGGATCACAGCGGGCTCACGCTGGAGGTCTCGAAGGGGAACAAGCGAGCGAGCACTGTCTACCAGAACGGCGGCTTCGACGTCGCGAAGCGGAAGCTCTCCGAACTCGAGATGGAACTCGACCTCGAGCACTCGCTCGTCGAGCGGCTCCGGCGGCCCGCCGAACGCGACTGACGCCGTTACGATCCGTCCGTGTTCGGCCTGCCGGCGATGAGAACCGGTAGATCCGTGCTCAGAATCACGTCCTGCGTGATGCTGCCGAACAGCGCTTTCCCCGTCGGCGATCGTTTCCGGCCGGCCAGACAGATCGTATCCGCGTCGATCTCCTCGGCAGACGCGAGTATTTCCCGCGACGGATCGCCGCTCCGCTCGGCCAAATCGACATCGATCCCCGCGGCCTCGAGTCGCTCTTCGGCGATCCGCGCCGTCTGGAGTTGCGAAATCGATGCGCCGGTCGGATCGTCCGAGAAGACGTGCAGCACCGTCACGGAGACGATATCGGTCTCGATCGGTAGCTCCAGGACCGTTTGGATCTGTCGTTCCACGCGACGCTCGTCGTCGATTGCGAGCAGTATCTCGGTCATAGCGACCAGTTAGCATTCGAACCGTGAATAGTCCGATGGTTCTTCTCAGCGTGTCGGCAGAATCGAATCCGGGGTCGCCGACGCGACGCGTCGGTCGAGCGATCCGAAGCGGTCGACGCTACTCGCCGGTGAACTCCGGATCGCGGTTCTCGCGGAAGGCCTCGATCCCTTCCCGGTGATCGTTCGTCTCGAGGAGCGTACTCTGGGCGAGTGATTCCAGCAGCCCCGCGGTCTGCGTGTCGGTATCGCGGGCGGCGTTGACGACGCGCTTCGCGAGGCCCAGCGCCTGCGGGGGTTGCTCGAGGAGATCCTCGGCGTACGCTCGAGCGGCGGCCTCCGGATCGTCCTCGACGCGCTCGACGAGACCGATCTCGCGGCCGCGCTCGCCGGTGACGAGTTCGCCGCTGAAGATGAGGTCCTTCGCCGTCCCGGGACCGACGAGGTGGACGAACCGGGAACAGCCCCCCAATCCGGGAATGAGACCGATGTTGTGCTCCGGGAAGCCGAGCGTCGCGTCGGGGCTCGCGATCCGAACGTCACAGGCCAGCGCGAGTTCGAGGCCGCCGCCGACGCACGTGCCGTCGATGGCGGCCAGCATCGGCTTCTCCATGGTTTCGATCGCATCGAACGCGCCGCCCAGGATCCGCGAGTTCGAACGGAACTCGTCGGTGGTCCACTCCTGGGCCTCTTCGAAGAGGCCGACATCGGCACCGACCGAGAACACGTCGGGGCGTCCGGTAACGAGCCCGACGCGGACCCGATCCTCGCGGAGGATGTCGACCGCGTCGGCGAGTTCGTGGCGCATCTGCTGATCGATCGCGTTGACGGGATCGTTATTGATTCGAACAGTCGCGATGCCGTCGTCGACGGAAACCTCGAGCGTTTCGAACGTCATGAGCGGGGGAACGGCGGGAAGTATCTTGGTTCTTTCTCACTGTGGGACCGTTGACTTCCGTAGCATCCCCCTAAATTCGGGAACTGTTAGTGGGTTTAGTAGGATTTATTATCGTCTACGGGGAAGGATCAGTCGGCAGGGAAACGCGATCACTCGCATCGGTGAGATCGACCCCCAGAGCGGTAGTTGACCTGCCAGTGACAAGACGATACTCCATCCCGCGACCGGCCCGGCGCTCAGCCATATCACTCACCCTGGGCATCGGTCGCTCTGCAGTGAGGGTGAGACGTCCGACTCGTTCGGAGCCGACCACCACCTCACGAGGGATCGATCGTTCACTCCGCTCGTCCCGATCAGCTCCGACGGACGGTCGCAGCATCGCACGATGGTCTCTGCCACGCGCGGCGCTCTGCGACCTCACGCACCCTGCCGCAACGATTCCCAGATCACCCGAGGCGGGCGATCCGCTCTCGACCGTCGTTTTCGAAACCTGGCGACGAAATCACCGTTCAGCGGTCAACGTATCGGACTCGACTGCTAATTCCGACGTCGAACGATACCGAACGAACGGCTCCGCCGTCGTCGTCTCGCTCGTCCGTCCGACGCTGCCGTCCCGGTCGCTACTTCCACTCCGGTTGGCGCTTCTCGAAAAACGCCGAGATACCCTCGTCGAACGTATCGGAATCGCTCATTCGCTTGATCGTCGACCGTTCCTCCTCGAGGTGATCGTCGAGTCCTCCCTCGAAGGCGGTATCGAGGAGTCCTTTCGTCTGCGCGTACGTTTCGGTCGGCCCGTTTGCGTACCGTATCGCGTCTTCGGTCACGGCCTCGAGGAACGCCGATTCCGTGCCCTCGTATCGATCGTTCGCCAGTCCGAGGTCGACCGCCTCCCTCGCGGAGATCGGTTCGGGATCGAACAGCAACTCCCTGGCCCGGTACGGACCGACCGTCCGCACGAGGAAAAACGGCGTCGCGTTGTCCGGCGTGAGCCCGATCCGGGCATACGCGGTATCGAACTCCGCGTCCTCGTGCATGCTGATCAGATCTGACGCGAGCGCGAACCCGAGTCCACCGCCGGCTGCGACACCGGTAACCGCAGAAAGAACCGGGATCGGCGCGCTCCTGACCGACCGAATGAACCGGTTCGACGCGGCGGCGATGGTGTCGATCTTCGCCGAGCGCATCTCCTGTGGCATCTGCTTGACCGAGCTGAGATCCGCGCCCGCGGAGAAGATCGGTTCGCCGTACAGGACGAGGGAGTTGACCTCTTTCGCGAGTGATTCCACCGCGGTCGCCATCGCTTCGACTCCCGCCGGCTGAAAGACATTCATGGCGTCGTCACCCCTTTCCATCACGAGTCTGGCGACGGACTCGTCGGTGAGGAACTCGACGCGAACCTGATCGTGGATCCGTTCGGTCTCTACGTCCACGTCGTCTCGCCTCCGTCGGTGTGAACGCTCACGTACCACATAGACATCCGAAGGTGGTACTTCCGTCCAGTTAGGCGTTCGGGTCGTCTCTGGTCGTTCGCTGGCCTCCTGCTTCGCGTCGCGGTCCGCGACAGACTGACACGTGTGGAACTCATTTTACGCCGAGATACCCCTCCATCGTTTCGCGGTCGTCGAGTAGGTCCGCGGCGGCCGATTCGTGGACGATCTCGCCGGTCTCGAGGATGTACGCCCGATCCGCCAGCTCGAGCGCCATTTCGGCGTTCTGTTCGACGAGGAGGATCGTGACGCCGCTCTCGTTCAGTTCCCGAATGATATCGACGACGTCGTCGACGATTTGCGGGGCCAGCCCCTCGCTCGGTTCGTCCAGCAGGAGCAGGTCCGTTTCGGGTCCCAAGAGCGCGCGAGCGATCGCGAGCATCTGTTGTTCGCCGCCGCTCATCGTCCCCGCTTTCTGCGTTCGCCGTTCGTCGAGGCGCGGGAACTGTTCGTAGATCTCTTCGAACGTGTCCGACTGATCGCCCGCTCCGCTGTGAGCCGCCAGTCGGAGGTTCTCTTCGACGGTCAGACTCCCGAACACGCGCCGTTCCTCGGGAATCCACGAGAGTCCCCGTTTCCGAATTTCGTGTGGGTCAAGGTCGTGGATCGGATCGCCGTTCTTCGTGATCGTTCCGTCCGTGGCCGGCGTCAGGCCCATGATACTGCGAAGCGTCGTCGTCTTCCCGGCGCCGTTTCGCCCGACTAACGCGACGATTTCGTCGCTATCGACGGCGAGCGAGAGATCGAAGAGGATGTGGCTCTCCCCGTAGTGGGTGTTGATCGAATCGACCGTGAGCAGTCGATCCGCTGCTCGCCGATCAGTCATGGCCACCACCCTGCAGGTAGGCCCGCTGAACGCGTTCATCCCGTTTGATCTCCGCCGGCTCGCCCTGTGCGAGCACCGATCCTTCGTTCAACACCGCGATCTGATCAGAGATCCCCATGACGATTTCCATGTCGTGCTCGATGATAACAACCGACGTGTCCGTCGCGATGTCTTCGATCAACTCGACCGTCTCCCGCGTTTCCTCGGGACTCATCCCGGCCGTCGGCTCGTCCATCAACAGGAGGTCCGGCTCCGCCGCGAGTGCGATCGCGATCTCGAGGTGCCGTCGCTGGCCGTACGAGAGGCTCGACGCGGGTTCGTGGCTGGCATCGGCCAGGTGAACCCGTTCGAGAACGCGCCTTGCATCGGCGATCGGTTCCTCGAGCGACTCGTGATGTCTGAGGAAGTCCGACGGTCTGAAGCCGGTATAGCGCGCCTGTGATGCGAGCCGGACGTTTTCGATCGTCGTAAGCTCGCTGAAGAAGTTCGTGATCTGGTACGACCGAACGATTCCCTGTCGAACGATTTCGTACGGTTCGTTGCCCCCGATCGACTGGCCTCGAAAGAGGATCTGCCCGTCGGTGGGCTCGTATTTCCCGGTGAACAGGTTGAACAGCGTCGTCTTGCCGGCCCCGTTCGGACCGATGATCGAAGTGATCCCGTCAGCCAGGATATCGAGTGAGATGTTGTCGGTCGCGGTCAGCGGACCGAACTTTTTCGTCAGGCCTTCGGTTCGAAGGATCACGTCACTCGACGGGGTCTCTTGAGCCACAGCCGTATTCTCGAGTTCGTCTGCGTTTTTGCTCATTGTTAGCCTCTCACCTTTTCGACGTAGTTTTTGAGCGCCTTCTTCGCGTTCTCGAGCGCGGCGCGAGGATCGTTCCGCACGGCGATGATCATCCCGGCGAGTCCGCGCGGGGCGAAGATGACGACGGCGACGAACAGACCGCCGAGGATGACCTCCCAGCTCGCAACGCCGCCGAGTCGGTCCTCAAGGAAAACGATGAGTCCGGCCCCGAGCATCGGACCCCAGAACGTTCCCATGCCGCCGAGCAACACCATGACGACGAGTTCACCGCTGACCGTCCAATGGAGCATTTCGGGGTTGGCGACGCTCTGGAACGGAACGTACAGTCCGCCGGCGAGGCCGGCGAATCCGCCGCTGATCGAGAACGCGATGACTTTGTATCGCTGGACGTCGTACCCGATGAACTTGACTCGCTCCTCGTTCTCGCGGATCCCCTGAAGGACGCGTCCGAATGGGGAGTTCGCGAGGCGAACCAACCCGGCCAGCGAAAGTGCGACCATCCCGAGCGTGAGATAGTAGTAATTGAGCCGGTCTCGGAAATCAATCCCGAACAGTTCGTACAGCTGAATCCCGTAGAGGCCGTTGTCGCCGCCGGTGACTGTCTCCACGTCGACGATCATCGCCGGGAGGTCCGTGAACGCGATGACGTACATCATCTGTGCGAACGCCAGCGTCAGCATGGCGAAGTAGATCCCACGGGCTCGAACGCTGAGCCAGCCGATCAGCGCGGCCGTAATTACGCCGGTAATGACCGCGACTGGCAACACGACGAGTGCGCTCGTGGTCACCTCCGTGGTCAGTATCGCGGCGACGTATCCGCCGGCACCGTACATCGCGGCGTGGCCGAACGACAGGAGTCCCGCGTAGCCGAAGATGAAGTCGAGACTGAGCGCCAGGAGGGCGAAGACCAGCATTCGGACCAGTAGATTGATCCAGAACGGCTGGATCGACTGGACGACCGGTCCCAGCAGGGCGAGCACGCCGACGGCCAGCACCAGGACGAGCCGACCGCTTCTGGACAGGATCTGGTTGCCGGTCCGTGAGGGCGTCCGGTCTCGGATGAAGTCGAGTACTGGCTGCATTTATGCTGCCTCCGTCGCGCCGAATAGGCCGTTCGGTTTGATCATCAGTACCACTGCCATCAGTCCGAAGAGGAACAGTTCAGTGAGCGTCGGCGCGATCAGCGCCCCGTAAGCGGTGACGAGGCCGATCAGGAGCGCGGTATAGACTGCACCGCGGAAGCTCCCCAGACCGCCGATGACGACGATAACGAACGCCTCGATAATCACGCCCATCCCCATGCCGGGGTCGACCGAGCGCGTCGCACCGAGTAGCACTCCGGCGACCCCGGCCAACACTGCACCGAACACGAAGACGCCGGTGAACACCTTCGAGACGTCAATCCCGAGCGCGTTCACCATCTCCGTATCGTGCGCGCTGGCTCGCATGAGGATACCGAGATTGCTCCGGTCGATCGCGAGCCACACGGTCGCGATCAAGAGCGTGCTCACGGCGAGGACGAACAGCCGGTAAATCGGGTAGTTGAGTAATCCGAGGTCCACCGTCCCGGTGAGTAGTGCCGGTCTAGCGATCTGTTTGGCCTGTCCGCCCCAGATCTCCACGACCGCGCCCTGTATCATGATCGCGAACCCGAAGGTCAGCAGGATGTGATAGAGGGGGTTGCGGCCGTAGAGTGGTCGAAGCGACAAGACCTCAATCGCGATCCCGACGACACCGACGAGCAACGGTGCGAGCAACAGGGCGAGCCAGAAGCTGCCGAACGCCGCACCGATAACGGCCCCGAAATACGCCCCGAGCATATAGAGCGCGCCGTGAGCGAAGTTGATGACGTCGAGCATCCCGAAGATCAGCGTCAGTCCCGCGGCGATCAGCGCGAGCGTCATGCCGGACTGGATCCCCAGCAGCGTCGCTCGAACGATCGTCTCAACCATGGTGTGTCCGTTCCTCGTTCTGTTTCTCGGCTCGGCTCTGCCGTTCCGTTCGGACGAAGACTCGAGTCGGCGTTGGACTGTCCATACTGATCACAGGCTGCATCCCCAGCTGGGGCCTTCGACTTGTTCGATGGTGGAGACGACCTGGTTTTCGACCGGGGTTTCCCCGTCGCTCTCGACGACTTCGCGAACGTACATGTTCTGAATCGCCTCGTGTGTCTCGGGGTTGAACTGGAAGTTCCCGCGGGGGCTATCGATCTCCATCCCGCTGAGCGCGTCCGCCATCTCGTCGGGATCCGACCCGCCCGATTCTTCGATTGCAGCGGCGAACGCCTGTGCGGAATCGTACCCCTGACAGGCGTAGACGTTGGCCGAGCCATCGTACGCGTTGCGGTAGTTCTCGACGAACTCCTGGTTCCGGTCCTCCTCTTGAGCCGGCGTGTAATGAAGCAACGAGTACATTCCGAGTCCCGCCTCGCCCTGTGCAGGAAGCGTGTCTTCCGACAGCAAGAAGCCACTGCCGGTCTGGACCATTTCGTCGTTGAGCCCGTAATCGGCGAAGTCGGAGATGTAGTTGACGGCGTCACTTCCCGCGAAGAACGAGAACACCGCATCAGCACCGCTGCTCTCGATATCGCCGAGATACGACGAGTAATCACTGGTACCGAGCGGTGCACCGACTTCTCCGACGACCTCGCCGCCAGCCTCGGTGAATGCCTCTTCGAAGAAGTTCTTCGAGTTCTGTCCGAACGCGTAATCGGCGTACGACAGAAACACATTGTCGGCGACGTTCTCGTAGACCCACTCCGCCATCGGTGCGCTCGTTTGCCAGTCGTTGAACGACGTTCGGAAGTGGTAGTTCAGACAGCCTTCCTCCGTCACGCGGTAGTCGCCCGCGTTCGCGTTCAGCCAGATCGCGCTTCCTTCCCGTTCGATCGTTTGCATCATCGCGATTGCGACGGCACTGGAGACGGGGCCGACGATCGCGTCCGCCTGTTCCTCGACGAGCAGTTCCCGCGTCACGTCCACACCTCGGTTCGTATCCGCTTCCGTATCCCGTTCGATGGTTTCGACTTCTTGCCCGTCGATCTCCCCGTCGTTCTGCTCGAGGTACATCTCGAACCCGTTGACGATGCTGTCACCGAGCATTGCGTACGTCCCTGTGAACGGAAGTGCGTAGCCGACCGTCAGCGTATCCTCACCGCCCCCGAGGCAGCCGCCGAGTGCTGCCCCCGCGCCGACCGCTGCACCGCTCGCGAGATATCGCCGCCTCGACAGTGTCAGCGTCGAATCTCTATCGCTACTGCTGCGATTGGTACTCCCACCCGTGGATTTGCGAACCATACACACCTGTGGAGTATTACCATATATATAAATTCCGGTCATATGCCGTGGACGGTGGATTCGTGTCCTGACGGAACTAGGTTTTATATATGCCCCTCACGATTCGGGGCTGTATGGGTGTAAGCACGGAACCGCTTGACGTTGCAGTCTCTCGTATCGACGCCGGAAGCTCGATCGCCGCTGGCCTCGCGCTGGAACACTCGATCCCGTTCGCAGCGGGACACGAACTGCTCCGGCAGGGGATCGACGACCTGACGATGATCGGTCCGATTAGCGACCTCCTCTTCGATCAACTGATCGGCGGCGGCGCGATCTCCGAAATACGTGCCGCGTGGGTCGGAAACGTCAGCGCCGGGACCGGATACCGGTTTCGGGAAGCCGTCGAGAGCGGGGAGATCAGCGTCGAGAATCACTCCAACTTCAGTATCGCACTCGCGCTACAGGCCGGCGCGATGGGCGTCCCGTACCTCCCGACGCGGTCCCTCCTCGGCAGCGATATCTTCGAGCAGAGCGATCTGTTCGTGGAGACGACCGATCCGTTCGACGGAGACCGGATCGCGCTCGTTCCGGCTATCGAGCCCGACTGGACGATCGTCCACGCCCAGCGGGCGAGTCCACACGGTGACGTCCACCTGTGGGGGAACACCGGAATCGTTGAGCCCGCGGTCGGCGCGGCCGAAAACGTTCTCGTTACCGCGGAGGAAATCGTCGAACCGGACGTACTCAAGAGCGATCCGAGCAGGGTCGCGATCACTCGAGACCAGGTCACCAGCATCGTTGAGTGTCCGTTCGGCGCGCATCCGTCACCGGTGGCCGGCCACTACAATCGGGACAACGAGTATTACCTACGGTATAGCCGTCGAACGGAGACACAGGATGATTTCGACGAGTGGGCCAGCGAGTGGGTGGACGGCGTCGCCGACCGCGACGAGTACGCGACGCTCGTCGAATCGGATCTCGAGATCACCGAGCCGACCGTCGCCGCGGAGGTCAACTATGGCCAGTGAGCGATACACGGCCCGCGAACTGATGGTCACGACCGCTGCGCGCGAGATCGACGACGGCGATACCGCGTTCGTCGGAATGCGTCTCCCGCTGATCGCGTTTCAGGTCGCGGTCAGCACCCATGCGCCGGAGGCGATGGCGGTCTACGAGAGCGGCGTCGTGCGGGATTCGCCCGCCGACGGGTTCATTCACACGATGTGCGATCTCCCAAACCTAAATCGCGCCGTCGCGACGACCGGAATGATCGATATCATGTCCCGTCTCCAGCGCGGTGACATCGATGTCGGCTTCCTCGGGGGGGCCGAAATCGACCGGTACGGGAACCTGAATACGACCGAGGTAACGGCCGGTGATCGAGAGATCCGCCTGCCGGGGAGCGGCGGTGCGTGCGATATCGCGTGCATGGCCGAGCGGACCGTCCTGCTCATGCCACACGAACCGCGTCGGTTCGCCGAAGAAGTGAACTACGTGACGAGCCCCGGATACGCCACCGACGGCAACGGCCGCGACGATCATCCCGCACCCGGCGGCGGACCGAGCGCGCTCGTCACTTCCAAAGCGACGTTCGGCTTCGACGAGCGCGGCGAGCTCTATCTCCGTAGCGTCCACCCCGGTACCGATACGGCGGACGTGCTCGCGGCCTTCCCGTGGGAAGTACAGACGGCCGATGACATCGGCGAGGGTGCCGTGGAGACGACGGCCGAGCCGACTGACGAGGAACTGGAGCTGGTTCGGACGTTCGATCCGGACGGGTTCTGGACGTAACCCGGCACCTCGCAACCCGACTGATTAAGTTCGATTCACTCATTGAATGACACATGGCTGATCGAAACGAGCCGGACGACCCCGAAGCGTTCGCGATGGACGTCCCCCTGACGGACGTCTTCGGATCGCACCCGAAGACGCTACTCATCAGTGCACTGCTTGCCGAACCGTCGGACCCGACGACTCATTTCACCGTGAACGAACTCGCGCGTATCACCGGCCTCGAGGAATCGCCCGTCGAAACCCACGCTGACGAGCTCGCGTCGGTCGGCGTCATCACTGAAACGGACGACCTCGAGGAGACGAAGACGTACGTTCTCGCCGAGGGGACTGATATCGTCGACGCCATCCGTCAGCTATCCGACGAACTCTTCGAAGCCCAAGAGGACTAAGACGCTCGCGAGTCGTCGATCGATCGGTCCCGCCCATTATATGTGATTGATTCTATCACTATACGGGCAGAAGGAACCGATAGGTATATAATTTAAAGCTATGATGGATTAGCCATATGCAGGACAGTATCACAGAGGGATATCTGCCAGACGATTCGAACGCTCCGGATTACATCCACGCGCTTCCGGAGGTCCACTATCCGGAACAGCTCAACGTCGTCGACGAACTGGTCGACCGGCACGTCCGCGAGGGGCGCGGCGACAACGTCGCGATCTACTTCGAGGACTGGACGCTAACCTACGAGGAGTTACAGGAGCAAGTGAACAGAATGGGGAACGCGCTTCACGATCTGGGCGTCGGAGCCGGCGATCGGGTCGTCGTTCGATTCCCCAACCGGCCGGAGGCGATCGTTTCGTGTCTCGCAGTCCAGAAGATCGGTGGCGTCGCCCTCCCATCGATGAAGCTACTGCGAGCGAAGGAACTCGAGTACATCATCAACAACGCCGAAGCGTCGGCCGTCATCGTCTACGACGATCTCCTCGACGAAGTCGAGAACGCATTACCTGACTTGGAGACCGTCGACGATATCGTCGTCGCCGAACGCAACGGGATCGATCACAGCTATCACAGCTACGACGAACTGCTCGACGATGCCAGCGACGAACTCGAGGCGTCCGAGACCGCTCGCGACGATCTCGCGTTAATGCTGTATACGAGCGGGACGACGGGTCGACCGAAAGGGGCAATTCACACCCACCGGAACGTACTGGCGACGGCCGACTCGTACGCCCGGTACTGCCTCGAGCCGACCGAAGACGACGTGTTCGGCGGCAATCCGCCGCTTCCCTTCGCGTACGGATACGGTGACCTCGTGACGTTCCCGCTCCGATTCGGCGCGAGTACGAGCCTCGTCGAGGACGCCGAACCCGCGGACCTGCTCGAAGCGGTCGATACCCACGGAGTTTCGGTCCTCTGTTCAATCCCGACGGGATTCAACCAGATCCTCTCTCGACATCCGGACGGGCCCGAGGAGTACGACGTCTCGTCGCTTCGGCTCGGACTCAGCGCGGGTGAGCCGTTGACGCCCACGACGTTCGAGAACTTCAAATCCGAATACGGCATCGACCTGCTCGACGGGATCGGAACGACGGAGATGCTCCACATCTTCATCAGTCACCGTCACGACGAGGAGATCGATCCGAGTGCCACCGGCTTCCCGGTCCCCGGATACGAGTGCAAGATCATCGATCCGGACACCGGTGAGGACCTCGAGCGGGGTGAACCGGGACTCCTCGCCGTTCGCGGTCCGACCGGAATCGCGTACTGGGACCGGCCGGAAAAGCAAATCGAGGTAAACGAAGACGGCTGGTCGATCCCCGGCGATATCTTCGTTCAGCGCGAGGACGGACGGCTGGAATACAAGTCCCGGAGCGACGACCTCATCATCTCGAGCGGCTACAACATTCCCGGCCCCGAGGTCGAGGCGGTCATCGAAGAACACGAATCGGTCTCCGAGGTCGCCGTCGTTGGCAGTCCGGACGACCAGCGCGGGGAAGTCGTGAAGGCGTTTGTCGTCCTCCGAGACGATGCCTCGGCCAGCGATGAACTCGTTACTGAACTGCAAAATCACGTGAAGAACACGCTTGCACCGTACAAGTACCCACGAGAGGTCGAGTTCTCGGAGAACCTCCCTCGAACGGAGACCGGGAAGATCCGCCGGACGGAACTGCGAGAGCAGGAGCACTGATAGGAGCGCCTGTCAAAAGAGTCGCTTTGCGTCGATCGTTCGCAATCGTTTCGGTGGGAGCCTCCGTGGCCGACTCGTGCCCGATCCGTGTCGGTTGACCGTTGTTTCGCATGGGAGCAGTGATTCTGCCAAACCGCCAGTCCAAACTGTTGTGCTCGGCGTGAGTTATAGGGAATGACATGTGTTATCATGAGTCGTATACCTGGGACGTTTACGGGGAGTGTATACTGCTCTATCGGCTCCTTCTCTCTCCACCGTGGGCGCACAGGTCACGTACCGAACGAATCACGGATCTCGTTCGTAACCTGCTGCAGTGATGCGGAACGGACTCATTAGGAGTTACAAACATAGGGATGTAACCCATACGGGCTGACCGGAGCGATTACGGCGAGGAGAGAGCGGAGACCTGTCGCACCCACAATTACATCGACACGATTGTAATTCGATGTTGTGAGTGAGCTAGGCGGAGTATACGTTTAACGTATACATGCTGTGTGAACGAACCGGCGATATGTTGTCACCTAGTCCTCTTCCGAGAGATGTCGCTCGGACATACCCGTCATTGACGGCGACGATCACGATTTCGTGATCGCCTTCACAGTGCCCCTTCCAGTGGGACATCGCTGAAAGAGATCCCACGCTCGAGCGCAGGCTGGCCGCGTCTTCGCGATCGAGTCCAGTAATTCCACGACGACTGAGTGATCGGACCGTATCGGTGAGCGGAAAACGAGTTGTATCCGGATCGCGCTAGCTCAGGGGCTTTCGTCCGTTCGGATGCGAAGATCCGACCGCGGCTTCGCGATACAGTTCAGGACATATCCCTCCTCCTTCTCGTTGTCGGAGAGGAACATCCCTTCCGTCTGATCGACTTCGCCGTCCTCGACGATCATGGCACAGCAGACCCCGCAGACGCCCATTCGACACTGATAGGGCGGGGTCAGGCCCGCTTCTTCTGCGGCCTCGAGAATCGGTTTGTTGGCCGGCACTTCGATCTCCCGTCCCTCGTCGACAAACTCGACGGTGTAACTTTCGACCATCGCTCACTGCTCCTGGTCGGTGGACCGTTCGAACACGTGTTCGACCGGTTCAAAGTCGTTCGTCTCGTAGAACGTTTCGGAGTACTCGTCGCCGTGGATCACATCGACGCGGTAGAAGTCGATGTCCTTCGATGATTCGGTGAACCAGTTATGGACTTCGTCCAGCAACGCACTGCCGACGCCGTTGCCTCGGTGCTCTTCCGCGACGAAGTGACCGTTGATGTAGCCGTGATCCTGAAGTCGGAAGATCGGATGGTTGCCCATGATACGCGCCTCGAGAACGCCCACGAGTTCGTCGGACGCCTCATCTTCGGCGACGATCACGGTCCCGTATTTCGAGTCGATAAGCTGATTTTCGAAGTATTGCAGCCAGCGATCGTCGGCGCTCTCCTTGTGTTCGTACCGATCGTCGTGTTTCGAGAGGTGATCCGTAAATCCGTGCCACAGTTCCAGCAGTTCGTCACCGTCATCGAGGGTCGCCTCTCGTATCTCGTACGTCATACAGTACCATCAGAGTTGGATTACCAAAAAATGCACCGGTAAGTCGAGTCGTTCTGCTGACAGCTTGGCCGGGATAGCGCCGATAGTTCGGCCGTGCGAGCGAGGAGATAACATACGTCACGCACGCCATGACTCAGACGTTCGCATCCCGAGGCGGGAGAGATCGTCGGACAACATCGTGAACTGACGCTCTATCGATGCTCCATCGGGGCGGGAAACAGGACTGTTCAGCTGGGAATACTCCGACGAGACGTATCTGGCAGGAATACCGCTCCGTTTTCGGAGATGAGCATCGGTAACCCGGGCGGTAAATACACGAAGCGTATACAGAAAACAATTATAACCTTGGAGTGGAAAGGACCTACTGGAAGATCAGAGCTATGCCCACAGAGAAGCAATTTAAAGAAGACCTGCAGAACGGGAAGATGATCGAATTGACCGAAGAGATGACCGACGGCTACAAGAAGGCCCTCAAACAGATTCTGGTTGTCTCGGGTGACACGGAGCTGATGAGTGCCCCGGCGTACTACGATCAGTCGCTCAACGCCCCGTCGCTCGACGCACGCGCGTCGTGTATCAGCGTCATTCAGGACGAACTCGGCCACGGTCACATCGCCTACCGCCTACTCGAGGATCTGGGCGAGGACCGGAAGGAACTGATCTACGAGCGCGAACCCCACGAGTTCCGGAACACCTACGGCTTCGATCAGCACCTCGAGAACTTCGCCGAACTGGTGTCGGCTCACGGAATGTTCGACCGAGCGGGTATCGTTCTCCTCAGCGACATTCACGAGAACACTTCGTACGCGCCCTGGAAGCGAGCGCTCACGAAAGTGAGCAAGGAAGAGCAGTTCCACCTCCGTCACGGGGAGACGTGGATGCGCCGGCTCGCGAACAACAGCGAGAAAACGAGAGCACAGCTGCAGGAAGCGGTCGATTGGATGTTCCCGATGGGTGTCGAGTGGTTCGGGATGCCCGACGACAAGAAGAAACACGACGACCAGCTCGAGTATCGAATCAAGGGCAAGTCCAACGACGAACTTCGCCAGGACTGGCTCTCGCGGACGCTCCCGCTCATGAACGAGCTCGACCTCGACGTACCCGCCCACTACGACGAGGAGCAAGACGAGTACGTCCTCGAGTACGACCTGCCCGTCGCGTTCGATGCGGACAACAAGGAGTGGCGGTTCGACGAATCGATCTCGTGGTCGGACGTCATGGACCGATGGCGGTCCCGGGGCCCGGCGAACGAGAAGTACGTCAACATGATCCAGTCCGGAACAGTCGACGTCGAGGTCTAACATGTCGAGTGCACGCTCGGAGACCAACGGATCGACGGATGCATCCCTGAGTAGCGAGTTCGTCGAGCAACGACGGGCCGATGCATCGCCGTTCGAACAGGAACTGTGGGACATCCTCGACGAGATTCCCGACCCCCACATCCCGGTCAGCCTCGTTGAGATGGCCATGATTTACGGCGTCGACGCAGACGACGGTCACGTCACCGTCGAGATGTCGTTCCCGTGTATGGGCTGTCCGGCCTACGACATGATCCACAACGATATCGAAAGCTGTCTGGCAGTGACCGAGGGCGTCGACGAGGTTGAGGTCGATGTCGTCTGGGACCCCGTCTGGTCCAAAGACTTTCTCACCCAGGAGGTCCGAGAGAAGATGAACGAGTCCGGAATTAGTCTCTAACCACCATGAAATACGAAGTATTCGCACGAGTCAACCAAGGTGACGATACTATCCATATCGGTACTGTCACTGCGAAGTCGGATAGATTAGCGAAGATGTACGCACACAACACGTTCGACGAGGAAGATTGGGACCGACTCATCGTCGTCAACGAAGAGAACGTCCTGGAAGTGACCGGTGGCTCCAAACCGCAACTCGAGGTGGCGACCAGTGAGTGAGTGGCCCGAGCCCGCGGTCGACTACGTGCAGGCGATCACCGATACGAAGCTCATACTCGGCCACCGGTACGCTGAGTGGAGTCTCTCGGGCCCGTCGCTCGAGGACGATATCGGCGGTGCGAGCGCCGCACAGGAGGAGATCGGCCACGTACGCCAGCTCATGCGCGAACTGGAAGCGCAGGGTCGAGACGCCGACTGGCTCAACGGCGCACGAGAACTGGACGAGTTCGCCAACGCCGCGTGTCTCGATCGTCTCGACGGCGAGTGGCCGTCGTACATCGCCTCGGTCGCCCCTGCGGATCGCGCAGCGTGGTATCTGCTCGATGCGATCGACCGGGACGATATGGACGGGCTGATTACCAAGATGGGCGAAGACGAGTACTTCCACCTCGAGTATCACGACGCTCGGCTCGAGACCCTCGCCGAGGAGGATCCCGAAACGATCCAGCAGACCCTCGAACAGACGTTGCCCCAGGCGCTCGCGCTCATCGGTCCAGTGGCGTACGACGAGGATGCGGATCCGCTGTTCGATGCCGGCTTCACGGATCGGCCGATCGCCGAAATCCGCGAGTCGTACATCCAGCACTACCGCGACCTGTTCGCGGACACGGACGTCTCGCTCGAGGGCGTCGACTGGGACGCTCCTGCACTCGACGAGTGGGACGAAACGCGCCGACGCGTCGGTACCGACTCGATCAGTGAGAACGACGCCAGACAGCTTCGTGGCGAGGAGAACGAACTGTTCGCGATGAACTGACCGCAATGAACAATCAAACCCCGGAGCCGACCGCGGTGTGCCCGTTCTGTGAGTCGACGGACACGAAGCAGGAGTCTGCCTTCGGAAGCGAGATTTCGAAGACGCAGTACTACTGTAACAGCTGTAACACGGTGTTCGAACGGATCAAGTACGACGGTTCGAACCCGGACACCGGTCGATAACCGATCCGTCACTGACCCATAGTACGCCCCCGGTCCCATAGCATTCGGTATACTCACCGTCTCTCTCCGCCGATTTGGGGACAATTCGGAAAGCTTCTTATAGTCGGATATCGATTATCGTCCTGTATGCAACTCCGACCGTTCGATGAGCTTGAACTAGAGTTCTTCACGACGGAAGTAGACAGCCACGTCGGTGTGCTCCGGCTCGACCGGCCACCGGCGAACGCACACGATATCGACGTCCTGCTCGAACTCCAGCGCGCCGTCGAGTCCATCCGATTCGACGAGAACGTCCGGGCCGTGCTCTTCGGGAGCGAGAACGACACGTTCTTCTCGACCGGGTTCGACATTCAGGAACTGAACGACGAATCCGGCCGTCAGGTCGGCTACGCGAGCCAGACGAGCAAGGAGGTCATGATGAAGATCCGTTCGACAGACACCATCTTCATCGCGATGGTCAACGGGCACTGCATGGGCGGCGGGCTCGAGCTCGCGCTCGCCTGTGACTTCCGATACATCGGCAACGACGAGAGCTACAACATCGGAATGCCCGAAATCAGCCTCGGCCTCATCGCCGGCGAGGCGGGGACCCAGCTGCTCCCCCGATACATCGACCGCTCCGAGGCGCTCGAGATGATGCTCACCGGCGAGACGTTCACTCCGGAAGAGGCGACCGAGAAGGGCATCTTCGACAAGATCTTCGCGCCGGAAGAGATCGAAGACGCCGCCTTCGAATTCGCCGAAGAGATTGTCCAGAAGCCGAGCGTCGCGGTCGGCAACAACAAGCTGGCAGTCAACGAAGGGCTCGAGATGCCACTGCAGGACGCGCTGGTCCACGAGCGAGAACTGCAGAACCGACTGCTCGGATCCGATGTCGCGAAAGAGGGCGTCAGCGCGTTCCTCAACGACCGCGAGCCGGACTTCCTGGGCGTCGAACTCGGGGAGAAAGAGCCGGGCGCTGACGAGTAACGGATCAATCACCCGAGGCCGGGTTTCACGTCAGCCATGACCGTTGCAGTCCGGCCGGTTCGCCGTTGGGAGACCGCGGCACGATTCGCCTCCGCTATTCTATTTGCAGATCGCCGATCGACGGACGAATCCGAACCCTGACCGGCGTCTCGGTCCCTCGAGCGAACGCTGACTCACGCCGATCTGAACGACGGCGTCAACGGAACGTCGGCCGGGTACGAATCAGCCACGGGACGGTATCGAACCGTCTCCCCATCGAGGCGCTCGACGATCCCGACTGCAGTGAGTCGCTGAAGATGCGCGGCCGCCTCACCCGCGCCGAACTTCGCGTGAACCCCCGTCATCTCTCCGAACAATCGTTTCGCGACCTCCCACGGGGTGCTCGCTGCCGATTCCGCACTCGAGATCGCTCGAAACGCCGCCTCGGCTCGTTCCCGGTGGTGGCGTCTCACGCCGTCGCTGGCGTCCGGAATACACATTTCGGTGCCGTGTCCCGGATTCCCGCACTCCCGCGTCGATTCAAGGCGGGTCACCGACGAGAGGTACTGGCCGAGCGGATCGCGAAGCCGGGTATCACTCCCGCCGACGTTCGGCGTGTAAGTCGGTAACAGGAGATCGCCGAGGAATACGTCCGCGTCCGTTTTCAGCGAGACGTGCCCGCTCGTGTGCCCCGGCGTGTGGACGAATTCGACGCCGGCGACGACGTCGCCGTCTTCGCGCCGAGCGACCGGAAACGAGTCGGGAAGCGGGGACGGGGTGTCGCGATCGATAACGTCGGCCCGAATCGACGTCGGAAGCCCCCACCGTGCGAGTGTCCGTCGATCGCGACGAAGCCGCTCGTCTCGGGCGGTCGCGTACGAACCGACCAGCGGTGCATCGTTCCGGTGGACGTGTAGCGACGCATCGGCGCGCTCCGCGAGGCGACACGCCAGGCCGGCGTGATCGATATGCCAGTGCGTGACGATGACGTGGTCGATCCCCTCGAGGGCGAGGCCGGCGTCAGTGATCCCGTCTCGAAGTGCTGTCCACGCCGAAGCGGATGGCGGTCCGGGATCGATGACGACGCCGCGCTCCGGAAGGACGTACGCGCTGTTCGTCCCCTCTAGCGTCCCCTCGCCGACCGAGAGGCGGATCGACTCACTCATGGAGGTCGCTCACCCGTTGGTCGCCGAGCAGGTCGTCGAGTCCGAGTTCGTCCCATCGCTCGACGAGCGACTCGAGAATGCTCGCCGAAAACGCCGTCTCGAAGGTGACCCGCGGAGCGATATACTCCTCGTCCCATCGCGGATCCCACGTGGCGTTGATATACAGTCGGGAGCCGTTCGTATCGTCGGACCGGTAGAACGGTGCAGTCGCGTTCGACGCGTTCGGTTCGCTGAACGTCCAGTCGTTGGCCGGATGGGCCTTGACCCACATGTCGTCGATCGCTCGAGCGAGGTTCGTCGGATCGGCCTGCTCGTCCAACACGAGCACCTTGTCGAACAGATTCGAGAACGAGAAGAGCGTGTTCGCGAGTTGCCATTCGAACCCCGCGTACAGGATTTCACTCGATACGATACACAGGCCGAGTCGGCCTTCGACCGGAATTTGGATCCACTTGACCGGGGAGACGCCCCAGTAGTTGTTCACCCTGCGAAAGAGTTTCGCCGTTTCGACGAGGCTCATGAGGTGCAGGTCGTCGGTTAACGGCTCGTCGAGCGGTGTGAACGGGACGATCGGTTGCTCGCGGTGAGCGATCTCTTCGGTTTCGATGTCGACAGTCGCCGTCTCACACGCCAGTTCCCACGCCGCTTTTTGGTCGTGTTCGTCGGTCTCGGGTTCCGTTTCGACGACGTTCAGTCGCCCGTCGATGCGAACTTCGGCGTCCGCCGGGACGGTCCGTGATCCGACTTCGGTCATCGAGACGTCGGCCAATCCCGCCGCCAACTCCGGAACAGCGGGCGTCGTCTGAACTTGTGTCCATCCCTGAAGTGCCGCGATGAGGGGTGCAACTGAGACGCCGAGAACGACGCTCACGTCCGCCTGTGGCGGACACCACTCGGCAACTGACTGCGGGACGGACAGTCGCAACTTCGTGCTCCGCTGTGCCTCGCCTCTGATCGGTGCCCAGGTCGTGACACCGTCTTTCTCGACGATGAGGAGACCGAGCGAAACGAGCGGCGTCCCGGTACTGGTCGTCGGTAGTCCGAGGGAGTACAGATCAGTGTCGTCGCGAACGGTCGACGCCGCCTCGTCGGTCAACTGATCGTCGACGGAAGTCGATTCCCACCGCGCCAGCCGTTCGATCAGCGTCCCGTACGAGCAGTCCGTCCCGAGATCGAGCGCCTGCGAGATCCGCTGCCACGGTTGCTGGTCGATACTGGCGAACTGATCGGGGCCACCGTAGATTCCACTCGCCGGCCGAACCGCTCCGGCCGTGTTCTCGAACAGCGTGACGGGGCAGTTGTGTCGTATCGCTTCGCTCGCGACCTCGGCGACCATCCCGTCCCAGTGGACGTGCTCCGTCACAGTAATCAGCCCGTCCGTTTCACGGAGTCGATCGAGGTGGCGTCGTACTGCTGCCATTACGCTTCCTCCCCCGGATCGATGAACGGGAACTCGTCCGACTCCACGCCCGCCCGCTCGAGTATCTGCTGCGCCCGATACTTCCGTTCGACATCATCCGATGTCCGTTTTTTCTCCACCGTGTCCGAACTCGTTGCGTCGATGTACGCCTTCGCCGTCTTCGCTTTCGACGTTCCGGTCTGAACGTCGCCCTTCTCGGTCGGCGTCTGATAGATATTCAGCGGGACCTTCGGCATCGTTTCGACACCGAACTGGTGGAAGTCCGTATCGGGATCCGCGTGCAACGCGAGCGACTCGAGCACCTCCCGCTGATTGAGCGGGTTGACGTCGTCGTCGACGAAGACGAAGAAGTCGACGTGGAGCATTCCCCACGTCGTGAAGATGAAGTTCGCCATATCGTGCAGGTAGCTCGGGTTGGTCCGTTCGGTCGAGATGGCGTAGACCGTCCTCGGCGTCGACTTCCAGGGGGCACAGCACTCGACGTCGAATCCGGCCGTCCGCAGTCCGAGCGTCGCATCGGGACCGACACACCCGATTTCCATTGAACTGGTCGCGTTCTCCGAATGCCCCACGCCGGTCCCCTCGACACAGAAGGGGAGTATCGGATCCTCCTGATGGGTGATGCCCGTCGCTCGAAAGAGCGGCATCGACCGTCTGGGACCGTGCATGTAGCCGAAATAGTCGCCGAACGGTCCTTCGTCGCGACGCTCGTTGGGGAGTATTTCGCCTTCGATAACGAGTTCAGCCGTCGACGGGACCAGCAGGTCATTCGTTTCACAGGGAACGAGTTCAACCGGTTCCTGTTTCAGTCCGCCCGCGTACTCCGCCTCGTTCCGCCCCGTCGGTATCCACATCACGGAGGTGTACTGAACGGCGGGCTCAACCCCGACCGCGATCGCGACCGGCATCGGCTCGTTGCGCCGCTCGTACTTGTAGTAGTACAGATTCGGCGTTTGCTCGCCCGCCAGTAGGAGGACGCTACTCGTCTCGCTATCGTGGATCATCGATCGATGGTACGACCAGTCGACCCACTCGGAATCGGGGTCCGGCGCGATGAGCGTGTGGAGATTCGAATACCGTCCGCCGTCGCCTGCGTGAATGTACGGCCACGGGAAATCCAGTAAGTCCACGTCGTCACCCGTCTGCACGACGTCCTTACAGGGCGCGTCATCCGCGGAAACGGTCTCCGGTTCGATCGGATTCTTTAACCGCTCGATCACCGATTCGTAGTACTCTCTGTACGAGAGGTCCGGCGGCAGTCCCAGTCCGAGCGCGATCCGATCCCAGGGCCTGCGCTGGGACCCCCGGTACGGATCGCCAACGAGCCGCGCCGATTCGACGTTTTCGAACAGCGGCACCTGACTGTCTTCTTCGTTCAACAGCGTCGTGACCGCGCTGGCTTCCAGATTCCACGAAACGGGCTCAGTAATTCGATGGAGATCGTCCTGCGATTCGAGCGTCTGGAGATACTGGCGGAGGCTGCTGATCGTCATTGCTGATCGTGTAACTCGCCGGCCAGTTCGCTGCGCTCAGACTCCACTTTGAGATCGATGTACTCGCTGACGAGTTCTGGATGCGTGTCGGAGAGATACTCGAGCATGATGGTCCGACTCGCCTCGGAGACTGACTCGTACTCCCCCTTCTCCGTGAGATACTGGAGCAGCGTCTTTACTTCCTTCGAGCGCGTGTTGATGACGGTCGATTGGTCCTCGAGTGCCGTCATCGTCGATTCCAATAACTCGGTGTCGATGGGATCGCCGTTATCCGTCTCGAGGACATCGAGATACCACTCCTCTTCGGTGTTCTCGTGCGGTCCCTTGACGACGGTTAGCGTGTCCGGATCGGTGAGGTTGTCCGGATTCCGATCGATCCTGGCACGGATATCGAAGATTTCTTTCGTCTCTTCGTCACTCACCTGTAACTGGATCTCTTCCCCCTCCGGATCGTCCGGTAGGTTGCTTTCGGACGTGATATATTTCCCTGCCATGCCCATTGTCGACCATTGGGATGTCCTCCAAATAAAAACCCTATCTAATACATTCGACAGGTTTTGCGTGTTTCGAGAGTAGTACTGAGACGATTGTGTCACACCAATCGAAATCACCGTTCAGCCCGACTAGCAGCGGATGTGTTTCTCGTCTCCGACGTGTCCGTCGAATAGCAAAAGGGATTTGGCCGGCGTGGTTACCCGGACGTATGTCCGATACTGACCAGGGGGTGCGCTACCTCGAGGATATCGACGCGCAAACGACGATAGAGTGCGGCGAGATCACCGTATCCGCGGACGATATCGTCGACTTCGCGGAGCAATTCGACCCGCTCGAGATGCATACTGATCCGGCTGCCGCGTCGGAGAGCCAGTACGGCGGCCTCATCGCGAGCGGCTACCACACGCTGTCCCTTTCGGTTCGGCTGCTTGTTGAGGAAGCTCGAAGCAAGCGGGCCGTCGTCGCCGGACTCGGTATCGACGACGTCCGATGGCACGAGCCGGTCCGTCCGGGCGACACCCTGGCAGTGACGACCACGGTTACCGAAACGCGACCCTCCGAGAGCGATCCAAACACCGGTATCATCCGCGAGCAGATCTCGGTAACCAATCAGTCCGGGAACGAAGTGCTCTCGCTCGAGAACCACGAGCTAGTCGAACGGCGCAGTTCGGTGGAGTGAAGCCAGTTGAACGGATTCGATCGCTCCCGACTCGGGAGCTGGGGCGATCGGTTTGGATCGATCGGGTACCGACGACGGCGTGGAATTCCGTCGCGGGTGCTGTCGACCGTCGGTCGTCTCACAGCGACCAGTCGGATCGACTCGCCGGAGTATCGAGCACAGCCTCGAGTCGACGGGCGGCCGGCAGCCGTCTCGATATCACCGCTCCAGGAACGCGTTCACGCCGTCTTCGTGCTCCGGCGTGCCGTACGCGAGCGATTGCGTGAGGAGCTCGTGGTCGAGCGCCTCCCGCCAGTACCGACCCATGTTTTCGTGGATTGCACGTTTCGTCAGTCCCAGCGTCGCCGTCGGCCGCTTTCGAAGCGTCTCGAGGAGGTCGTCGACGGCCGCCTCGAGGTCGTCGTCCGGGACGGCCTCGTTTATCAGCCCGATATCCGCGGCGTCGGCCGCGGAAATGAATTCGGCGGTCAACGCCAGCCGTTTGGCGGTTCGGAGGCCGATGAGCTGCGGGAGCAGGAACGTTCCACCGGTATCCGGCACGAGCCCGACTCGAGCGAACGCACAGCTAAACGACGCGGAATCGGCGGCGTACGCGAAGTCGCAGACGGCGGTTACCGCGAGCCCGGCACCGACGGCGTCGCCGTTGACTTTCGCGACGATCGGGACTTCAGACGTGAGTGCCGCTTCGACCACTCGGCCGAGCGTCTCGCTGAGTCGGTCGAGTGATTCTTTCGGCGTCTCGTCGCGTTCGGCCATCGCCTCGAGGTCACCGCCGGCACTAAACGCATCGCCCTCACCGGTGAGAACGATCGCGTCGTACCCGTCAGGATCGACCCCATCGATGGCGTCGGCTAACGATTTGGCCGCATCGACCGTAAACGCGTTCAGTGATTCCGGCCGGTCGAACGTGACCGTCCGCACGCCGTTCTCGTCTTCGACGATCATACGCTACCAATTCCGCCGCTGCTGTTAAATTTTGCTAGACGGTACCACTCTCGGACGCGTCGTCAACGCCGCGTCATACGCACGATTTTGGAGTCTCCGATCGGGCGGCTTCGGTATCGAGGCAGAACATGTTTATTCGGTGAAGATCCAGTACGCAGTGTGACACAGATTCGGGATCACGTCATCCGGGTCGACCTCTCGACGCGGACGGTCCGTCGCGAGCGCGTTCCGGAGCGCTGGCGACGGCAGTTCCTCGGCGGGAAAGGGCTCGGCGCTCGCTACCTGTACGAGGACCTCGAGGCGAACACGGATCCCCTGGGCCCGGCAAACGTCCTCGGCTTCATGCTCGGACCGCTCTCCGGCTATCTTCCCGGCGAAACGCGGTACGCCGCGGTCACGAAATCGCCGCTCACCGGCGGTTTTCTCGACTCTTACGCCGGCGGACAGTTCCCCGTTCGTCTCGCGGGTGCCCGTCCGAACTGTCTCGGGATCCTCGTGACGGGACGGGCCAACTCACCAGTTTCGATTCGAATAGACGAGAACGGGGTCGAGATCGTCGATGCAAACGATATCGCCGGTATTGAGACCGATGCCGTCGGAGATGCGTTTCCCGACGCCGCGGTCGCGTGTATCGGCCCGGCGGGCGAAGCGATGGTCAGGTACGCGACGATCGCGTCCGACGCTGGCGATCACCACGCCGGTCGAGGCGGCGCAGGCGCCGTGATGGGGTCGAAAAACCTGAAGGCGATCGTCGTCCGCGGGAAACCGATTCAACCGACGGGAGAGCTTGCGAGACTCCACCGAGAGTACGCCGAGGCCTATCAGGAACACGAGACCGGCCGCTGGCTGCGTGCAGGGGCGACGATCGAGAGCCTCGACTTCGCCGACGAGACCGGGCTGCTCGCGACTCGAGGCTGGCAAGAGATGGGGTTCGACGAGAGCGACGCGATCGGCGTCGAAGCCGCTACGGAGTCCGCCCTCGAGCGGGAGTATCCCGACGGCGACCATCCCGGCGGGTTCCGCGTCGAAACCGACGACGGCGATACCGTTCCGCGGGGCGGGACGGCAATGACTCTCGGTGCGGGGCTCGGTATCGACGACTTCGCGGATGTCGCGAGGCTCGGTTCGCTCTGTGATCGGCTCGGAACGGACGTGATCAGCGTCGGAAACGCCGTCGCATGGGCGATCCGTGCGGCCGACGCGGGCCACGTGGACCTCGATCTCTCGTTCGGCGACGTCGACGCCGCCGCGGCGCTGATCGAACGGATCGCGACGCGAGATGGCCCGATCGCCGACACGCTGGCCGAC
>NZ_JAQIVI010000219.1 GCF_028618695.1 Natrinema soli | reverse complement strand
TCAGGACGCCGCGCTCGTCGATCGTCTGCGCCGTCTCGAGCAGCGAATCGGGGAGGTCCGCGCGGTCGACCGCCAGCGAGTGGTAGCGCCCGACCTGAAACGTCTCGGGCAACGCGGCGAAGATCCCGTCGCCATCGTGCTCGACCGTCGAGGGCTTGCCGTGGACGACGTCGGACGCGTGTACGACCGGCGCGCCGTTGGCCGCACAGAGGGCCTGATGGCCGAGACAAACTCCCAGAATCGGGTACTCCGTCTCGGCGAACAGCGGGATCGAGATCCCGGCCGCTTCGGGCGTTCCCGGCCCCGGCGAGACGACGATGCCGGTCGGCTCGAGGTCGCGGACGCCCGCAAGATCGATCGCGTCGTTGCGCCGGACCACGACGTCGTCCGCGATCTCCCCCACGTACTGCACGAGGTTGTACGCGAACGAATCGTAGTTGTCGATGACCAGGATTCGAGTGGGGGGCTCAGTCATCTAACTCACCGCCGTCGGCCCGCTCCGAGTTCGGTTCGCCGCCCGTCTCGAGCCCCAGTTCGGCCCGCTCGCCTAACGCCTCGTCGACCGCGGTGATGAGCGCGCGAGCCTTGTCGAGGGTCTCGTCGTACTCTCGGACCGGGTCGGAATCGTGGACGATCCCCGCACCGACCCGCAGGTGATACTCCTCGGCGTGGCGGACCAGCGTCCGGATGACGATATTGAGCGTGGCCCGCCCGTCGAAGCCGAAGATGCCGACGCTGCCCGTGTAGGGCCCGCGCCGGGTCGCCTCGAGTTCGTCGATGAGCTCCATCGTGCGCGGTTTCGGCGCGCCGGTGATCGTCCCGCCCGGGAAGACCGCCGCAATGGCGTCGGCGAGCGTCTCGTCGTCGCGCAACCGACCGGTCACGTTCGAGACGAGGTGCATCACTTCGGCGTAGCGGTCGATCCGGCGGTACTCCTCGACCGCGACGGAGCCGTACTCGCAGACCGTCCCGAGGTCGTTGCGCTCGAGGTCGACCAGCATGGCGTGTTCGGCGCGCTCCTTCTCGTCGGTGAGCAGGTCGTCCTCGAGCGCGGCGTCCGCCTCGGGCGTCTCGCCGCGCGGCCGG
>NZ_JAQIVI010000218.1 GCF_028618695.1 Natrinema soli | reverse complement strand
GTCGGCGGCGGCCTCGAACTCGCGCTGGCCTGTGACGTTCGCGTGGGCACGTCCGAGTCGACCTACGGCGAACCGGGGGTCAGCTTCGGTCTGTTCGGTGCCTGGGGCGGGACCGTCAGGTTGCCCCGGGTGCTGGGTGAGGGCGACGCGCTCGAGTTCGCGCTCGCGGGACGGTCGATCGACGCCGAGGAGGCCCTGCGGCTGGGACTGATCTCGCGGCTCGAGGACGATCCGCGGACGGTTGCCGAAGAGATCGCCGAAAACGCGGACGACGCGCTGGCAGCCCTCAAGCGACGGATCCGTGACGACGACGAGCGTGCGACCCAGGAGCGACGCGAGGCCGCGGCCTTCGCCGACCTCGTCGCCGCTCACGCCGACGATATCGAGGCGCTGCTCGAGTAGGCGACGGGCTCGAGCAGCGGATGATGGTTGACCAAAAGTAATTTGTTCTCTTACACGAAGTGGACTGGTATGCCCGGACCGGTATTTCTGGAGGGCGACCGCGTCACGCTCCGACCGATCGAGGAGGCGGACATCGGATTCCTTCAGGAGCAGGTCAACGACCCGCGGATCTGGCGAGCGATCGGTCGCTCGAGGCCCGTGAACCGCGAGCAGGAACGGGAGTTCTTCGAGAACGACGTCTGTGGGGACGACACCGTCGTGCTCCTGATCGTCGCCGAGTCGACGCCGGTCGGAACCGTCGGGCTTCACTCGTT
Source organism: Natrinema soli (assembly GCF_028618695.1). Next base: position 3,193 of record NZ_JAQIVI010000218.1, on the reverse strand, counting down.
CGACTGGGAGGCCGGGCGCGCCGAACTCGGCTACTGGATCGCACCGGAGCACCACGAGCGGGGCTACGGCTCCGAGGCGGCGGAACGCGTCGTCGCGTACGCCTTCGACCAGCTCGGTCTCCACCGGATCGAGGCCCGGGTCTTCGAATTCAACGAGCCGTCGCGACGGCTGCTCGACTCCGTCGGCTTCACGCAGGAAGGCGTCCACCGTGACGTCGAATTCATCGACGGCGAGTATCAAGACGCGTACTGGTACGGATTGCTGGAGAACGAGTGGCGCCAGACGTGAGATGCCGGAAGCGGCAACTCACTCGAGCGGCACCGGGGCCGGCGGCGCGTTGCGCTTGTGTTCGCTGCGCTCGTACATGCCGCGGACTCGTTCGACCGTTTCCTCGTCGACCTCGAGCAGCCGGCAGGTCGCGGCGACGGAGAGCGGGCCGTCGATGTGGGTCGCGAGGATGTCGTCGAGCGTCTCGTAGCTGATCCCGAGCTCGCCCTCGTCGGTCTGGTCGGCCCACAGTTCCGCGGTGGCGGTCTTTGCGGCCAGTTCCTCGGGGACGCCGACGTGGCGGGCGAGCTGGCGGACCTGTCCCTTGTAGAGGTTCCCGATCGGGTGGCAGTCGACGGCCCCGTCGCCGTACTTGGTGAAGTAGCCCACCGCGGCCTCGCTGCGGTTCCCGGTTCCGACGACCAACCGGCTTTCGTGGTTGGCCACGAGATAGTTCAGGACCGCCCGGACGCGAGCGCGAGCGTTGCCCACGGCTTCGCGGTCACCCTCGGCTTCGGGATAGGTCGACAGGATCACGTCGACGATCGGTTCGATTTCGATCACGTCGTAGCTGATCTCGAGGTCCTGTGCGACCAGCTCGGCGTCACTCATGTTCCCCTCGCTGCTGACGGTCGCCGGCAGGACGAGCCCGTGGACGTTCTCGGCCCCGAGCGCCTCGACGGCCAGGTAGCCAGTCAGCGTGCTGTCGATCCCCCCGGAGAGTCCGAGCACGGCACCGTCGGCTCCCGCGGCGTCGACCCGTTCGCGAATGAACGCCGTGATGTGGTCGCGCTGGCGTTCCAGTTCCCCGTCCGAAAAGCGAAGGTCGATCATACAGGATCCTATACCGGGCGTGACCTAATAGGCTCCCCTCTCCGGAAAAAAGTGCCCGGACGGTCGATTTCGACGGAACGGCCGACTCGAGAAGTAGTACGTTACAGCGACCACCGGAAGGTCCGGGTGCGAGAATCGAACTGCGCGTCTCAGCCGGACCGGCTGAAGGATAGCCACTACCCCAACCCGGACACACTGCGTCTCTCGACACTATTCGCTACCACAGTAGACACGTAATACGTACTGATAGTCCGCAGAAATTGCAACTCGAGGACGAGCTTTTGTCGTCGCGGGCGCGCGGGCCGGTTCGAGAGCGCTACGTTCAAGTGCGACCGGAAGATACCCTTGGGTGACGAAGCGCGCCGGTGGGATGATGGACGAAGCCCATCGCAGTGGGACGCGCAAGTGGATGAAGTCCGCCGGTGGTGAGCAGTTTCGAAGAAACTGCGAGCCTCGGTGCGTGTGGAGTGTAGTGGCGCAGTGCGTCGGTGGTGAGCAAATCCTGCCGGATTTGCGATCCTCGGCGCACAAGCGAACGAAGTGAGCGCAGTGCGCCGGTGGTCCAGTGGTAGGACTCGAGCTTCCCAAGCTCGCGGCCCGGGTTCAATTCCCGGCCGGCGCATTTCTCGAGCAACAGAGGACCGAGGAGTGGACTCGCTACCGTTGATCACTCACGGAGAAAGAGGAGACCCATCTGTCGGTAAACAGACCGCATAGGTGCCAGTCACCGCTGGCTTCGGAGACACGACCACCCGCAACGACAGCGAAAATTGGTTCGGAACCGACTTACTCGTGAATTCCCATCGCTTCGATCTGCTCCTGGTACCGGTTCCGGATCGTCACTTCGGTCACCTGCGCGACGTCCGACACCTCGCGCTGGGTTTTCTTCTCGTTGCAGAGCAGCGACGCGGCGTAAATCGCAGCGGCGGCGTAGCCCGTGGGCGATTTGCCCGACAGCAGCCCCTTCTCGGTCGTCGTATCGATGATCTCGTTGGCTTTCACCTGTACCTCTTCGGAGAGTTCGAGTTCGGAGCAAAAGCGCGGCACGTACTTCTTCGGGTTGACCGGCTCCATCTCGAGGCCGAGTTCTTGGGCGACGTAGCGATAGGTGCGGCCGATCTCCTTGCGCTCGACGCGGGAGACGGCGGCGACCTCCTCGAGCGAGCGCGGGATGCCCTCCATGCGGCAGGCGGCGTAGAGGGTGCTGGTCGCGACGCCCTCGATCGAGCGCCCGCGGATGAGGTCTTCGTCGAGCGCGCGCCGGTACATGACGCAGGCGACCTCGCGGACCGAGCGGGGAATCCCCAGCGAGGAGGCCATCCGGTCGGTCTCCGAAAGCGCGAATTGGAGGTTTCGCTCGCCGGCGTCTTTGGTACGGATTCGTTCCTGCCACTTGCGCAGGCGGCGCATCTGGTTGCGTTTGTCCGAAGAAATCGAGCGGCCGTAGGCGTCCTGATTTTTCCAGTCGATCGAGGTCGTCAGCCCCTTGTCGTGCATCGTCTGGGTCGTCGGCGCGCCGACGCGGGACTTGTTCTGCCGTTCTGAGTGGTTGAACGCGCGCCACTCCGGTCCGTGATCGATGTTCGTTCCTTCGACGATCAGGCCACACTGGTCGCAGACGAGTTCCCCCTGATCCTCGCTCTTGACGAGTGTACCCCCGTTACACTCATCACACACCCGCTCACGCTCCGGTTCCTGTTCTTTTTCTGTCGTTTCAGGTTCTCGTTCGCGTTGGCGGGGTGGGCTTGCCATTTCGTGTAGATAACGATGTTGCAACGACTTAAGGACTCGCCACCATAGAGTCACCCTCGAAGTCGGTCGATCTGGCCCCGTTTCGACGGTAAATCGATATTACGCGGCGTTTCAGCCGCGTTTTCGGGGTCGAATTCCTCGGTTCCGAAAGGGGAAGGAGTTTACAGGTATCCGAACAGCGTTCCGACCAGTACCAGCAGCCACATCGCGGTGCCGACCAGCAGCATGTCGTTGAACTTCGAGTCGCGAGCCGCGCGTTTGGCCGCGCCGCCGGCGATCAGGCCGAGCGCGACGACGACGAGCATGCGCTGGACGACGACCTCGAGGGGGAGCGTGTCG
>NZ_JAQIVI010000217.1 GCF_028618695.1 Natrinema soli | reverse complement strand
GTTCGACGGCCTCGTACTCGCCCGTGCTGGCCCCGCTGGGTGCCGCGGCGCGGCCGAAGCCGCCGCTCTCGGTCACGACATCGGCCTCGACCGTCGGATTCCCTCGCGAGTCGAGGATCCGACGCAGCCGGATGTCGGTGATGAGCGTCATTTCCGGTCGTACCCCCGCTTGACGGTAAAGGGCAACACGCCGGCGTCGTACTCCTCGGCGGCGATGAGGATCGGTTGGGTCTGCTCCGTCTCGATCAACACCGGCGCGCCGTAGGAGACCTGCAGCGCTCGAGCGCCGAGGATGCGTGCCTTCTCGTAGCGGTTGTGCTGTTGTTGTTGCATTGTTACTGGTACGGGGAGACGACGTCGACGAGGTCCTTGTGACTGACGAGCATGCGCCGACAGCAGTAGCGCTCGACGCCGAGTTCGTCCAGAACCTCCTCTGGATCCTCGTCGCCCTCGTTCGCTCGCTCGTCGAACGCTTCCCAGTGTTCGGCGACGACGTTGCCACAGGTGAAACACCGGACCGGTACCATCATGATTGAATCACCTTAGCGGTAGGACTTCTGGTAGCGCGCCCGAGCGCCCGGGCCGCCCCACTTCTTCGGTTCGGACTGGCGAACGTCGTTGACCAGCAGCGACCGGTCGAACTCCATGAACGCGTCGCGGAGTTCGGCGTCGTTCGAGTGCTGGACGATCCCGCGTGCGACGGCGGTGCGGACGGCGTCTGCCTGTCCGCTGATACCGCCACCCTCGACGCGGACGTCGATATCCATCTCGCCGCGCAGATCGTCGCCGACGATGCGGAACGGCTCGAGCATCTTGAGCCGAGACGTCTCCGGTTCGACCAGTTCGACCGGTTGCGAATTGATTCGAACGCGACCCTCGCCCTCGCGCACCGTGGCGCGGGCGACGGCCGTCTTTTTCTTGCCACTCGTGTTGGTTACCATGTGACGTTAGCACCTAACTGTTCGGACACTTCGTGTAGGTGGACGAAGCGGATGTTCGACAGCCGATCCAGCGACGTCCCCTTGAGCACTTCCGTGTCGTGATCGTCGTCGTTCTCGTAGGGGTTGCCGACGTAGACGCGGACGCTGTCGAGTGCCTCGCGGCCACGGGTTTTCTTGTACGGCAACATCCCGCGAACGGACCGCTTGAAGATCGTGTCCGGTCGCTTGGGGTAGTAGGGTCCGCGGTCCGAACCCAGCTGTAGCCGCGTGCGGTACGTCTCGAAGATATCTTCCTTGTCGCCGGTGATGACCGCGTCCTCGGCGTTGACGATCGCGACGCGGTCGCCGTCCAGCGCGCGCTGGGCGACCTCGCTCGCGACGCGTCCGAGGATACAGTCACCGGCATCGACGACGAGATCTGCGTCGAACTCTGCGAGACTCATCGAATCACCCGGACATCCGATCCGTCGGGGTTCTCTTCGAGCACTTGCTCGAGCGGTACTGGCTCGCCGACCTGGTCGATCTTCGTCTCTGCGGACGAAGAGAACTTGACGGCGGCGACGGTGACGTTCTTCTGTAGTGCGCCGGATCCCAGCACTTTGCCGGGAACGACGACAGTCTCTTCTTCGCGTGCGTACCGCTCGATGCGGCCCAGATTCACCTCAGCGTGGGTGCGTCGGGGCTTCTCGAGTCGATCCGCAACGTCTCGCCAGACGTCGGCGTCCGTTTCGCGGGACGTCGACTTCAGCTCGGCGATGAGATCGTTGAGCCTCGGATTAGTCTTGCTACTCATTGGTTTCCTCCAAATACTGCAACTGCCGGCACGTCGGCGACGCGGGATACTGCGCCGTCGACGGTGGAATCGAGTTTAGAGAAGTGATGCAGGGAGCAGGATTTGAACCTGCGGACTCCTACGAGACAGCGCCCTGAACGCTGCGCCGTTGGCCTGACTTGGCTATCCCTGCTCGCACTTCCGTCTACCCGTCGCCCCTTCAAACCCCTTTCGATTCCAGCAGGAACGCGATCGCCGGTCTCGTCGCTCACGGCGTCGGCGAACGACGTTCCTTGATCGGGTCGGGGGCGTCGGTTCATATCTATAGCTGTACTGCGTCTTCGAGTTCAGTCGCGCGTTCGGCGAGCGTCTCCGCTGCTCGCGTCACGAGCTCCTCGATTGGGAACGAGCCGTCGGTCTCCACGTGGAAGACGAAGGCGTTCGGCACGTCCTCGACCCGGACCTCCTTGCCCGGGTAGCGATTCGAGAGGTCGTGATCGAACTCACTCGTCGACACGAGTTCGCCGTCGTCCTCGATGACGCCGCGGATGATCCGGCTCTCCTCGTCCTCGAACTCGGGAAGATCACCGTCGACCGCCACGCGCTGGAGGTGTCGGTACCCGACCGCGACTCCGCCCTGATGCTTGGCGTGGTTTCTTCCGCGATCGATCACGGTATCGGCCTCGGCTTCGAGGCGCTGGTCGTCCTTGAGGTCGATGATCGGAATGTTATCGTCCGCGGGGCGGACGAGGTTGTCGCTCGAGACGAGGTCGCCGGAGTAGGCGGTCGCCGGCCCTTCGACGTCGATCGAGAGCGTAACGGTGTCGTCCTCGGTGAACTCGCCGACCGGCGGGGTCGTCAGCGGGACGAGCCCGAGTCGGAGCGCGAGTTGCTCGTCGAACATGACCGACGAGTTCTCGACGAACCGGACGGTGTCGATCGCCATCGTGGGAACGTCGGCGACCATCGCGCGGCGGATGCCGTTAGCGAACGCGGGCGTCACGCCGCGAACGAGGAACCGTGCCTCGCGATCCTCGCGTTCGACGAACTCGACGTCGTACTCCTCTGTCATGGTCTAGTAGCCGCCCTTGCCTTTCGGTGCGCGCGATCCGTCGTGGGGGATCGGCGTGACGTCCTCGATGCGCCCGATCTCGATGCCCGAGCGGGCGAGCGCGCGGATCGTCGCTTGCGCGCCGGGACCGGGGGATTTCTGGAGGTTGCCGCCGGGGCCGCGCACGCGAACGTGGAGGCCCGTGATACCGGCCGCTTTGACCTCTTCGGCGACGGACTCGGCCATCTGCATGGCCGCGTACGGCGACGCCTCGTCGCGGTTCTGCTTGACCGCCGTCCCGCCGGAGGACTTGGCGATCGTCTCCGCGCCCGTGAGGTCGGTCACGGTCATGACGGTGTTGTTGAACGATGCGTGTACGTGGGCGATTCCCCATTTATCGTCGTCCTGACTCATATTATTGACCCTCCGCGCGTTCGGGGTGGAGTTCGTCCGCGAGCGGACTGTTCTCGTCGAAGGCCACCAGATCCTCCTCGTCGGTGTCGACGACGTAGGACGGAACGAGGTGGCGCTGCCCGTCGACCACGACGTGGCCGTGAACGATGAACTGGCGGGCCTGCTGGGGCGTGTTCGCCAGTCCCGTCCGGTAGACGACCGTCTGGAGTCGGCGCTCGAGGATGTCCTCGATCTCGAGCGACAGGATGTCGCCGAGTTCGTCCGTCTCGTTGAGGATGCCGACGCGTTTGAGTCGGTTGAGGAATTCCTCGGAGCGTCGGATGACGGTTTCGTCGTCCTGGGCCTGACCGAGCAGTTCTCGAGCCTCGCGCCGGTAGGAGCGAAGCTCGGACTGCGCTCGCCAGAGCTCTTCTTTGTTCGAGAGCCCGTAGCGGTCGACGAGGGAGTGTTCGGAGGCAATGCGCTCACCCTGGTACGGGTGGTTCGGCGTCTCGTATTGCTTGGTGTCAGTGCCGAGTGGCATTATTCACCCTCGTCCTCTTCTTCTTCGGCGGCTGCGGCCTCTTCGGCCTGCTCTTCGCGGATCTCTTCGACGTTGACTCCGATGGTGCCCTCCGTTCGGCCGGTGGACTTGGTTCGCTGACCGCGAACCTTCTGGCCTCGCTTGTGGCGAGAGCCCTTGTAGGAGTCGATCATCTTCATCCGGTTGATGTCGTGCTGTCGGGTCAACTGGAGATCGTTCCCGATCTCGTGGGTCGTTTCGCCGCTGTAGAAGTCGCCCTGACGGTTGTTGAGCCAGTCGGGGACCTGGTCGGCGTAGTTCTCCACGGCCTCGATGACGCCGTCGATGACGTCGTCGTCGAGTCGACCGAACGTCGCGGTTCGGTCGACGCCCGCTTCCTCGGCGATGAGTCGGGCGGTCCGGCGACCGATCCCGTTCATCTCCGAGAGCGAGCGCTCGACGGACTTCGTCCCATCGAGGTCCGTTTGTCCGATGCGGACGAAGTATCGGAGGTCTTCGTCGTCTTCTTGTTCTTGAGGTTCTTCCGCGCTCATGTATCGTGTATCTGTCTCTGGTCTGCCTGCGGTGCAAATCGACTGGCGGGAAAACGCCAGCGAAGTGTCCGACGTTGTGGCGGGGATTTGAACCCCGGAGGCTTGACGCCACATGGTTAGCAACCATGCGCCTTGGGCCGCTTGGCTACCACAACACCGTTCCGTCTATCATCGCCCTCTCGGACTCGGGGATCACTCCCCTACACGTATTGCACCCGGACCTACCCCCGTCGACTACTTAAGGGCAACGAAAGGTGGTCGCTCCTCGTTCGAATCGATTCCACCGGAGATTCCGATCAAACCCCGACTTTTCGGCTCGAGTCGGTGTCGGAACGGGTGTGAGAAAAACGGAGACGCGAGTGGAATCAGGCCCCGGCGTACTCTTCGATGTACTTCTCGTTGACTTCCCACTGCCCCTCCTCGTTCTGGATCATGTATTCGCCGTAGTAGGGCACCCGATTCGCGACGGTATCGCGAAAGGCCTCGCGGATCTCCGATTTGGTCATCTCACCCATCGACTTGAGGTCGTCGTTGCGGTTGAGACAGCCCTTCAGGTAGCCCTCGTGGGTGACCCGAACCCGATGGCAGTTCGCACAGAAGGTCGGGTTCTCGACGGGGTCGACGATCTCGACCATGCCACCGCCGCTCCCTTCGTCGCCGCCGATCCAGTAGCGCTTCCGGTCGTGCATCTCTCGGTGTTCGATCTCGTCGGCCTGCTCGGCCAACCAGTCGTGAACCCGCTGGATGTCGATATTCCACTCCGGCTTCCCCGTCAGCTCCGGCATGTACTCGATCAACTGGAGCTGTAGCCCCTCGTTCTCGGCGACGTGATCGACCATCTCCGGCACGTATCCCGCGGTGTGCTCGAAGACGACCATGTTGAGCTTGACCGGGTCCAGCCCCGCCTCGAGCGCGGCCTCGACGCCTTCGAGGACTTTCTCGTAGGCCCCGCTCTTGGTCACCGCGGCGAAATCCTCGGGATCGAGCGCATCCTGCGAGACGTTGACCCGCTCGAGGCCGGCGTCGACGAGCGCCTCGGCGCGGCCGGGGAGGAACGTGCCGTTCGTGGTCAGCGAGACCTCCATCTGATCGGGCGTTCGCTCGATAATTTCCTCCAGGTCCTGCCGCAGCATCGGTTCGCCGCCGGTGAACTTGACCGCGTCGACGTCGAACTCGGCGGCGACCTCGAGAAAGCGGACGACGTCGTCGGTCGACATCTCGTCGTCCTGCGGATCCATCGGTCCGCGAGTGTCCCCGAGCCCCTCGTTGTGACAGTAGACGCAGTCGAAGTTACACCGATCGGTGAGAGAGACGCGAACCCCGGAGACCTCTCGCCCGAATTCGTCGGTGAGCATGCCACTGGGTTGCAGCCGGATCCGCTTAAACGCGCCGGAGATTTCGGCGGCTCGTAACCGATTTCGGTTTCTATATACTGTCAACAAGGTTGTGAGACGCCGTTCGACTCGAGAGTCGCCCCGACTCGTCGGGACCGCGTAATCAGACGGGCGGTATCCCCCAGAGCAGGGTCACTCCCACCTTCCGACGGAAGACATACCTCTCCGCCGCTCGAACGAGGCGCTATGGACGAGGACATGCTCGCGGACCAGCGCCGACTCGTGGAACTCGTCGAGGAGGAAGGATGGGACGTGACCGATCTCGAGATTTCGGCCTACGACAGCCCGTGGGCCGACGAGGACGACCCCGAAGCGACCGTGACGATCACCGCGCGGAAACCGTACGAGAGCGAGGACGACGATGGCGAGGACGACGAGAGCCCGTATCGGCTGAAGTAGGGACCGGACCTGGTTCCGGCAGCAACTCCATCTTTACCAGAGTCGTGCGAATCGAGATCCGTTATCCCTTGATATTACAGACGGGAAACGTCCGCGCTACCTTGTCGCCGATGCCGAGTTCGTCGGAGACGCGGACGACCTCGTCGACGTCCTTGTAGACGCCCGGCGCTTCCTCGGCGATCGTTGCTCCCGACTGGGCCTTGACGTAGATCGCCTGCTGATCCTCGAGGTCCTGCTGGACGTCGCCGCCCCAGAACTCGTTTTTGGCCTGGGTGCGGCTCATCAGGCGGCCCGCGCCGTGAGCGGTGGAGCCGAAGGTGAGGTTCATCGAGTTCTCGCCGCCCCGGAGGACGTAGCTGCCCGCACCCATGCTCCCGGGGATGATCACTGGTTGGCCGACATCGCGGTACGCCGTCGGAACCTCGGGGTGGCCGGCGGGGAACGCCCGCGTGGCACCCTTGCGGTGGACGTAGAGTTCGCGTTCGTCGCCGTCGTCGTTCACGACGTGGGTCTCTTTTTTCGCGATATTGTGGGCCACGTCGTAGAGCAACTCCATCTCCATCTCCCCCCAGGATCGATCGAAGACGCGCTCGAAGACCTGCCGCGTTCGGTGCATGATCAGCTGCCGGTTGACCCACGCGAAGTTGATCGCCGCGTTCATCGCGCCGTAGTAGTCCTCGGCGAGCTGTGATCCCGCGGGCGCGGCCGCGAGTTCCTTGTCGGGCAACTGGTCCAGCAGCCCCTTGTGTTGCTGCTCGATCTTCCGCAGGTAGTCGTTACAGGTCTGGTGACCCAGTCCGCGAGACCCGCAGTGGATCAATACGACGATCTGGTTCTCCTCGAGCCCGTAGGCCTCGCCCACGGCCGAATCGAAGACGTCGGTCACGCGCTGGACCTCGAGGAAGTGATTCCCCGATCCGAGGGAGCCGATCTGGTTCTTCCCGCGGTCTTTCGCCTTCTGGCTCACCTTTTCGGGGTCCGCGCCTTCGCGCATCCCCTCGTCCTCGCAGTGCAGCAAGTCGTCCTCGACGGCGTGACCGTTCTCGAGCGCCCAGTCGACGCCGCGAGCGAGGATTTCGTCGATCGCGTCGACGCCGGCTTCGACGATCCCGCCGCCGCCGAGACCAGACGGAATATTGGCAAATAGCGAGTCGACGAGCTCCTCCTCCTGGCCCTGCACCTCGTCGTAGGTCAGGTTCGTCCGCATCATTCGGACGCCGCAATTGATGTCGTAGCCGACCGCTCCCGGCGAAATACAGCCGTTTTCGGCGTCCAGTGCACCCACCCCGCCGACGGGGAAGCCGTACCCCTGATGGGCGTCCGGCATACAGATCGCGTAGTTGGTAATTCCGGGCAGGTGAGTCGTATTTTTGATCTGCTCGAGCGATTTGTCCTCTTTGATCTCCTCGAGCAGCGCTTCGCTTGCCAGTACCCGCGCTGGGGCGCGCATATCGCCCTCCTGGGGAATCTCCCAGACGTGTTCGCGCACCCGCTCGAGCGTGATGCCGTCGGCGTCGAAGGTGGTCATACGCGAACGTCGGGCCGCATCGATGAAAGGTGTTCGTCTCTCGGCTCGCGGAGGTGGGCCGGTTGCATCGGATTCGAGCGTCGACTGGCGATTCCCTCAGCGGGAGTATCGTCGCCGACCGGGCGTTTCGTGAGTCTCGACTCGGTCGTCTCCCTCGGTCCTGTATTCCGCCGCGCTGACCGTCTCAGATACTCCCTCTCAGACGTCGAAGACGACGTACGCTACCCACCCGCCGTCGTCGACGCGCTCGAGGCGCATCTCCGAATACGTCACTGCCTTCACTTCGCGGGCGTCGACCGCTGCGAGCGGGATACCGCGCGTGCTGGCCTCGAGGTGCCACGCGACCTGACCGTCGCCGCCGACGGAGCGGTCGATCGACTCGACGCGATGGTCGACGGGGAGTTCCACTCGAGTGTCTCGCAGGTAGATCAGTTCGTCGAGGTAGTCGAACAACAGCGCCTCGCGGTTCTCGGCGGTCACGGTCACCGAAAACCGATCGCCGGCCTCGTCCGGTATCTCGTCGCACGACGCGGCCGCGAGGCCGTCGGCTACCGAGCCGAAAACCGCCTCGAGCGAGTCGCCGGTCGCCGAGACCGCGATATCGGCAGTGTGATCGCGGAGTTCGAACCCCATTTCGAACGTCGATTCTTCGGCCGGACCCCTATGTCCGTCGTTTCGGGTGCGTCGCCCGCCGTTTCGTTCCAGTCGAAGGATAGATTTCGTCGAAACAGTCGGCGAGTATGTTGCTGACGTCTGACGTTCCGGAGCGTTGACTGCCGGTGGAATTATATTGACGACGCTGGTAGGCTGAGGTAGTGAGCGTCAACATCGACAGTCGCGTCGTCGCCCCGGGGGACGACGATTACGTCGACGAAGCCTGGCAGCTAAAGGAGGAGATCAACCGTCAGGAGGATGTGCTCAAACAGCGGTACGACTTCTTTACTGACGCGTATCGCCGGTCAAAGGTACACTGTTACGTCCAAGACGGAAATCTCATCGGATTCGCCGCGGTTCGACGCGACGGCTATATTCTCTTTCTGGCTGTGGACCCCGAGTACCGCAGCCAGGGGATCGGGAAACGGCTCGTCGCCCACGTGGCGGAGGATCACGACACGATCACGTGTCACGCCCGGACGAGCAACGAGAACGCCCTGCAGTTCTACGAGTATCTCGGCTTCGAGATCAAACGGCGGATCGGTGACTATTACGAGGACGGCGGTGACGCCTACTACCTGAAACTCGGCTCGGACGTCGGTATCGCCGATCGGATTTCCGACCTGATTCGGCGGTGACGAGCGGACCGGTTGCGACCGGGACCCGGTTTGTGTACAGTTTTTCACCCGCCGTTCGCCCAGGCTCGATTGCCGCTTCATTCGGCAGGATTATACACCCCCACCGACGACTACTCGAAGCGCATGGAGGAGCGAACGAGGGCCTATCTTCGGGGGCGGTTCCGCGATCACTACCGGCGGACGGAGATCACACCGCCGCCCGCGGCCAACGAACGCGAGTGGGGGTTCATCCCCTGGACAGAGGGCCCTGACACGACGATGGTCCGCCACCGTTCGCTCCTCGAGTTGGGCGATCTCTCGGAGTTTCTCGTCCGAAAGCGCCCGCGACACGTGTATTTCTCCGCGGGGCGATTTCGGGATCCCGGCGCGGGCTCGATGAGCGAGAAGGACTGGCAGTCCGCGGATCTCGTCTTCGACCTCGACGCCGACCACTTGCCGAGCGTGACGCTCGGCGAGGACACGTACGCCGAGATGCTCGCGAAGTGCAAGGACGCCCTGTTTCGACTGCTCGAGTTCCTCGAGGACGATTTCGCATTCGAGGACCTCGAGATCGTCTTTTCGGGCGGCCGGGGCTATCACGTTCACGTCCGCGACGAGAACGTGCTGCACCTGGAGCGGGAACACCGCCGCGAAATCGTCGACTACGTCCGCGGTATCGGCCTCGAGTACGACGAACTGATCGAGACCGAGACCGTCGCGGGACTCGGACGAAAGACGCCGACCGAACGCCGCACGCTCCGGATCGAAGGCGGCTGGGGGGGTCGGACGCACGCCCACTTCATGGACTTCGTCGACGAGTTGCTCGAGTTGGACGACGATGCGGCCCTCGAGCGCTTACAGGAGTTCGACGGCATCGGTGAGGGGAAGGCGGAGGCCACGCTGAACGCGGCCCGCAACAATCGGGAACAGCTCGAGGCCGGTAACGTGACCGTCCACACTGCGGTCGCACAGTTGGCTGAACGGTTCGCGAGTCAGGCCGTCGAGCGGGACAACGCGCCCATCGACGAGCCGGTCACCACCGACACCAACCGCCTCATCCGCCTGCCTGGGAGCCTGCACGGCGGGAGCGGGCTGAAAACGGTCCGCCTCGAGCGCGACGAGATCGCTGACTTCGATCCGCTCGTCGACGCCGTCCCCGAGACGTTCACGGGCCACGAGATCACCGTCGACGTCACCGACGGCGGCGAGATCGAACTCGGTGGGGATAGCTTTACGGTCTCGGAGGGAGACCAGTCACTACCCGAGTACGTTGCCGTGTTCCTGATGGCACGCGGCCGCGCCGAGAAGGAGAAAGAATGAATCTAGACGAGTTGCGTTCGGTCCAGAGCAAGGAGCGCCAGAAGGATAGCCTCCAGAATTTGCGCCCCTCGTTCTACCAGGAGGTCGGCGACTACATCGCCGACCTCGAGGACGAACGCGACCGCGCCGCCGAGCAGGCCGACGACCCCTTTTCCGCTCCCGAGGTCGGCCGGCTGACCGACGAGATCGAGACCGCAAAGGACGTCGTCGAGGCGATCTACGAGCGACGGATGGGAAAACTCGTCAAGCAGGCCAGCCTCGCCGCGGCCGGGATGGCGGCTACCGACGACGGGCTGACGGCGGAAGAGGCCGACCTCTTCGACGATCTCGTCGACCGGATCGGCTCGAACAAGACGCGCGTCCTGGACGTCCTCGAGGGCGCCGAAGGCGGCGCTGCCGGTTCGGGGGCCGACGCGTCCG
>NZ_JAQIVI010000216.1 GCF_028618695.1 Natrinema soli | reverse complement strand
GCGGCCTCGAGCGCCGCCCGATCGGTCCGCTCGGGGACTTCCGCGGTGAGGGGGTAGCTCCTCGAGAGCGCGCGGGGGAACGGCCCGAACGGTGGCTCGACGCGCCAGGAATCGTCGAAATCGCCGTTCCGCGGTGAATCCCCCTCCGTGAGCAACAGGGTGTCGGGGACGGACAGCCGCTCGAGGCGCTCGTGGTGGCGGACGACTTCGGGGCGGCGCGCGCTCTCGTGGGAGGTGTAGAAAAACGAGCCTTTCGAGACGGGATCCGAGCGCTCGAGCTGTGGGGCGTGATCGAGCAGCGTGCGGTAGCCGTCGAGCATCGTCGGGTGTGCGCGGGCGCGCTGCTCGACGAGTTCGAGCAGGTTGCCGGCGCGAATCGCCTCCTTGATCCGGCGGATTTCGGCGAAGGTAACGTGGAGGTTGTGCGCGGCCAGTTCCGACTCGCGTTCGTCGTCGGGGAGCGCGCGGAGTTCGTCGGGCGAATACGCGGTACAGACGGCACAGGAGCAGGGGAGGTACTCGAGGTCCGCGAGCTGGCGGGTGCCCCGAACCGTCAGATACCGGTCGTCGCGGGCGTAGAGCGCGTACGCCGCCGAGTCGAACAGGTCACAGCCCATGGCGACGGCGAGCGCGAACATCATGGGGTGGCCGGCACCGAAGAGGTGGACCGGCGCGTCGGCCCCCAGCCCGCGTTTGGCGGCGGCGACGACGTCGACCATGTCGTCGTACCGGTAGTCGTTCAGTAGCGGGACGACCGCGCCGACCGGAAAGACGTCGAGATCGGTCGCGTCGGCGTGTCGACCGGCACGCTCGCGGAGGTCCGGATAGGTCGACCCCTGGACCGGCGCGCTGACGAGCATCTCACCGGTGTCGGTAGCCTCGGCGATCTCGAGTCGCTCCTGTGTCGTCTCGAGGTCGGCTTCGGCCCGTTCGTGGGAGACGTCCGGCGGTGTCGGGATGTCGACCGGCGTGGCGATATCGGAGCCGATCTGACGCTGGAAGGCGAGGATTTCCTCGGTCGTCACGTCGATCTCGCCGTACTCCGAGAGCTGAAAGGAGCCGGAGTCGGTCATGATCGCGCCCGGGAAGTCCAGGAGTTCGTGGAGTCCCTCCTCGAGGGCGCGTTCGTGAAGGGTATCGTCACCGTGGATGATGTAGGAGTTCGTGATCAGTATCTCCGCGCCGAACTCCGTCGCGAGCCGGCGAGGGCTGATCGTATCCAGATTCGGATTGATCACCGGTAGCAACGCCGGGGTTTCGACGGTGACGTCGGCACGGGGGACGGTGAGTTCCCCGATACGACCGCCGGCGTCGGTGTCCCGGACTTCGAAGCACTCGCGCATTGTCCGGCAGTATCGCGAGCGCGCCGGTAAACGTTCCGTTCCCGTGCGCTCGGCATGTATACCGTGACGCTGCAAGCACATCACTTGTCACGCTGGACGAACGGCTCGGATCAGTCCGACGATCGTTTCCCGTCGCGACTCGCAACCGTCATCGAACTCGATAGGTGAACCCGATATTAGCGACCGTTGCACGGTTCCAACACTGCTTTTCTCCGAGATAATCTTGTAACAGTCGCTCTATTTTAGCCCTGAACGGCGGGTAGACGAGAGCGCATGGTTACACGACCGCAGCAAATCGGCGTCGTGTTCGTCGCGCTGCTGGTCGCACTCGCGGGGGGTCCTGCCCTCGCCGGTGCGACAGCGGCCGCGGACGACGACGCCGGAGACATGGGCGAATCGGAATCGGGCGCGACACTCCAGAACGTACAGGTCGGCACGCTCGAACTCGACAACGTCACCGTTGAGAACGCGACGATCGAGGAACTGAACGTCGAACAGCTCGACGCCGACGTGCAGGCGCTGCAGGACGAACTCGAGAGCAACGAGTCAGCGACTGCCAACGCGACCGACGGGAACGAAACGGATACCGCGAACAACGAAAGCAGCGAGAACGTGTCCCTCTCCGACATCCGCTTCGAGTCGCTCGAGCTCGAGGGGGTCACGCTCGAGGAACTCGAACGTAACGGTGGCGACAACGCGTCTGCGGACGCCGGGATGAACGAATCCGCTGACGCCGAGAACGAGACGGAAACCGACGTCGAGATCGAAGACGGAGATAACGAAACGGACGTCGCCGTTGAAGACGACAATACCACCGAGAACGACACCGCAGCGGCGAACGAAAGCGCCGGTAACGAATCCCTGATCGACGAGAACGCGAGCGAGGTCACGATTCAGAACCTGACCATCGAGACGATGGACGTTCAGCAACTCACCATCGAGGAGTTGACCGTCGGTGAGGACGCTGGGATGAACGAGACGGCCACCAACGAGACGAACGAGAGCGACGACCTCGAGATCACTGACGAAGACAACGAGACGACCGACAACGAGACGACCGAGGAAGACAACGAGACGGCTGACAACGAGACCACCGAGACTGAAAACGAGTCTCAGGAGATCGAGAACCTCACCATCGAACAGTTCGACGTCGACGAGGTCACGATCGAGTCGATGACCGTCCAGTCGGTCGAGGAGGGTAATCAGAGCGCCGGCATGGCCGCCGACGAAAACGCGACAACGAACGAGAGCGACGACCTCGAAATCACTGACGAAGAGAACGCGACTGACGAAGAGAACGCGACTGACGACAACGAGACGGAGACGAACATGACGGAAACCGACGAGATGGACACCGAAAGCAACGCTAGCTCCGGTGAAACTATCGCGACCCTCTCTGCATCGTCGATCACCATCGAGAACGCGACCAGTGACACCCTCACGTTCGGTGATGCGAGCGAACTCGAGGACATCGAGAGCGGTGACGCGATGGAGATGGACGATGAGATGAACGAGACGAACGAAACGAACGAATCCGACAACGAAACTGAGATCGAGACCGAGGACGACGCCGAGAACGAGTCCGAGGCCTAACCCGCGTTCGGCGGAAGAACGCGTCCGCCGTTTTTTCGGCGGTTGTGTCTCGAGGCTGAGTGCCGCGGGATGGGGGAAGACGCTAGACGAAGGCGCTTTAGGCGCTGGCCCGCTTGCACCTTCTAATGAGCAAACCCACGCCCGAGGTATACGAGCAGGGCAAGGGCATGGACGCCCACAATCAGGCGATGCGGGAGATCCGCTCTCGCAAGGAGGCCAGCTACGATCCCCACGAGCCGACCCGCGTCTGGCTCGACGAGGACAACACTCCCGACGGCGTCAAGACGAGTCTGACGATCATCCTCAACACCGGCGGCTGCCGGTGGGCCCGCGCCGGCGGTTGTACGATGTGCGGCTACGTCGCCGAGAGCGTCGACGGCGGCTCCGTGAGCCACGAGGCCCTGATGGACCAGATCGATAGCTGTCTGGAACACGAGGAAGACAACGCCGAGGAGCGGGCCGACCTGATCAAGATCTACACCTCCGGGTCCTTCCTCGACGAACGCGAGGTCGGCGCGGAGAGCCGACGAGCGATCGCCGACACCTTCGCCGATCGGGACCGCATCGTCCTCGAGTCCCTGCCCGACTTCGTCGACCGCGAGAAGATCGGCGACTTCACGCAACACGGCATTCACACGGACATCGCGATCGGCCTCGAGACGGCCACCGACCGCGTGCGCCACGACTGCGTAAACAAGTACTTCGACTTCGCGGACTTCGAGGACGCCTGTGCGGAAGCCGCCGTCGCAGACGAGAACGCTGGCGGCGACACGACGGCCGGGATCAAGGCCTACCTCCTGATGAAACCGCCCTTCCTCACCGAGGCCGAAGCAGTCGACGACATGCGCTCGTCGATCGAACGCTGTGCCGACGTGGACGGCTGTCACACCGTCTCGATGAACCCGTGTAACGTCCAGCGCTATACGATGGTCGACGAGCTCTATTTCAACGACGGCTACCGGCCGCCGTGGCTCTGGTCGGTCGCCCGCGTGCTCGAGGAGACGGCGGACGTCGACGCCATCGTCGTCTCCGATCCGGTCGGCCACGGCTCCGATCGGGGCCCGCACAACTGCCAGGAGTGCGACGACCGCGTCCAGAAGGCGATCAAGGACTTCGACCTGCGGCAGGATCCGTCGGTGTTCGAGCAGGTTTCCTGCGAGTGCGAACTGACCTGGGAGACCGTCATCGAGCGCGAACGGAGCTTCAATCAGCCGCTAACTCGATAGCGAACCCCCCGATAGCCGCCGGCCCGATGGCTTCCGGTTGTGGAAGCCGGGTACACTTATTTGACCGCAGTCCCGGTACCGTTCAGCATGGCACTCCCGTCGCTCTCGGACTACTGGAACGAACTCGAGCCCACGCTGTTGATCCTCGTCGGGTTCCTCCTGTTCGTCTTTCCCGAGCCCGCGACCTCCGCGCTGGGCGCGGGATTCATGTTGCTCGGTGCCAGCTGGTGGTTCTACGAGTGGGGACGCTAAGCCCTAATCGCCGGTCGCCGTCTCGTCCACCGCCGCCCGGACGGTCTCCGTGTCGGCGCGGGGCACCTCGAGCGTGACGACGGTGCCGCGAGGGTCGTTGTCCGCGAAGGAGAGCCGCCCGCCGGCCTGTCTGACGATCCAGTTGACCAGCCAGAGCCCGAGGCCGCTCCCGTGGCGAAGCTGCGTGATCTCCCGGTTGCCCTCGAGCAGTTCTCGCTCCTCGTCCGGCATGCCAGGGCCGTCGTCGGCGATCGACACGGTCACGATCTCGTCGTCCGGTCGATCCTGGAGCGTCACGTCGATCGTCAGTCGCGCCCGATCGCTGTGCTCGACGGCGTTTTCGAGGATCTGGAAGACGGCCGTCTGGAGGTACTCGTCGGCCCGGGCGAACGTTCGATCCGGCAGCGAGCAGTCGATGTCCGCCTCGTGGGCGCGCTCGAGGCGGTCGGCCGCTCGTTCGACGGCCGCGGAGAGATCGATCGGTCCGGCGGGGGCCTCTTCGCGGTCGAGTACCCGTTCGACGGCGCGAGTCTTCTCCGCGAGGCCGGTGAGTTCGCTCGCACGATTTCGGATGGTCTCGACGTACTCGTGGTTCGCGCCGTCGCTGCTGTCAGTGAGCATCTCGGCGCAGCCGTTGATGATGTTCATTCCGTTGCGCAGGTCGTGACGGAGCACGCGATTGAGGATCTCGAGGCGCTTCTGCCGCTGTTTCTGGGCGGTAATGTCGGTATAGAGTCCGAAGGCGCGATCCGACGACCCGTCCATCTCCATCGGAACGACGCGAAGCCTGAAATCTCGCAGCCCGTTCGCGGTCCGCCGTTTGACCTCGGCGTCGCCGATCTCGCCCCGCCTTCCGCGCCGGTTGAGCGTCTCGGCGTCGGCAATTCTGTCGGCCGGGACGACGTACTGATCGAGCGGGTTACCGACGAGGTCATCCTCGTCGTAGCCGAAGGTTCGTTCGAACGCCGGGTTAGTTTCCTCGACCACGGGGCCGTCCTCGAGCTGTGTAACGCTGACGACGGCGTCGGGGACGTTTTCGAACAGCGCCGCGAACCGGTCGCGTTCCGTCCGGAGACGCCCCTCGAACGCGATTCGATCGAGCGCGTCGGTGACGTGGGAGAGCAACAGTTCCGCCAGTTCCTCGTCGGCCGGCGTGAACGCGTCGGGCTCCGTCGAGCCGGCCAGAAACACGCCGCGGTCACCGATCGGAACGCTCAGGGCCGACTGGCAGTCGTCGCCGTTTCGGATCGAGTCGTGATCCGCGTCGATCCTGTCGACACGGACGGGCTGTTGCGTCCGATAGCACCGCCCTCCGAGGTCGTCGTCGAGCGGTATCCGCGCGTCGAGGTCGATCTCGAGGGTCGACGAAACGGCCTCCGGAACGAGGGACTCCTCTCGAGCCAGCGCGACGCAGCAGGCGTCGAAGTCGAGGACGTCTTCGGCCGCTTCGACGGTCAGATCGTATATCTCCGCGTGGCTCTCGCAGCCCTCGAGACGGGAAGCAACGTCGTGGAGTCCCTCGATCTTCGACTTGCGATCGACGAGCTTCCGTTCCATGCGTTTGCGGTCGCTGATATCGCGTGCGATCCCGACCGTCCCCTCGATCGCGCCGTCGGAGCGCAACAGCGCCATGTTGACCTCGCTCGGGATCCGCTCGTCGTCGGGGCCAGTCAGCGTGACCTCGTAGGTCGCGACGCGTCGGGAATCGTCGGACAGAAGCGCCCGAGCGTGTCGTCTGCCGCGCTCGATGCTCGCGTCCGTGAGGACCGTCGAGACGTGCTCGCCGATCAGTTCGTCGCGGTCGTAGCCGGTCGCGCCCATCATCGTCTCGTTGGCGGTGACCAGATACCCCTCGCTGTCAAGCTGGTAGACGCAGTCGCCGACCGTCTCGACGACGGTCTTCGTCCGCTCGAGTTCGCGTTCGCGCGCCGCTCGATCGAGCGTCGCTTCGGCGGTCGTGGCGAGGACGCGGATGAGGTGTCTCTCCGCGTCGTCGAGTTCATCGTCGCCCGACGACGCGACCGTCAATAGCCCGTGCTCGCCGAGCGGCTGGATAACCGCGTTTCCGACGCTGGCCTCGATGTCGTACGGGATACGGCCCGTCGAGACGGTGTCGACGAGAGCCGGCTCGCCGTCGGTGTAAGCGTCCCAGAGGGTGGTATACTCCGGGCCGATCGTCGAGATGTCGTCGGTGGACTCGTCGAGCGCCGCCGTTATCCCGGCGAGTTCGAGCGTCTCCGTCTCCTCGTCGTAGAACCTGATCGCGGCCAGGGACCGATCGATCACGTCCTCGGTCGCCGTCATCACGATGTCGGCGATTTCGTCGGTCGATTCCGCTCGCAGCAGCTCGTGAGTGGTCTCCTGGAGCGCCTCGAGCGCGTTCGCGCGCTTGCGCTCCGCGGTGACGTCCTGTCCGAAGGAGAGGACGCCGACGATTTCCCCGTCCTCGACGAGCGGCGTATTGACCCATTCACAGGTTATCGGCGTCCCGTCCCTGTCGACGTTGCGATTCACTCGTCGGGACGGCAGTCCGTCGGTGTCGCCGCTGGTGAGGGCATCCCAGTACTCGAGTACGTCTCGGCGCTCGTCGTCCCGAACGAGCAGATCCATTGCCGATTCGCCCCTGGCCTCGTCGGCGGTGTAGCCGAACAGCTCGGTCGCCGCGGGGTTCCAGTTGCGGACTTCGAACGCGAGGTTCCACTCGATGATCGCGAGCGGCGACTGCTCGACGAGTAGTTCGAGGCGGCTCGAGGGGTCCTCCGCCGGCTCCGGCGTGTGGATATCGACCGCGTCGGTGGTCGATCGCGTCCCGGATGACCGGTCGTCGAGTACCGCTTCCAGCCGCATCACGAGCGTGTCGACGCCCTGGTCGCGAGGGACGTAGCCGTCGGCTCCCGCGGCGTCGACCCGTTCGCGAATGAACGCCGTGATGTGGTCGCGCTGGCGTTCC
>NZ_JAQIVI010000215.1 GCF_028618695.1 Natrinema soli | reverse complement strand
CGGCGTTGGCCACGTCCGAGGCCTCCGCGCGCGTCGGCCGTCGGGCGTGGACCATCGAGTCGAGCATCTCCGTCGCGGTGATGACCGGCCGGCCCGCCTCGCGGCTCTTGCGGATGATCCGCTTTTGGATCATCGGAACGTCCTCCATCGGACACTCGACGCCGAGGTCGCCGCGCGCGACCATCACGCCGTAGGCGGCGTCGATGATCTCGTTCAGGTTTTCGACCGCGCCGGCGCGTTCGATCTTCGCGATGATGGGGATATCCGCGCCGTGCTCCTCCAGAACCTCGCCGACCTCGTAGACGTCGTCGGCGTCCCGGACGAAACTCGCTGCGACGAAGTCGACTTCTTTCTCGGCGGCCAGCTCGAGGTCCCGCCGGTCTTTCTCGGTGACGACGTCGAGGTCGAGTTCGACGCCGGGGACGTTGACTCCCTTGCGGCCGCCCAACTCGCCGCCGGTGTCGACCCGTGCGCGAACGGCGTCGCTCTCGTGATCATCCCGCTCCTCGCGGCCCAGAACAGTCGTCTCGATCAGGCCGTCGTCGAGCAGGATCCGGTCCCCCGGCTCGACGGCGTCGATCGACACCGAGAGTCCGACCACGTCCGGCGTCGCCTCCTCGCCCTCGACGAACCGAATTTCGGCCCCGGTCTCGAGGGGCACCGTCTCGTCGTCGGGCAGCGGCGCGGTCCGAATCTCGGGACCTTTCGTGTCGAGCATGACCGCGACGGGTTCCGTTCGCTCCTCGTCGACCGCGCGGACCCGATCGATCAGGTCGGCCCGATCTTCGAGGCTGCCGTGACTCGCGTTCAGCCGCGCGACGGACATCCCGGCCGCGGCGAGGTCTCGGATCGTCTCGCGATCGTTCGACGCCGGCCCGAGCGTACAGACGATCTTCGCGTTTCTCATGTCAGACGATACTGCCAGCATCGCCTAAAAGATGGTCACTTACTCGCGGCCGAGTTCCCGTCTCGGCGGCTCGCCGTCGAGCCGTCATCTGCCACGCCAACCGTTTTCCCCGGGTCACTCCTCCGATCCGATATGCCCACCTACGCCACGCTCGTCGATCTCGTCGATCGTGACGTCCAGAACGCGCAGGAGCTCGCGTCGATCTGGGGCGAGATCAGGACGGAGTTCGAAGAACACGGCGCGCAACTCCACGACTCCTACGCCGCCCTCGGCGAGTACGATTTCCTCATCGTCTTCGAGACCGACGACAACAAGGCGGCGTTCAAGTCGGCGCTGACGCTCCACCGGCACGGTCTCGAGGGGAAGACGATGGAAATCGTCGACACGGAGGACTTCTCGGACATCGTCGACGAGATCTGATCGAGACGTCGCGCCGGCGACGACGCCGGGCGGGAGCGCCGGTACAGCGGGACAGCAGACCGTATCAGCCCGCCGGCCGCTCGAGCAGCCGGGTGACGCGCTCGCCGCTGACCACTTCGGGGATGACGACTTCGTCGGCCCCGGCCTCGCGCGCGACCGACTCGTAAACCTCGTCGCCGACGCGGACGAGGATCTCGGCCGAGGACGCGGCCGTCCCGCTGACGATCGCGATCTGGATGTTGACGTTCGAGTCGTCGATCGCGGCGACGAGCTTCGTCGCCCGATCGACCCCGGCGGTTCGCAGCACCTGCTCCCGTCTGGCGTCGCCCTCCACGAGCAGGTGGCCGTCCTCCCGGGCGCGTTCCGCGTTGTCCGCGTCTATTTCGACGACGACGACCGACCGACCCGCCTCGGCGAACCGGTTGGCGATCGTCCGTCCGAACATGCCGTAGCCACAGACGATAACGTGATCGTCGCTGTTTTCGATTCGTCGTTGCATCGTTGCTCGTGAGACCTCCGTGGAAATCCGTCCCCCGAATAGCTCGGTGGCGACCGTCTCGCCGATCCACAGCCCCGAGAGGACGAGTCCGACCGTCACCAGAACGGCGTAGGCCTTCGTCGATCGTTCGGGACCGGCGTGCGTCTCGAAGTGGAGATCGATGCTCGTCGGGTCGATCATCCAGAACGCCGCCTCCACGAGGCCGACGTTTCCGAGCATCGCATAGCCCACGACCCCCGCGACGACGATCGCGACGAAGGCGCCGATCGGTGCGACCGTGTGGCGCAGGATCGGTCGATCCCTAACGTGTGGTATGCTATCAGGGAACACAGCTAGGAGTCCGTGCCACGATACAAATAGCTATCTGAGGTGGTCGTTATTGCGCGATCATCGGCGAGAAGGTCCGTCAACAGTGGGCAGAAGCAAGAAGAACTCCCGCTCAGTCGCGATACGGCGAGCCGATGGACGTCGAACCCGCTACTGCCTCGACTGTCGTCTCGAAGTATTCGCTTTCGGCTCGAGGGCAAGAATGCGCGGCGTCGCCCGACTGAGCGCGCTTCACCAGAGTCCGGCGAGATTCCCAAGCGCCATGAGGGAGAAGAGTGACAGTGCGATCACTAGTAATGCCGTCACTTCCGCCGATTCGGGAGTCTTCGGCATCTGTGTGAACCAATTTGACCGTGTATTCGTCCTGACGGACTCCCAGACGCTGCTGTCACTCTGTGCCATGTGGTACCAATGGATAGCATTCGTTATAGTAGTATTTGAGCTCAATTGACATTCGTGGGCCCTGGCGGTGAGTCTCTCGGCGTTTGGAACGTGAATGGCAGTCCAATACCTTCGAAAACAGGTCAAACGTTCGGGTCTCGAGATCCTTACTTGATCTTCTCGCCGACCGCGGCGTCGCCGTGGGTCGTCAGCAGATCCGCTTCCTCGCCGGCCGCGAGGATCATGCCGTTGGATTCGACGCCGAACAGTTCGGCTTTCTCCATGTTCGCCAGCAGCACGCACTTCGTCCCCGGCAGTTCCTCGAGGTCGTGGAGCTGCTTGATTCCCGCGACGATCTGTCGCGACTCGAAGCCGATGTCGACCTCGAGACGCGCGAGGTCGTCCGCACCCTCGATCCCCTCGGCCGTCTCGATCCGGCCCACGCGGATGTCGAGTTCCTGGAAGTCGTCGAAGCCGATCCGTTCGTCGGCCAGCGCCTCGAGGTCGCCGGTATCAGTCATACTGTCGGATTCGTCTCCCGGAGTGTCGTCGCTTTCGGATTCGGCCGCATCCGCTTCCGTCTCATCGTCGTCCGCGGCCGCGTCGACGCGCTCCTCGAGCTTTTCGGTCAGTTCAGCGACGCGGTCGTCCTCGATCTTCTCGAAGAGCTCGCCCGGTTCGTCGAAGCTCCGCGGCGGGGCCTCGAGCGCGTCCTCGAGGTGGGCGTCGGCAACGTCGCCGTCCTCGCCGATCTGCGCCCAGAGGTCCTGCGATTTGTCGGGGGTAATCGGCTCGAGGAGGACGACGACGGCCTTGGCGAGCTGGACGCAGTCGCGGATGACCTGCGCGGCCCGCTCGGGGCCTCGCGGCTCATCGCCGCTCGGCTCTTCCGAGGCGCTTCGCGCCTCACTATCCTCATCGGTGAGCTTCCAAGGTTCGTTGCGCTGGATGTACTCGTTACCGAACTGGGCGAGTTGCGTCGCGGCCTGACCGACCCCGCGCATGGAGTAGTCGTTGACGCTCTCGCGAACGTCGCCGATGGCGCCCTCGATGCGCTCGCGGACTTCCTCGGAGACGTCGGCGTCCGGCGTGCCCTCGTAGTTGCGGTAGGCGAAGAGCAGCGAGCGGTACCAGAAGTTGCCCACCGTGCCCACTAACTCGCCGTTGACCGTCTCCTGGAAGGCGTCCCAGGAGAAGTCGACGTCCTGCTGGAGACCGCCGGTCGTCGTCAGGTAGTACCGTAGTAGGTCGGGGTGGAACCCTTCCTCGAGGTACTCCTTGGCCCAGATCGCACGGTTGCGGCTCGTCGAGAGCCCCTTCCCGTTGATCGTGATGAAGCCGGTCGCGGCGATCCCGCGGGGCTTGTTGTAGCCCGCGCCCTCGAGCATCGCCGGCCAGAAGATCGAGTGGTGCTGAATGATGTCCCGGCCGATGACGTGCATGATCTCGCCGTCTCCCTTCCAGACGCGCTCCCAGTCGTACTCGTCCGCGCCGACGCGCTCGGCGTACTGTTTCGTGCTCGAGATGTACTCGATCGGGGCGTCGACCCAGACGTAGAGGACGAGGTCGTCACCGCTGTCGTCGGTCTCTCCGTTGGGGTACTCGATCCCCCAGTCCATGTCCCGCGTGATACACCAGTCCTGCAGGCCATCTTCGATCCACTGGCGCGGCTGATTGCGCGCGTTCGAGGTCCCCTCGAGCCCGTCCAAAAACTCGGTGAGGAAGTCGGTGAACTCGGAGACCTCGAAGAACTTGTGGCTCCGCTCGCGGTACTCCGCAGGGTTGCCCGTGATCGTGCTCGTCGGATCCTCGACTTCGCCCGGCTCGAGGTGGCGCTGACAGCCCTCGTCGCACTCGTCGCCGCGGGCCTTCGCGCCGCAGTAGGGACAGGTCCCCTCGACGTAGCGGTCGGGGAGGTACTGGTCGGCCTCGGGGTCGTAGGCGACCTGGATCTCCTTCTCGTAGATGTAGCCCTCGTCGTCCAGCGTGCGGACGATTTCCTGTGTGAGTTCGGTGTTCGTCTCGTCGTGCGTGTGGCCGTAGTTGTCGAAGTCGACGTTGAACTGCGGGAACGTCTCCTCGTACTGGCGGTGCCACTCCAGCGCGAAGTCTTCCGGATCGACGCCCTGCTGTTCAGCGTTGACCGCGACGGGAGTCCCGTGCATGTCCGATCCGCAGACGTAGATCGACTGCTGACCCAGCGTCTCGAGCGCGCGATTGAACGCGTCCGCGCCGATGTACCCCCGCAGGTGACCGATATGCAGGTCGCCGTTGGCGTAGGGCAACCCGCAGGTCACGACGGCGGGTTCGTCCGTCGGAAACTCGTCGTGGCTCATGGTCGTCACGTCGCGCTCGCGGGCGTAAAACCCGCCGGTTTCGATCGGCCGGCCGGCGACCGCTCTCGTTACAGCGAACGGTCACCCGACGTGGGGCGGCCCGCCGCCGAGCGGTGAATGAGTCTTCTCGCGCTATCGAACACCGTTTGAGAACTGCAGGCGTCTCCCCTTCAGCAACGAGAGAGAGGTATCGACGAGACCTTCGTCGGCGTTACCGCCGACAGCGATGGCTGTTTTCCGCTCTGTGTGCAGAAATACAGTAGACAACTCAAAAGTCCGCGTTTAAACGCACCATCGCTTATTACACTCGCACCATTCTCATGAACCATGGTAAGCCAGGTTCGGGAATATTTAGGGAAGCTGTATAATCCTGATCCGCAGGCGATGAAGATCATCCTTTTTAGCTCATCGTTTATTTTGTTCCTATTCTTCGTCAACCCCGACTTTGAGAACCCGTACTATATTTTCGGGCTTACATCGACAGTTCTCGTTCTCGTGTCCGCAATAGCCGTCCTCGTTTTTGAATAGATGAAATGATGGCGAGTGCTGTGGCAGAGATTTTACAGTCGAACCGACGGTGACTCGTTGACCTGTACTGATCGCTGGGGTAGCAAAACCACTGGTCAGTGAGGGTTGATAGCCACTCCCGTATCTAATCATCGCTCACGACGGGGACGCTCGCGCGCACCTCGAGCCGATCGAGATCGCCGATGAACGACGCTAGCATCTCGCGGGTGACGTGGGGCATGCAGACGATCCGTAGCTCACCCGTCGCGGTCCGCGAAATCCGCCAGCCCTTCGCCCGGAGCGCGTCGAACGTCGACCGCGGCACGTCGACCGCGACCAGCGGGAGCGTGGGATCGGCGACCCGATAGCCCCGTTTCTCGAGGGCGTCGGCCAGCCAGTCGGCGTTGTTCTGCGAGCGGACGTACTGGCGACGGTAGCCGCCGGGCCACAGCTCCTCCATCGCGGCGACGGC
>NZ_JAQIVI010000214.1 GCF_028618695.1 Natrinema soli | reverse complement strand
CACACAGCGACCGCACCAGTCACTCAACAAACAACCGCCAGCGGAGGTGCTAAACTAGACAGTGCCCTGAATGGGGAACTGTACGATCCGACCAATCCCGAGCTTGTAGCTGACCGGAACCGTGTGCGTGACCTAACAAATCGATACAATAACACGGCACCTGATGACCAGACCGAACGGCGAGACCTGATAGAAGACCTCTTTGGGTCGGTGGGTGAGGAGTGTCAGATCGAATCTCCATTTCGCTGTGACTACGGATACAATATCCACATCGGTGAGAACTTCTACGCAAATTTCGACTGCGTTATTTTGGACGCAGGCCGAGTAGACATCGGTCGGAACTGTATGATCGCACCTAGCGTCCACATCTACACAGCGACCCATCCGCTCGACGCCACCGAGCGAATCAAAGGGCCAGAGTACGCTAAACCAGTTACAATCGGTGACAACGTCTGGATTGGTGGGCAGGCTGTTATCAATCCCGGTGTGACCGTCGGAGACGACAGCGTCATCGCCTCCGGAGCAGTCGTAACCGAGGATGTTCCCGACGAGGTCGTCGCACAAGGTAATCCCGCAACTGTAGTAAAAGACCTAAGCAATAACTGACGCTATGAAACCCGAATCGGTGATAGATCTACGTTCTGGACCGACGATATGTGCTTGGCCTGTACTGAACGGCAACTACATGTGCGAACGTATTAACCGATTCTCAATCACTCAATTAGAGCGCCGGATGCAGCTCACTTCTGTGCATTGATAGCTGTGTGAATATCATCCCAGACGGCGTCAGGCGGTTGTTCGCCGTCAATTGTGACTAGCGATCCTCGATTTTGATACAGGTCTATGATTTCTGCTGTTTTCTTTTCATATTTACGTACCCTTGTCCTGATCGTCTTCGGCGTGTCGTCATCACGTTGCATGAGAGAACCACCGCAATCATCACATTCTCCTGGCGTGTTCGGTCGATTAAACTCTACGTGATAGGTCGTGCCACAATTGTCGCACTTACGCCGTCCAGTGAGCCTCTCGACTAATATCTCCTCAGAAACATCGATATGTAGGACTATATCGATAGTAGTGATTTCATCAAGGAAATCGAGTTGTGCCTGGGTTCTTGGGTAGCCATCAAGAATAAAGCCATCGGCGTCACTGATTGTCTCTTCAGCAAGTGAATTCATAACAGGGTCAGGAACTAACTCGCCTTGTTCCATATATTCTCGAGGAGTGCCGTATGGGGTCTCCATATCCTTATTCGAACGAAGAATCTCCCCCAGTTCGATGTGCGTGAGATCAAATTTGCTCGCAATTCGTCGGCTCTGTGTCCCTTTGCCTGCTCCTGGCGGCCCCATTGGGATGATTTGCAGCGAAGTCATGTATGTGATACTCTCAAGACTAACTGTTAGATGCTTCGCCTGTACTTACCGCAGAGGGCGCCAAACCTATCATGTTCTAAGGATTTCAACAGAGCCTCTTGATTGTATCACTTGGGTTCTCAGTAGCCCTCTGCGCTTCCGACGCGATCGACCGTGGTGTTGCTCACCTCCTCAGAGGAGTGGAGGGCGCGTATACAAGCAATACGCGCTCTCCAAGACTGATCATTATGCCACTCCTAGACGTATACGAACACACGTTCGACGAAGACGTCCCCCTCTCTCGACAGCCGCCCGTCGGAGACGGGGACAGCGAGGAACAGATACTACCCTACGACCGCCACAACGCAGACAGCAACGCCGAGGAGGATTGATCCTCACCATGACGATCGAGATCTAGAACACGATAGCGTGGGTGGCGGCGAGCGTGGGGTCAAAGACGGTTGGGGTGCACAGCGAGTGACTATGACTTTGGACGATATATTTTGCCCAGAGGAAGAAATATGTGTTCCAATCCCGTAGTAGGAGTATGACAGACGATGTTCGTCACGACGGCCCGCCCCCGTTCGATAGACCGTTCGAAGGCGAGGACACAAAGCAGCGCGTGTACGGTGCAGTGCTACACGCTCGAGAGCCGATGACTGCCGCCGAAATCGCCGAGCGGGCAGACTGCTCGAGTGAGTCGGCACGGACACACCTGTCCTTCTACACCGACCTTGGCATCGTCATTCGGCATGAGGGCCGGCCGGTCAGGTACGAGCGCAACGACGACTATTTCGAGTGGCGGCGGGTCAACAAGCTGGCGCGGGAGAACACTGTCGACGAGTTGCAGGCCCGCGTGTCGGAGTTGACCGACCGGATCGAGGAGTACCGCGGCGAATATGGGGTCGACTCGCCCGCCGAGGTCGATGTCCTCGAATTCGACGCGGAGCGGATTGATGACGTGTACGTGGAACTCGGTAATTGGGCCACCCTCATCGAGGAGCGTCGTCTACACGAACGCGCCAGGAGAAAGGCCGCCGGCTCGACGGCCCCGTCGCACAGCTGAGATGGTGCCGACGGATGACGGTGCGAGTCCCGCACCGATAGACCGGTCGATATTGGAGCGAATGCGTTCCCGATTCGTTGGGCGTCGCATGTTCGAGTCGGCGGAGATCGTCAAGGAGGGGAAGCTGCACCTCCGCATCGAGCTGTCAGGCGACTACTATCCGAACGAGGCGTCTGCTCGCTTTGAGATTCGCTGGTATCGCAACGATGACTTCAACTTCCACTACCAGGAGCAGCGCCGAGACGGCGACTGGAAGTGTCGATGGGATCGGCACCCAAACGCACACAACTCACGGGATCACTTCCATCCACCACCGGCCGCTAGCCGCACCGACGCGGAGAACGCTCAGTGGCCGGACGACCACCGCGACGTGAGCCGCCTCGTCCTTGATCACATCGAGGAGCGCATCGAGATGCTGTGGGAGTAGCAGTAGCCTCATGCTCTACGGTGGGAAACAAAACGTACGGAAAGCGCGGGTGAGGGTGCCTCTGACAGGTAACAGCCGAACGGACGACAACCGCCCGGCCTCCCCACATATAAAACAATTAATACGTATAGATAATTCTTTTGATCTATCGCCAAAATATCGTTTCACTTTCACTCCACTACTCGGAGATTCACGAGGGAAGGGATAAGAGCGAAAATTGACGACACACGAGGAGTTCTACAACACGATGACGACCGCTGGGAGTTCGCTCCTGAAGACGAAGGAAGTCTTGCCCCCAATGCGATCGCCCTCGAAAACGTCTCCCCACCGGATCGCTCCGAGAACCCTCCTCGTGAGGGGTGAACCCGTCGCAATCTCGAGTGTCGGTCTTGCGGTGAGGCGACACGCCAGATGTTCAGTGGCTTCGATGAAGTGCCCGTTCCAGAGATTCCAGACTCATCAATCTGGGAATGCACCCGGTGTCAGTCTTCCCGACACGGCCCGGACCCTGACAGTCCGAACGGAAACACGCACCCCGGTGAACTAAAATCTGGACGACGGACACGTCTCACTGCTCGAAATACACGTTAGACCAGCGCCACGGTCCCGTAGTGTTGTTCCTCTCCTCGAGAGAGTGAGAGGAGGTCCATGATGGCAGATGCCGACCAGACTGATGAGTCACTGACACCAGCACAGCGCCTCGAGTCATCGAATCCCCGGATCATTGATGCAGGAGTCGCGACGATCACCGACATGGAGACACTTCAGGCGTGTGTCGCCTACGAAAACCAGCACCAACAACGCCTTCCAATCCTCAAACAGCTAAGCCAGCGAGCTGAAGAACTTCGTGAGGAGTCGTGACTGGTCCACCGATTACGACGCCTGCGAAGATCTGAGAGTGTTGTTTGTACCCTCGAGAGGGGTGGATATTTTTCCAGATAATAGATCGACCCGAGATTACGATCCAACAACAGACAGGTTCACCGCTGACGGTGGACTTGAACCGACCGAAGAAAGTGTTGCGACCTCGCTCGAGGATTTCGGCGCTGACGTCAGCCATCGCAAGGTCGAACACGACTCGATCACCCGTGCCAGCGAGTTCGGCATCGACGACCGCGTCGACGAACTCGAGGCAACACTCGGGGAGAAAGACGACCGTATCAACGAACTTGAGGCGACTAATGAAGCGCTTCGAGAGCAACTCAGTGACTATCAAGAGGTACTCGAGCGTCGTGATCAATATTTGAACCTCGAATAGATGAGGCGGGTGCTGATGACGGTGACTCGATCTGGGGTCGTGCACGGTGGTTCGTCGGAAATGACAACTGAGCCCCATTCCAAAGTCATTCGCCGAGTTTTTCGACTGAGGTGACGGCTGAGATTCGGTCACCTGGTCTATTCTCTGGATTGGCGATAACTGGATCGACTGGCGGGATCGGTGTTTCCTGTGAAGCGGTAGTCGGTAGACTGACAGTAATCTTGGCGCTCCTGATCAGTGGTTGGTGGTTCCGGTTAGCGTCTCCCTCTGAAGGCCGTGAATCTCATCGGGTGGGACCCGGTCGTTCTCTGTATCGGCGGGGCGTTGGATTTCCTAAGGAAGGTCTGTCTATCATTTAGAGAGGAATCCTCGAGTTGCAACCTGATGTGTTCATGTACCGTCTATTTTCAGTTTCACCGTGGTTGGATCGCCTATTTGTGAATACGGGTGTTCTCCTGCTTGTAGAGGGAGTAACCACATCATCCCCTGTCGCAGTCACACGCTCCCTCTGTATTACCTTCACAAATTCATGTCCACGACGAACCCACCGGATCTCGGTGCGTGTCCGTTCTGCCAGGCCGAGATCACGACGCTCAACGTGATCCTCGAGTATGAGACCGAGACGGGACCGGCCGTATACGCCGAGTGTCCTGAGTGCCGCGACGTCGTGAATCCACAGTGACTACCGCCCATGCTATGTAACAGAGTAGGCCGGTTGCTTGGCCTAGTGAACGAAAAGGACGTCGTGTACGAGTGTCGGCGCTGTGACACCACTGTCGACAAAGATACCGATACCTGTCCTGAATGCCGGACAGAAACGATCGTACAACATCAGATATCCTGACCGATGACAGAGGGATACGACCAGATTCTGGAGGTCGTGGCGGAGAACCCGGGGACCACCTTCGAGGAAATCACGGAGATGGCAACTGATCACAGCATCACCGATACGAATATCTCGGACCTCATTTCGGAGGCGGTCAGCAACGATGATCTTCTCGAGTTTGATGGACGATACTGGGTGATGCGAACAGGCAAGTACCGGTTCCACCGGTACGATCACCCGGAAACCTAATTCACAGAGATGTAACCATCTCTGTTCTATGCTTGCGCGATCTCCAATTCTCTCGTCTATGTAATCGCCGTTTCGAGGTCAGCTGGTTCCTAACCTGAAATGTGGGTTGGCGGCATGTGTTCCACGCGAGTACGGTGATGGGTGACCACTGAGACTGATTTTCTTGGTCGTAACCCTGTGTCCCGGGAACAGATAATACGCGGCGAAAGTGATTTTTGCTTTGGTATGGTATCCGGTATAAATGGATCTCTCCCGCCGCCAACTCCTTTCGGTCTCTACCATGGGCGCAATCTCCTTATCCATGGCAGGAACAGTACAGGCCGCTGCGGAGGGTGCCTCCTCTGATGACGCCCGGTCGGATCTGCCGACATCCGACGGTCCTATCGACTCGGTGATTACAGAGACCAGGCAGGAATTTGATCTTTCAGAAGATGATCCGTACAGGGTCTATACCTTTCCGAGGTTCGATGAAACTGCTGTTATTGAGTACGAGATTCGATCGGAAGAGTCGGGAGCGGAACCTGACGTTCTCATCTTGGATCATTTTGGGTTTAGTGAATACGAGGTGCAGGTCGGTTCATACCCCCTTCTGGGGACTGCAAGAGTTGATCTTAGAAGATTTGGCACCCACTCATTCAAAGTCCCTAACCTCGAAAATGTATGGAAACGACTCCAGCAACGGCAGAGGTGGGATGTCGAAAGCGTTGTGAATATCAAGGCGCTGGATTGTCTAACTGAAAAACAAGCGACGCAAGCCGCTCATCGTATTGGAACAGGGACGTACAATATTGTGTTTGATTGGAGCAGTAAGGTCCTCGCCGAACCAGAGGATGACGGTACAACAGTAGATGTATTGATCCGTGCCCGGTACCGAGATGAAGAAACTGCCGTCAACGAAGCGACAGACGAGATCGCATCCTTCTACACCTTGCTTCCAGGATCCGAATCGTTGGCACAGACAATGGTACAGATCGCGGATGGAATCTGCAGTCAGGTACCTGCAGAGATGGATGGTCTCGCGGCCGACGAGATCAATGATGACGTATCCGGAGCGGAACGCACAGCATCGGTTCTCCAGTCGGTGCTTGAGGTGATCGAGAACAAAACCGGGTATAGTGCGCCACTGTCTGAGGCCCTGTTAGAAGAGACAGCAACGTGGACACGATGGACTAGCCAAGTACTCCCTGTCGTATCTACCGTGGAGGAACTACTGGATGACTCCTGTGCCGTATCTCAATCCGACCCGGACACGGTCACCGGAGACGTGGAAAACATGTTGATGAGTATGGGGATACTCGTAGCGGAGATTGTGATGATCAAATACGAGTTGGTCAGTCGCGCTGCATCCTTTGCCGTGCGGAAACTAGACACGTATCTGCTCGGTGTTGTACGGGAAGTTCTGGGATTGAAAACCTATCTCGTGCTACTGCGGGAACTGTATATGACGCTAGAGTACGGGATCGACGAGATTCTCGGTACGATTGAAGATATTACCCGGGATGTCGTTGATACACAGAAATTCCTCTCTGACGGAGACGTCGACGATGTGAGCGTAGTGAAGGATATGAATGATGAAGACGACCTCGAGGAACTCAACTTCGACAGTGATTGGCATCTCGGCCCGTTTGCTCCCAGTCCGAAGTGCCACCCTGATTCACTCTTCTGACCTTTTAGTATCTAGAGCCTGTCATAGAAAGCCTCCCAAGGGAGGCCGCAGGGTTTGGAAACTGTGTCCACCAGCTCCAACGCCCTGCAAAACGTAGCTTCGGTCAACGAGTTCTTGAATGCGGCGGCTACTGAGACAGTACCGCTATTCGAATACCTAGAGTTCGAGTTTCTGCTGGAGTACGACGTGTTCGCCCCCGCTCGCCGGGGGCGAACACGAGTTCACAAGCCACCAGACCTCTTTCGGGGCTTTCTGCACTGCTACTACGAGAATGTCTACGGCACGCGTCCGGTTACGCGAGAACTCCAGCACAGTCTCGTCTGGTACTACTGCGGACTCAACAAACCGCCATCTAGAGATACAGTTGACCGGTTTCTCACTGACCTCGAACACGTCATCGACGATATTTTCGACAGGCTCGTCGAGCAGGCCGCCGTCCACGGCCTGCTCGACTCAACGTACTCTATCGATTCAACACACATCGAAGCGATTCAGCACAACGACGCAGCGTCGTGGAACTACGACTCAACAGCCGAAGAGTACTACTACGGATTCGGCTGTACAATCGTCTCAACCGGCGAAAAAATCCCGATAGCGGCGGAGTTCACACAAGCTAAGCAAGCGTCCCAAGAGACGGCGATGCGCGTCACGCGTGACGCGCTCGCCGTCGCAACACCAGTCTGGATGCTTGGCGACAGTGCCTACGATATCCTCGACTGGCACGACCACCTGCTGGCTGCAGGGGCCGTGCCAGTCGCTCCGTACAACCCACGAAACACCGACGATCCGCTCGATATCGAGTACAGGATCGAAGACCGCATCACCGAACACAGCGAGGGCGTTCAGCTCAAACAATCCATCTTGGACAAGACGTACAACCGCCGGACAGGCGTCGAACGAACCAACGACGCGGTCAAGGACTGCGGCCTCGGGCACGTCCGCGCCCGAGGCCGCGTCCACGCACGAACAGAAGTGTTTCTTGCGCTGTGTCTCCGGATCGTCATTGCAATCACCAATTTCGAGCGGGGAGATGATCCAGGCCGTGAGAAGCTCACGCTATGAGACGGATTCTATGACAGGCTCTTCACACTACTAATCGTTCAGTACAGGTCAAGGACTTACCGCAGAAGCTATTCCCGTCAGTCCACTCGCATAACTGCTAACCGAAACTGCTCGAACGACCGAATTAGCTCAACAAACTCGCCAGGATCAACCGGTTTTTCGAGGACTGCATCTTCGTCCGCATCATGATCGAGATCCCGGGATTCAATCAAGCTCTTATCCATCCCGGTTAAGACAATCACTGGTACGTCATCCAGTTCTGGGTGGTGCTTGATCTCATGTAGAACGTCCTCTCCGTCCACTTTTGGTAGATTCAGATCAAGCAGTATAATGCCCGGCTGGGGAGCGTCTTCGTACTCGCCATGTTGATTGATAGAGTCGAGTGCTGCTCGGCCATTAATGACGGTGGTGAGCGTATTTCCGATGTTGCCGTCTGAGAAGGCTTCTTCGATGAGACGAATATCGCCGGGGTTGTCTTCTACCAGCAGTATCACCGCCTCTGATGAGCCACTCCCCATAGTATGATGATCCGAGTGAATCGGTATAAGAATTCGGTGAGGTGCCTATGGTCGTGTTTAGTTTGTAGCATTGTGCCAGACGTCGAAAGCTTGAAGCCACGATTCGGCTGTTGACGGTTGTGCGTGACTGAAATAGTTTGAGAACGAGGAGGTACGTCGCTTTATCTCGTGGAAGACACGTTCAGCAGCGTTCTGATTCCCATGTTTTTCGTATCGAAATCGGAGCCCAGATCGACGGAGTGCAGTCTGGAGATGTTTTGCTCCATCGACGAGAAACATGGCATCATCAAGATCATGTTTCTCAGCGAGTTCGTGCAAGAACCGTTCTGTCAACGCAGTCGTAGTCGTCGAATACAGCCGTATATGGAGAATATTGTTCGTTTCTGGATCAACAGCAGTGTACAGCCAATAGCGATGTTCGTTAAGTTGAATCACCGTCTTGTCAAGCGCGACGTGATTCGGTTCCTCGTCAACCACCGGCTGTATATCGCATTTGTGAACCCAATCATGGACTGCATTGCGACTGCGCTCGACACCGAACCTCTCTAATTCTCGAACGGTATTCGAAAGCGAGAGACCAGCACGATGGAGTCGAATACCGAGTTCCATCAGTTGACGCGGTGTCCGCTCTCGCTCCACAAAACTCAAATCGATCCAGTCGCTACACCCCTGAGGCGGTCGATTTTTGGCATGGACACCATAAAATCGTACCGCCTCACTTTTCACGCTTAACGAAACAGCGCCGTTCTAGCACACGAAAATACTTTACGGATTACGTTCGACTACACGGTATGGCAACAGGGAACTCATCCAGTCGACAGGTCAAATCGACTGGCACGCTGTTCGAGATTGTCGAAGCGTTACAGTCGATGAACGGCGCAACGCTCGCGGACCTTGCCGATGAGCTGGACTTTGCGAAAAGCACGATACTCAGTCATCTCACAACCCTCGAGAGCAACGAATACGTCGTCCGAACCGGAGACGAGTACGAACTCAGTCTCAAATTCCTCAATCACGGTATGTTCGTCAAGAACGATATGCCTATCGCGCAGATGGGGAAACCGATACTCGAGGAGCTCGCAGCGGAAACGGGAGAGGTGGCCTGGATCATCGTCGAGGAACACGGACGAGCAGTGTACCTAGAGAAGGCGATGGGCGAAAAGGCCGTCCAGACGCACGCGAGCGTCGGCGGCCGGGCGCATCTGCACCACCTCGCGACCGGAAAGGTTATTCTAGCCCATCTTCCTGATGAGCGGGTCGACGAAATCATCGACCAGCACGGTCTCCCAGAGCTAACACCTCATACGATCACCGATCCCGACGAACTACGGGAGGAACTGGAGACGATTCGCGAGGAAGGAATCGCCTTCAACAATAAAGAAACCGTGAATGGATTGCTAGCGATCAGTGTGCCCGTCCTCGGTGAAGAGACGGTTTACGGCGCCATCTGCATCTCGGGGCCCGCCAACCGGCTCACTATCGAACGATGCGAAGAAGAGATCAAACCGCTGTTACTCGAAGCCTCGAACGAACTCGAACTGAAACTACAGTATCCACCGAACTGATACGTATCAGTTCTTCCCGTTTGCGTACCGTCCCCTACACCGCTCAACATGTATTCGGCGTTACCGAACATTTTCCGCCTTCCTATACATACGTACCATTGTAAAGATTTGCGAACGGAAGCGAGCTCGCTTGCTTCGAGACTACCAACGGATAATTTTCCTGGTCAAATTCGGTATTACCGAACAATATGTACTGATGAAAACGGCTTGAGAGTGATCGCCGCACGGCATTCGGACCAGAAGTTTGAATAAGGGCGATTCAGTACAATAGAATGTATGGTATCATCAGTCAAGAAACTGGACCGGGAAGCCGAAGTACCGGATCAGGCGTTCGAGGACTATATCGTCGATCTGGACTTTCACGTCAATCCGCAGGAAGACGAGTTGCTGGCGTACGTCGAAGACGATCAGGTACTGGATAGGTTAACGACTGAGTTCGGTGCAACGCCTGTGATGGGCAAGTGGGACGCGGCGTATGCTATCAAGGAAGGACAGGAAGGGTTGTTCACTCAGGGGCGAGCCAAGTACGCCGAGGACGTCCGCGAGGCCTGTGAGTCGATCGCCGTCGACGAGCCGATCGTCAACCCGGGGATCAACAATCTCAACCTCCAGCACCACCCCGTCCTAAAGAACGCCGTCTGTCAGGCGGCTAATGACTATATGATCGACAACTTTGTCGACGAAGGGGTCTACACATCGATGATGGTCCCAAAGTGGGATCCGGAGTACGCCGTCGAGGAGATCGACCGCGTCGCCGATGAGGACAACATCGTCGCGGCCTACTCGTGGTTCGATCCGAAAGTCCCGTGGGGCAACGAACAGTACGACCCAGTTTTCGAAGCGCTCGTCGAGAACGACCTGCCGCTGTTGCTCCACGGTTCGCTGGCCTACTGGCCCCAACACTCCTACATCGGGGACGACATGCTCACGTGGACCGAAGTGCTCGGCTTCGACTGGCCGATCCACGCGATGGTCAACGTGGTTAACATGATCATGCGCGGCGTCTTCGACAAGTTTCCGGACCTGAACGTCGTGATTCAGGAAGGTGGCCACTGGTGGGTGCCGTTCCTCCGCTACCGCATGGACGAGTTCTACGAGATGCACCCTGAAGACGTTCAGATCACGCCCCGCAAGATGGACTCTGGTGATCGCTACTTGCAGCGTGCGCCCAGCGAGTACCTTCGGGACAACATTTATCTCTGTACTCAGCCGTTCGCGCTGCCTCGAAGCGCCGGCGCCGCAGAGAACCTCCTCGACCTGTCGATGGCCGAGGACATGTTCATCTACTCGAGCGACTGGCCCCACCAGACGCTGGACCCACCGACGTGGTTCTACACCTCGCGGGCGTTCGACGACCAGACGCGAGAACGAATCCTCAATGGAAACGCCACCGATATCCTCGACATCTAAGACAGAGATCAATGGTTGATACTGAAAATTTCACGAAGGTTGCAGAGGTCGGCGACATTCCAGAAGGAGAGGGCGAAGGATTCGACGTCAATGGAATCGAGATCGCCGTGTTCAACACCGGTGACAACTACTACGCGATCAGTAACCGCTGTTCGCACCAGCGAGCCCCGCTGTGCAAGGCAGGTGACAGGAAGATCAACGCGGAGGACACCTGGACGGAAGAACGCGGCGGCGTCGATACCGAGGCCTGTACGGTGTCCTGTCCGTGGCATCTCTGGGAGTGGGACCTCGAAACGGGCGAACACGAGGCCTCGGGCCAGCGTATCGGCACGTTCGACTGCGTAGTCGAGGACGGCGACGTGCTCGTTCAGCTGTAACGCGGTTCGAAGCGACAGTCGGTGGTCGAGAGGCTGATATCAGCCGAACGTTGGACCGATCTGTGACGTGTCTACCGACGGAGACGAACCATTTTCACCGCTGGAAACGACGGAGACGGCGACTATTGTACTGTGATAATACTCCGAACTCGTCAAAATCGGTGGCAGAGTCGTCCGCAGGAGGAGGATATCGGATGAAGAAGGAACCGAACTCAGAGTGGCGTTCCCAGCAGGATCTCGAAGACCGCATAGATGAAGCCCCAGATCACGACGCTGTACGCGACCGTCCGACCGATACTGAGACCGGCCTGGAACCGATAGTAGCCGAGCAAGAACACCGCAATCGCCTCCTTGATGCCGACGTTGACGAACAGCGCGGTCAGGAGCAGAATCCAGCCGCTGATGACGAGCATTTGTAATCGTTGCACACTCAGGGGCTGGGACTCGTTTGTGTCGTCCGCGAACTGGGAAACGCTGCCACTCATATCGAGGATATCGTTGAGTTTGAACCGATTCAGGAAGCGCCCGAACCGAGTCGAGAGCAGCCCGAGGGTCGTCACTGCCAGAAACGCGAACGTTGGAACGCCGATGAGCAGCGGGATGAGTCTCCCGTATCGGCCGTAATCGGGCGCCATCCAGAGGAACAAGCCGACGAACGCCAGCAGTGTCACCGTGAAGAGGATCTCGATGTAGCGCTCGGGGATGACTAACAGCCGCTGAATCGCTGCGTACTCTTTCAATCGGTCACGGTTCAATCGGTCTTGCATCGTTAGCTACCTCCGCGGAGCGTCGGTTTGATACCATTCAACGAGACGATTGAACGGACAAGAGGCATGACGAGCATGAGGACGATCAGCAACGCAAGGACGAACGAGATCGGTCGCGTGACGAAGATCCAGTACCCCGAGTCCGACATCTGCAGCGACTGGATAAACGAGTTCTCCATTAGGGGTCCGAGCACGAGCGCGATGATGACTGCGACGCGCGAGTAATCGTAGATCACCATCCCGTAGCCCAGGAACCCGAACGCGACTGCGACGAACACGTCGAACATGTTCGACCGAAGCGCGTACGCACCGACGAGACTCAGCGTCAGCACGACCGGAATCAGCAGCTGGACCGGGACGTGCGTGATCTTCGCGAGCTGGTTCGCAATCGAGACCCCGATCAGCGAGGTCACGAGATTCGCGACCAACAAGGCGAGTAATAATAGGAACAACGTCGGTAGCTCGCTCGTTAGGAGATCCTGTCCGGGATTGACGCCGTGGAGGATCAGCCCAGCCAAGAGGACGGCTGCTGTCGCGCTACCGGGGATTCCGAACACGAGCGTAGGAAGCAACGAACCGCCGTCTTTCGCGTCGTTCGACGCTTCGCTGGCGATGACTCCCTCGACCGCTCCGTGGCCGAACTTCTCAGGGTTGTCCGACGTCTGAGCAGCCTGAATGTAGGCGATGAAATTAGCGACAGTACCGCCAGCCCCAGGTATGATCCCAGTTATCGTCCCAATTAGCGCTGATCGACCGAACACATTCCAGTGCTTGAACACCGTTTTGACGCCCTTCAGACGTCCGCCGCTGACGGCGGCCTGTTCCTTGTCCGCGATCGACTCCGTCTCCTCGACGGTGAGTTTGATCACCTCCGCGATCGCGAACAGTCCGATCAGCGCCGCGATCAGTTCGATGCCACCCCAGAGGACCTCCGTTCCGAACCCAAACCGGTAGGTCCCGACGACGCCGCTGAACCCGATAAACGAGATCAGCAGTCCGAGCCCGCCCGAGACGAGCCCCTTCAGGAAGCTCCCCTGTGCAACGAACGCGATCACTGTCAGTCCGAGCACCGCGATCCAGAAGAACTCGGGCGGACTGAACGCGAGGATGACCTCTCGGGCGACCGGGATCAGCAGCGCCAGGACGATGAGGCCGAACATCGCACCCAGCGCGCTCGCCGTCGCGGAGATCCCGAGCGCCTCACCCGCTCTGTTCTGTCTGGCAAGAGGGTAGCCGTCAAACGTCGTCGCGGCATTTGGCGGCGTCCCGGGGGTGTTGATCAGGATCGCGGTGATGCTGCCACCGAACGCGACGCCCCCGAGCGACCCGGCCAGGAGGACGATCGCCGCCTCCGGATCAAAGCCGTAGGTGACCGGAATGAGCAGTGACAACAGGATCGGTCCCCCGAGCCCCGGAAGCAGGCCGAACAGCATCCCGAGCATGGCGCCAATCACGACATACAGGATAGTCGGCCAGCTAAAGAGGGTAAGGGCGGCTGAGAGCAGTGCATCTATTATAGCAGACATTATTGATCTAAGTGATCATTGAGTAGGTCTTCGTATTCAGAGAGAGTATCGAATGCACCCGAGATAGTGTCGCTCATCTCGTCGCGTCCCGTGGCATTGATCGGTCGTTCGTTCTCTTCTGCCCACGGCTGCATCTCGTCTGATTCGAGCGTTTCAACGATGGACTCCGACAGCGTATTTGCCCGGTCGTCGGGAATGTCCGGCGGACCAAACACCGGCCGATTCAGGTTCAGGTTCATCAGCCCTTCCTGACCGATATCGGTAGCCGTGTCGGTTTCTGGTACCGTCTCGGGCTGTTCATCCGTAAACGAGACGATTGGTGTCATGTCGCCTGCGTTGAGCGGTTCGGTCAGGGACGGCGTCGTCGTCGGTCCGAGCATCACGTCGGCGTCGCCACGCAGTACCGCGGCGGCGGCCTCCTGAGTCCCTTCGAAGTTGACCACGTTGAAATTGATCTCGAGATCGGACGCCGAGATGATACTCGCGAGCCACGCCGTCGTCCCCGCTCCGGGCGTTGCCCAGTCTACTTCGTCGGCTTCGCGAAGGTCATCGACACTTTCGTACCCGGTATCGGCGCCGGCCGCGATCATGTACTCCGTCAGCGCCATCCGAGCGAGCCATGTGAACTCGCGCATGTCATAGGGGACATCCTCGACGATCTGGCGCGCGACCATGCCCAGCGCCGCGGTCGTTCCGATCGTGTGTCCATCCGGATCGGCGCGCCAGATGTCCATCAACCCCGTGAAGTTCGGCGTCGAGTTTTCGACCACGAAATCGACGTCCTCGGGGAGGTGGTCCGGAAGGAGATCGACGAGGCCCCGTGCGTACGTGTCGAATCCACCGCCCGGAGAAAATGTAACGATAAACGTGATCTCCTCGCTGAGGAACTCCGATTGTTCGCCCCCCTCTCCCATACAGCCGGCTATGATCCCGACGGATCCAGCGGCGGCTGACTTAAGAACTGTTCGACGATCGGGAACAGGTTCATTCATGTGAACTCACCGTATGCGAAGTATACACTAACACCATATATAGATATTGGCAAGTCGCTAAGATATACGCAATATGATCGGATGAGGAAGTAGCAAAAGTATCCGGGAAAGGATATTACATGTGATTGCGGAAGGGATGACAGTGTATGCCAGAACGGATAGACGCATTCAGCCACATACTGCCAGAATCGTTTATCGACGGAATGAACGACATCCATCCGACCGATGAACTCCAAGAACTGACGAACGCGGAGCACCTCATCGATGTCAACCATCGGATCGGTCACATGGAGGAGTTCGACATCGATCAGCAGGTACTCACGCTCGCCCGGCCGTCGATCTGGCGCGGAATCAATCGGGAGGACGCTCTCGAGGCGACGCAGCTGGCCAACGACGCCGTCGAAGGCATGGCGGCAGACAACCCGGACCAGTTCATTCCAGCCGGAACGCTACCGAAGCTGGACGGCGACTTCGTCGAGGAACTCGAACGGTGCGTCCGCGATCTCGGGATGCCCGGCGTCCAGATCTTCTCCAACATCGACGGGAAACCGCTCGACGCGGAGGAGTTCCGGCCGTTCTGGGAGGCGGTCGACGACCTCGACGCTACCGTCTGGATCCATCCCCAACTCCACGATTGGCATGACTGGACCGACGAGTACATGGATCACAAGATGCTCGGCTGGCCGTTCGACACGACGCTCTCTATGGCGCGTCTCGTCTGGAGCGGGATTATGGATGAGCACGATCCAGACGTCATTACCCACCACATGGGCGGAATGGTCCCGTTCTACCACGAGCGGATCGAGAACTTCTACAACAAACGGGTAACACAGCGCGACGTATATCCGCGGACGACGCTCCCGGAGTTTGAGGACGGACCCCAGGCCCAGTTTCAGAAATTCTACGGCGACCTCGCCGTCAGCGGCTCGGAATCGGCCCTCGAATGCGGCCACGACTTCTTCGGATCGGACCAGCTCGTCTTCGCCGCAGACTACCCGTTCGGTACGGATGGCGGCCGCAAGTGCTACGAGAACACGGTCCCGACGCTTGAGGAACTGGACGTCCCCGAGTCGGAACGAAACGCCATCTTCGCCGAGAACATCAAGTCACTACTCTGAATCGGAACCGGATCCGCGGTCACCGCGATCGTCGGATTCGATCGCACTCGCGACGATTTCTTCGAACCGATCGCTCGAGACGCCGTATCGCGTGTAGCCGTCAGGTTCGCGTCGATGTTCAACGTCCGCGACAGGTTCGCCGTCGACGTGGATCGCCCACGGTCCGTCAGGTTCGGGATTTTTCGCTCCGAGTCTGATCTCGACG
Organism: Natrinema soli; assembly: GCF_028618695.1. Next base: position 34,496 of record NZ_JAQIVI010000214.1, on the reverse strand, counting down.
TCGTACCGCTGCTCGAGTTTGCTTACGACCTCGCGGACGATTTCGTCGTCGGTGAACCGGGACGGCTGGTACGGACGGAGGCCGTTCTCCTCGAACTCGTAAACGACTTCCCGCCACCACTGTGGGAGCGACGTCACGTCGTCGTAGACGTCCGACGGGTCGCTTGTCGGTTCCTCTTCACCCAGTTCGGCGATCCGCTCTTCGGCAGTCATAGTCGTATCTTCGGACAGCCGACGTAAAATACCGGTGGAAGCAAACGGAACGGCGCTACTGGCTACCGGCCAGCGGTTACGCCGTCGGAGTGTCGTCAGGAAGCTGACTGACGAGGTAGTTCCACTTTCGATCGATGCCGATGTCGTTCTGGACGATGTCGTTGATCATCGACTCGATCGATACGTCGGGTCCCGTGTAGTAGTTCGGTTCGTCATCCAGTTGGAGCGCCCGGTACTGGTATTCCGCGTTCTTCACGAAGAAGACGGTGGAGATAACGGCGTCCTTGAGCGATCGGTCGACGACGTTCGCGCCGTGGCCCGCGATCAACTGGGCGCGGCAGTCGCCAAGATTGGCGGCCATTCGTTCACCTTCCTCCTCGCTGACCACGAGTCGGCCGAACTTGTCGTCGAATTTGTCGAACGTCGGAACGCCCTGATGAAACAGGGCACCGTTGTGAAACGCCGGCTCGATCTCGACGTCCGAGATGGTAAACGGGACCACCGGATCGGCGTGGTGGTGAACGACGGCATCGACGCCGTCGCGGTTGCGATAGACCGCACGATGGATCACCGTTTCCTTGTACGGACGAACGTCGGGCCGATCCAGAATCTCCCCGTCAAACGACATCTTGATGATATCGTCGCGGGTTACTTGCGCCGGACTTAGAGCCCGCGAAATGTACATCGCGTCTTCGTCGGGAACTCGAACGCTGACATGGCCGAACCCCCGAATGATGTCTTCGTTCGCGAGTATGCGATTTGCAGTTACTAGTCGTTCTATCAGTTCAGCTGACATTGAGGTTATACACCAACCGCGTATTGTGGCGGCATCGTCTTAATTATTGAGGCGATCGATCCGTTCGATCAGAACACTTATTAAAAGGGAAAATGAACTATATCACGAATCATGGAACCAATACGCATGAGTGTCATTCTCGGTGAGTGCGGCAATCGGAGGGGGCGACAATGAGCAAGCAGGTTGACCTCGCGCTCGCTTGCGATCTGAACGATCGAACGCGGGCACTCCACGACGGGACCGTCAAGCCCGAGGGGATTGATCTGACGTTCCTGCCACTGCAGATCGAGGAGACGTTCTGGCGGATGCTCAAACATCAGGAGTTCGACGCCGCGGAGATGTCGATGTCGTCGTACATGATCACCTGCGACCGGAACGATCCGGAGCTGATCGCGATCCCGGTTTTCCCGTCGCGATTCTTCCGTCACTCCTGTATCTTCGTTAATGCCGACGCCGGAATCGACAAGCCGGAAGACCTCGCTGGTCGGAAAGTCGGCGTGCCGGAGTATCAGATGACCGCGGCGCTGTGGTGTCGCGGCGCCCTCCAGCACGAATACGGTGTCGCACCCGAGGAGATGGAGTGGTACCACGGCGGCGAGGAGGACGCCGGTCGCGAGGAGAAACTCGAACTCGATCTGCCCGACTCGATTCACCTCGAGTACATCCCCTCGGAGCGGACGCTGAGCGGAATGCTCGCCGACGGCGACCTCGACGCGCTGATCACGGCGCGGACGCCGTCCTCGTTCGAGACGGATTCGGTCGAGCGGCTGTTCGAGAACTACCGCGAGGTGGAGATGGACTACTATCGGAACACGGGCCACTTCCCGATCATGCACACCGTCGTCCTGCGACAGGACGTCTACGACGAGCGGCCGTGGGTCGCCCAGGAGCTCTACAAGTGCTTCAACGAGGCCAAACGGATCTGCCTCGAGGAACTTCACGACACGGGAGAACTCCAGCGTGCGCTCCCGTGGCTCATCGACGAGGTCGAACGGACTCGAGACCTGATGGGGTGGGACTTCTGGCCGTACGGCATCGACGACAATCGGGAAACCCTCGAGTTCATGACGCAGATGGCCCACGAACAGGGGCTGACCGATCGTCGACTCTCTGTCGAGGAGATCTTCGCCCCGACGACGTTCGACGAGTACAAGGTCTGATCGCTCGTCAACGAGGATTTTCTCAGCAGTTGCGGCTTACGGCGGTTGCGGACCGACCGCCGGATAGCCCGACTTAGAGTGCGTCGAACGATTCCGGCACTCACCGGTCTTCGGTTGCAGTAAAAAACTGTTGAGAACCGACCGGAATCGCTCCCGGCGGCACTTACAGCGTGACGATGATGTCCCCGTCTTCGACCCGGACGGGGTAGGACGGGAGCTGAACGTCCTTCTGTGTGATGTTCTCACCGGACTCGAGGTCAAACTCCCAACCGTGCCACGGGCACGCGACGACGCCGTCCTCGTCCGTCCACTCGAGATCCGTTTTCAGGTTCTCGCGGTCGAATTCCGCCTCCTGTTTGCCCGTCAGGTTACCCTCGCAGATCGGGCCGCCCTGATGGACACACCAGTTGACGTACGCACGATACTCCCCGTCGACGCAGAAAACGCCGATTTCGCGCCCTTCGATTTCGGCGAGTATGCGGTTCCCTTCCGAAAGATCGTCCGTCTGACCGACGACATGTTCTCCCATATTCGATCCTCCTTACAGTCCCAGTCCGAATACGCGATCGGCGTTCTTGTACATGATTTTGTCCTGATCCTCCTCCGAGAGGTGGCTGAAGTACTTGTTGACCACCGAACTCGGATCGTCGAAGTCGCTGTGTGGATGATCAGTTGTGAATACGATGTTGTCCGGACCGATCAGATCGACCGTCTTCCGGACGTCGTTGTTGTCCTGCGCTTCGGGCATCGGTTGCGTGCCCCAGTAGAACTGGTCTCGAATATACTCCTCCGGCGCCTTATCGAGCAGCGGCACCTCGTAGGGCTGCTGGTTGGTTTCGCGGTTGAGCCGGTGCATCAGTAGCGGAACGATACCGATATCCTGCTCGAGGAACACGAAATCGAGGCCCGGGAACTTCTCGGGGACGCCGTTCATGATGAGCGACGTCACGGTGACCATGTTCGCGAACGGATGCGAGAGCCCATGGAGCGACCCGTAGTGTTGCAGATCGTTGTACATGAACGGGAACTTCTTCGAAACCGCGTAGCCCACGGCAGAGCTGTGGAAGACGAGCGGGAGATCGTTGTCTTCCGCAGCCCGGTAAATGATGTCGTATTTCGGATCGCCCAGCGGTTTGTCCGACGGGCCGTTCAGGATGAGCGCGCCGACGATATCGTCTTCAGCACCCATCCGGTCGATCTCCTCCGCGGCGGCCGCGGGGTCCTGCGTCTGCAGCATCGCGAGACCGAAGAACTCATCGTGACCCTCCAAGAAGTGCTCGACGAACACGTCGTTGACGGCGCGCATCTCGCGACGAGCGCGTTCCCGCTGGGGAATCAGGTCGAACTTCTGGAGAGAATTGAGGATCGCGACATCGACGCCGAACCCCTCACAGAGGTCCTCCTCGATGTCTTCCGGCGTCTCAACGACCGCGCCTTCGGTCGTCCCACCCGAGGACATTAATCCCTCCTTCGGGAACGAGTCCCGGGGATACGGACCATAGTTGAGGGTCTCCTTCGTGAGGTAGGATTTGTACGGTTCCTCGAGCCGATCTGCGATCTTATTTCGGATCGTCTCCGTCCGGTAGGCGGTGTGGACGTCGCAGTCGACGATAGTCCGCGTTGTCTGTTGATCGTTCGCTTGGGCCATATGAGAACGTGATATCTATTCCCATAACAAAGTTTCGGTCCCGGAGGGGAACGGGGCAGCATAAAAAGTCCCTTCTTTCGAGGGTGCGTTCGGTAACTCCGAATGGCACTCGCAGCTGTTTTACATATGTATTATTGTAAAAATAAATTCGGCCGTCGGACATAGTCGGCCAAATACGTGTATAGCGGTGCGGATACTACCGGTTCTCGGCGTATCGACTTCGAATCAGATGGCGTTCGGAATTACGGAATGCCCGAATCGATGCGCAAACGAGTACAGCGGAGCGACGCTCCGCAGGTACGACACGAACGTAGGTCACGGGGGTATGATCCACAATAGCGCACGGACGACGCGACGTCCGTCCGATAACGCCATTCGGCGAACGACGCCATTCGAGGCCGAACTGCCGCGAAAAAGCGTTCAAATCTGGTCGACGATCTCCTTCTGGAACTCCAGGATCTCCGATGAATCGATATCGCGTGGATACAGGAGCGGGTTCTCGATCTCCGCCGCTATTTCCGTGGGGCTCGTCGCTCCCAGAACGACGATTTTGGTCGAGAGGAACGCTGCCTCGGTCGCGTTGTGGGTCACGAAGACGACCGTCTGATCCAGTTCAGTGATGATCTCGAGGAAGCTCTCACGCAGTTCACGGGCGGTAATTTCATCGAGGCTACTGAACGGCTCGTCCATGAGGAAAACGTCGGGTTCGATCGCCAGCTCTCTCGCGATCGAAACCCGCTGTCGCATCCCGCCCGAGAGCGGGAGGGGGTAATCGTTCGCGTTCGAACTGAGTCCGACCATGTCGAGATACTTGTGGACTCGCTCGTCGTGGACCTCTTCCGGAACCCCCTTGGTCTGCAGGATGAGTTCGATGTTCTCTCGAACCGTCTTCCAGTTCAGCAATCTGTCCTCCTAGAAGACGTATCCCATGCTCTCCCACTTCCCGTCGATCGCTCCGCCGTCGTGATCCTCGAGACCGGCGATACAGTTGAGCAGCATCGACTTCCCGGATCCGGAGCGGCCGAGGAGACAGATGAAGTCGCCCTTCTCGACCGTCAGATCGAGGTCCTCGAGCACTCGCTCGTTCCCGTACGACTTGTCCAGTCCCCGGATATCCAGCACTTGGCTCACGCGCCACCACCTCGAATTTCGACCGATGGCCGCCAGGCGAGATAGCGCCGTTCGATCACTTTGAAGCCGCCGTACTCGATGATGAACATCATGCACGTGAACAGCGCGGTCCAGGCGAGCACGCCGGCCATGTTGAACCGGTTGTACTCGATGACCAGCATGTATCCGACGCCGCTCCCGAAGCCGAGGAACTCGACGATCACCGCGATCTTCCATGACAGGCCGAGTCCGTATCGGCCGGCCGAGAGCATATACGGGATCAGTTGCGGCAGAATTACGTGGCGAATTGTCGTCACCCAGCTGAAGTCGAACACCTCGCCCATTTCGACGAGGTCCATATCGACGTCTTTGACCCCCTCCCAGAAGTTCAGCGTGACCAGCGGGAGGACGGCGATGAAGGTCGCGGCGTACGCGGCGACCTCGCTCAACCCGAAGATCATGACGCCGATAATCGCCAGTGCTAGGCCCGGTAACGTCAGCCCGATCAGGATCCCGACGTCGAAAAACCGCTCCCCGAAGTCGGAGAGTCCCATCACCAGTCCGATCGCGATGCTCGCGACCCAGACAAACGCGAACGAGACGAGCACCCACCGAATCGTATGGTACATGTGGTAGAGGAACTCGCCGCCGGTCAGGATCCCCAGCGCCTCGACGCCGACCTCCGTCGGTAGCGGAAGGCTCGTCGTGACGTAGCGGGCGAGCAGCCCCCAGCCGATGAAAAGCATCACCAGAAACAGGACTCTGGGAAACAACTCCCCTGCAGCGATCGATTTCGCCTGATCAATACGGAGCTGGGTTGCGTCTTTCGTTGCCATCGTTCTAGATGTCCGCGACGATATCCGTCGGCGCGTCATCGGGAATCACGCCTTGTTCCTTGGCCAGTTCGATCTGATCAGGGATGTTCTCCTGGGCCTCGTCCGTATCCCAGCCCGGAACGATATCGGGGAGCTTCTCCGCCATGAAATCGATCTGTTCGTCCGTTTCGATACCGATCGGCTCACCGTACTCCTCGAGGACCTCGACGGGCTGGTCGCGGATGTGCGAATGCGCGTCGATCAGTGTCTGTTGGAGGTTCGCCGCCCGTCCGCGAGGCCGGACGGCGCCGGAAGCGACCCGCCCCAGCGCAGGTAGCCGAGGAATCCGGCGGTGGCCGCGACCGTCTTCAGCGAGAGGCCAACCAGAACTGGCGTCCCCTCGGCGAACCCGATCCGCGCGAACGTCGGCTCAATGCCGTAGAAGAACGCGGCGCCGAGCGGAAAAACGAGAGCGACGGCAAACCGTTTTCGAGCGGCAGCCGTCGACCGATCCGGCGCGATCTCTCGAGAAACGATCCCGATTCCGACTACGACGAGGAGGATTCCGAGGAGGTGCTTCAGTGAGCGTCTCCCCGAGTACCACGAAGTGCGATAATCGTCGCGTGAAGCGGTTGTGACGCCTTGATCGCGTCCGACGGGCCCGCACCGATTCGTTCGATGCTCGCGAAATAGAACGCCCGACCTAGCATCGTTCCGACCAGTCCGGCGAGGGCGAACGCGCCGAACGAACGCGTCGTCACTCCGTAAGCGGGGTAATGACGGACGAGCGCCGCGGGAACGAAGAGCGCGACGTTACAGAGGAGCACGACGACGAGGGCGTCGTTCGCTCCGCCTCTCTCCGTCCCGACGCGCAGACACACCGCCGTCGTCGCTGTCAACAGCGTTGCACACACGGCGAGTACGACCCCGAGTAATTCAGGTGTCCGAAGCATAGAGTGGGTCCGACCGCCCGTCGGTCGCGCCCGACCTCACCGCAGGAGCGATCGCAGGTTCCCGGCGAAGACCCGTTCCTCGAGGTCTTCGCTCACGTCCATCGATTCGACGGCTGCGATCTCTTCGCGCAGGAACGCCCGTCCCTCGTCGGGGCCGAACGGATAGTCGGTCGCGAAGACGAGGTTGTCCGTTCCGAAGAACTCGAGCCCGTCCTCCAGGAGGTCCGATGAGCCGCACCGACACGTGTCGGCGTAGAAGTTCGAGAACGACTCCTCCACGGACCCCTCGAGCTCGTTCACCGGGTACGGATAGACGTCCCGGTGTTCGACGAGCATCTCGTAGAAGAGCTCCAGTCGATTGGTGAAATGGGGGACCATCGCGCCCATGTGGTGGGGAATCACTTTCAGATCCGGGAACTGATCCATGACGCCGCTGAAGACGAGCCGCGCCATCGCCAGGCTCGTATCGAACGGCCAGCCGAGAATCTTGTGAAGCATGTATTCGTGATCCCACTCCTGCCACTCGTGGAGTTGCGGATGGAGCCAGATCGGTACTCCTTCCGCCTCGGCCTTCTCGTAGAGCGGGAGACTGCCCTCGGCATCGATCGGGTCACCCTCGAAGTTGGAGAAGAGCTGGACACCCGCCATATCGAGGTCGTCGATGCAGCGTTCGAACTCCGCGACGAACTCCGGACCGATCAGCGGCAGCGTCGCGACCGGGATCAGCCGATCCGGGTATTCGTCAGCGTACGCTTTCACGGCATCGTTGGCCAGTTGCGTCATCTCGATCGCGGTATCGCGATCGATGCCATTCCAGATCGGCGGCCGCGCAAGGGTAATGACTTGCTTGTCGATCCCGTATTCGTCGAGCACGGCGATCCGGTGCTCGGGATCGAAAAACCGAGGTTCATCCGCGATCGCGTGTAATTCCTCGGTCGGATGCGCCTCGCTCATCTCCTCGGAGAAGGACTTCGGCAGTGCATGTGCAAATGCGTCAATTCGTTCAACCATACCCCCACCTCGATCTGTGTGTACTTAAAATTGAATATTCTCCCTCCCTAATGTCGAGTGTTTACTCGCTGCCGGAGTTGATCTGAAACTTAGACAATCGTCTTCGAAATAGTGTTTTTATGATTATATACTATCAAGAACTTCATCGACTACACAGCCGAACATCTCTTGGACCTGTCCGGTCGAAGCGCCCACACGCTGATTCTAATCGCAGACGCAGAGCCGGTAGAATTTATAATATCGCTTCCAGGACATGATTGGCCCCTAGTTACGATGGATCGAGCTTCGCGTGCACGACCGCGGTAGCGGCGGCTTCGAGTTTCTGTCGAGCCGCATCCGTCGTCTCGATCACACAGCTGTAACAGTCGACCACTTGCGACGGCGCGGTCAGATCCGGGTCGACGGTGAACGAACTGTGGGTCAGGTCTTCGCTGACTGCGATTCCGTCAGGATGTTCTTTTTCGACCGCTCGACGAACGGCATTCCAGCCACCGTTATCGTAAACCACCGTGAGCGTCGATGCGTTCTATGTTGACGCTAGCCAAGTACTCACCATCGGGTTAGAGAACGTGTACGAGCTGTCGCCGACGACTGAAATGACTCAGCTATCCGGCGCGGCTAACTTGGCGCCGACCGCTGCACCGCCAGCCCATCCTAACCCGGCGCCGCCGCTGCTGTAGTAACTGCCCAGCTCAGTCAGCGTTACGTGCTCGATCAGAGTATCCCGGTTTGTGACCATGTCTTCTACCACGATCGTCGACGAATCGACGATCTCGTCGAGGGCTGCCGACAGAACGCTCGAGGTCAGTCGACCGTCGTCGCGGTGATCTCGAAGCGTCTGCGTTCGCCGCTCTCGCCAGTTTCGAGCGTGGTCCACCCAGTTCTGTGAGGTGGACGAACAGGCCTGATCAAGTCGTTTAGCGGTGAGAGAGCGTCTCGACCGGCTCGGCCGAGATCGTCCGATTGATCTCGAAGTCCCACTTCTGGAATAATTGCTTGGACGGATCTGGATCGATCTGTACGACGAGTCCGTCGGGTGTGGGATCGTCCGCTGGCAGTCAGAGGACGTCGATTCCCGCGACGATAACGAGGTCAGCCGCAGCCAGCGGCGTACTTGGGTCGAATCCGAGATGAAGATCGTGATCTCGGGGAAACGACAACGTCATCGGTCGGTTCTCAACGACACTGGCACCGGCGCTTTCCGCGAAGGCAACGAGCGTTTCGACGGCCAACTCGGCAGGCGGAGAGCCGAGTCGAGACGTGATGATCAGCGGTCGGTCGGCCTCCGAGATGAGATCTGCAAGCGCCGACACGTCGTGCTCGCTCGGACGAGGGTCAATCGATCGTGGTCCCTCGCGCATCTCGTATTCAGTCGCCTCCAGCGCCTCCCGTGAGGCCGATAAATAGACGGGGCCGGCGGGCGGGGTCTGAGCGCGTTCGACCGCTCGTATGACTGCCGCACCGGAATCGCCCGGGGGATGATACTCGGAGGTCCACCGACAATACTCGCGAACGATACTTGTCTGGTCGAAGACGTCCTGCTTGTAGTGAATGAGGTTGTCCCGACTTCTGGGGAACCCAGCATCGCTCACTGGTGCTTCGCCAGCAATAACTACCACCGGTGCCATACACGTGCGCGTTGTGCATCGCGGCACCGAGGTTCTGCGTTCCGACGTCGACGTGAACGAGCACCGCTTGCGGTTCCCCGGTCACAGCGGTGTATCCGTGTGCGGCGCTCATCGCGACGAGTTCGTGGGACAGACCACGAACGATGGCATGAGATCAGCACCCTCACGTGTGCAGACTTGAGCGGCGGCTTCGAGAAGGGGCGTGTGATCAGTGCCGAAGTTAGCGAAGACGCGTTCGATGCCGTGGGATCGTAGCGATCGAAGCATCGTTTCGGCCGCCGTTGGTTCGTCCTCTGCGTCTCCGCTATCGGAACGATTCGAATCACTCATATTTTAACCCAGATCTCACCGTCTTCGACCTCTACGTCGAACGTTCGCAACTGCTTCTGCTCATCGACCACGAACTCGCCGGTCTCGAGTTTGAACTCCCAATAGTGCCATGGACAGTGTACTGTGCGGTTCTCTTCGTCGACTTCGGCCTCATACATCGGCCCCTCCTTGTGGACGCACGTATTCTGGACGGCGTACAAATCGCCGTCGACGTTGAAGACGGCGATTTCGAGGCCGTCGACCTCGACGCCGATACTGCCGCCCTTCGATACCTCGCCGGCCGCCGCGACCCTGTGACGAGCCATCGTTACAGTCCGAACACCTCTTCGGGCGTCTCTCGAAGAATGCTGGCGCGAAGGTCCTCGTCGATGTGTGGGTTGGTGTACAGCCAGTTGGGGATATCAAACGTATGATGGGGCCAGTCGCTGGAAAACGCGATAGTGTTAGGTGCGTGGCACATATCCAGCAACTCCTTGTGGTGTTTCGCGTTCGGCGGGCCCGTGATCGGCTGGGTCGAGAAGTAGAAGTTCTCGAAGAGGTACTCGCTGGGGAGGTGGTCGAGGTAAATTCGATCCGTATCGAACATTCGTTCGGTGAGCTGAATATCTTCGGGGTGATCTTGGTAGAACTCGTCGAGCCGGTAGGCGACGAACGGGAGCCAGTTCACGCCGCCCTCCTGAACGAGCACGCGGAGATTGGGATACCTGTCGAAGACACCCGTCATAATCAGGTTCCCGACGAACATAATCGCGTGCATCGGCCAGCCGAGTCCCAAGATTTCGGTCCACGTGCGCAGTCCCTGGCCGATCGGGTCGGTTCGCGGCCAGTAGCCGCCGGAGCCGTGCAGCGACAAGGGCATATCGAGTTCACATAACTTCTCGTACACGGGATTGTACTCCGGTGCACCCAGCGGCGTATACGGGCCGAACCACCCGTACGCGCCGACGATGTCGTCCTCGCTGCCGATTCGCTCGAGTTCTTCGATCATCGCTTCCGGATCCCACTGCGGCATCATCGCTTGGGCGCGAATGTCCGGACTAGCATCGACGACGTGATCCAGGACGTAATCGTTGTAGGCCCTGCACACAGCCGTTTTCATGCGTGGATTGTGGGCCGACGGAAGATAGTTGAGGCCGGGCGTCACGATCGGAACGTCAATACCGACCTCTTCCATGGCGTCTCGGATATCCTCTCCGTCGTGGGCTTCTCCCTGCGTCGCGAGTCCGCGGCCTCCGTGATTAGTCGCGTAAGCGGCCGTCCAGTACTGCGTCCCGGGGGGATGATCGAGTCGTTTCAGTTTCTCGACAATTCGTTCGTCATCTACGTACGGAAGCAACTCCTCGATACTAACATTGAGGTGGAAATCAGTGTCAACGATGAACTCGTCTCTCGCCCGCTCTCTAACCGGATCCAGTTCTTGCCCCATACTGAGTGAATCGGTGTCACAGCACATATCATTTTCGTTCTCTCTGGCCGTTAGTACGGCTGCGGATCGAGTCAAACAGTTCGCCCCCTTATACGAAACTAACGACGGTGATCGCTCCAGCGACGACCAGGACCGCTCCCGAGGCGAGTCGAAGCGTAATCCGTTCTAGTTTTGGCAACAGAAAATACGAGAGTAGCATGACAAAGAACGGGCTCATCTGTACCATGGGAACGACGATATTAACGCGGGCCAGTTCGAGCGCTCCGTAATAGAATCCGAGGAAGGTCGTGTTGGCGACACCGGCAGCGACGTACCACCGTATGTTTTCGTCGGAAGAAATCGAGAGCGTCGGTAAAATACCGCGGTATCGGAGGTAGGAGACGAATCCAATCATCGCAACCACGGTTTTAATAGTGAGTCCGACTATCACTGGCGTTCCCTCGGCAAATCCGATTTTCGCCAGCGTCGGTTCGATCCCGTAGAAGAACGACGCGCCCAAGGGGATCAGCAGTCCGATCAAGAGTTCCTTTCGCGAAAGATCCTGTTTCCGGCTGGCCGTTATTTCCCACGAAACGACCGCGATACCGAACATAATGAGGAGAATGCCGACAAAGTGAACCACGGTCAACGACTCCCCGAGAACGAATAGCGCGATGACGGTGGCGTGCAGTGGCTGGGACGCCTTGATCGCGTCGGTGCGACTCGAACCGATCCGTTCGATACTCACGAAGTAAAACACACGACCAAGCATCGTGCCGACCACCCCCGCGAACGCGAAGGCGACGACCGAGGTCGGTGTCAACCCGTACGTCGGATAGTAGAGAACGAGCGAAACCGGTGCGAGGATTACGACGTTACAGATCAACACCACGACGAGAGCGTCGTTAGCACCCCCCTCGTTCGTACCAATTCGAACCAGCAAACTCGTCACTGCGATCATCAACGCCCCGCCTATTCCGAGCACTGCGCCCACTAACTCCAAAGACGAAATCATGCCGTGTATCTGTCCTCGATGTATCGGCTGGTATTGCCACGAGCGGCTATTGTACCGCTACAACCGGGCCGAATTCGACCTTGACCGGCAGTCTCTACTGACTATCCGCGTTGCACTCCCCTCCACCATTCCCGTCCGGACGTCCCTAGCCAACGACGTTGTCCCGTCTTCTGCACCGGCACGGCGGGCCACCAGATTCCGGAATCGAGACTGACTCTTCGAGAACGAGATTTTCCCAGTCCGGTACTCTTCGGGGTATCGTGTGAATTCATCCTCTCACTCGACCACAACACAGATATGCTATATATATGACACTATTTCCTTCTGTAGATCCAGAATCGCCTCGGAATCGATATCTCTGGGGTAGTCGAGCGGGTTTGTCATCTCTTTCGAAAGGTACGAGGGCGCAGTCGAGTCGAGGATGACGATGTCCGTCGAGAGAAACGCGGCCTCGCTCGCGTTGTGGGTGACAAACAGGACTGTCTGATTCAACTCCCAAATCATCTCCAGAAACCGCTCCCGAAGGTTTCGGGCGGTGATCTCGTCGAGAGCGCTGAACGGCTCGTCCAGTAGCAGGATATCGGGTTCGATAGCCAAGGCTCGGACGATGGAAACGCGCTGTTTCATGCCGCCAGACAGTTGCATCGGGTACATCTCCGCGGTGTCCGAGAGCCCGACCAGATCGAGGTAGCGCTCGATCCGTTCCTGGCGTTCCGATTCAGGAACACCCTTGCTCTCGAGCACCAATCGGATATTCTCCTCGACCGTGAGCCAGTCCAGTAATCGATCCTCTTGGAACACGTATCCGATCGAGTCTCTGTCGACCTTGATCGTACCAGTGTCGGGCGACGTCAACCCTGCTACACATTTCAATAGCGTCGATTTTCCGCAACCGGATTGACCGAGCAGACAGACGAAGTCCCCCTGCTGAATCGTTAGATCGATGTCCTCAAGCACTTCTTCGACCGAACCGTCGCTGTTAGTATACGACTTCGAGAGGTTTTCGATCTCTAGGACCGTTTCCAGTTCGTCCTCATCGGAGTGTGTCGTGTCGCTCATCGTTTCGGGTTCATTCTCCTCGTTACTGGAATTGGAATCCCGTGAACGGCTCATTGTTGTGCCTCCGCCGATCGAACGCCGACTTCGGGGCGCCATCCGAGTAAGTGGCTCTCGAGCGTCTTGAACCCGCCGTACTCGATCACCAGCATGAGGACCGTGAACAGCGCCGTCCAAGCGAGCACGCCGGCCATGTTGAAGTTATTGTAGTCGTTCAGAATCATGTATCCGATCCCGCTACCGAACCCGAGGAACTCGACGATCACGACGACCTTCCAACACAGACTCAGTCCGAACCGTCCGGCAGAGAGCATGTATGGGTACAACTGGGGCAGGATCACGCGACGGAGCGTGGTGTATCTGTCGAAATCAAACACTTCGCCCATCTCGATCAGATCCATATCGATGTCCTTGACGCCCTCCCAGAAGTTGATCGTAATCATCGGCAGGACGATGACGAAGACGGCAAAGTATGCGCCCACCTCGCTGAGTCCGAAGATCATCACCGAGATGATCGCCCACGCCAGTCCCGGGACCGTCAGCCCGATAACGACGCCGGCGTCGAAGAACTTCTCGGCCCGTGCGGACAGCCCCATCGCGACGCCGAGCGCGATGCTCACGGCCCACGCGGCGAAGAACGGAATCGTTACCCGTCGTACCGTGTCGATCGTGTGTTCGATAAACTCGCCTGTACTTACGAGCGTATACGCCTCTTGGCCGACTGGGTGTGGCGGCGGGAGGAGTCCCTCCGTAAGGAACTCTGCGACGAGGTGCCAGACGATCAGGAACGAGACAACGAATAGCACCCGATAGCCGACATTAATAAACAACTGCTTCGATCGTGAATTGGTATTGGTTATCGACATTATTTAGACTGTCACCGTGACATCGGATGGAGTATCACCTTCGAGGTGACCGAGATCTTTGAGTTCCTCGATCTGGTCTTGGACCTGCTGGCGATCCTCTTCTTCCCACGTCCCCGGATAGATGTCCGACGTGCGTTCGGCGGCCAGTTCGTAGTGTTCGTCTGTTTCGTAGTTCGCTGTATCAGTGTAGTTGCTCTCCAGGTACGACACGGGATCTTCGGCCATCATCTCCGATGCTTCGACGAAGATGTCCACCACCGCGCTCGCGCGCTCCTCGTTTTCCTCAAGCCAGTCATTGGACGCCGCCAAGTTTTGGAAGTGCAAGTTGCCCCCGTAAATCTCTCGGAACGGCTCCGCCAAGCGCTCGATTTCCCGTCCATCACCGTCCGCGAGCGTCGGAATAAGGAGGGGCGGGAAAATCACGTACGCGTCGACGTCGCCGCGCTGGAAGTACGAGTGGATCGTTTGAGTACCCGCCTGCTCGACGTCGTACGCCTCCTCGAACTCGATATCCATGTGGGAAAGTCGGAGCGTGGTGTCGTAGTACGAGGCCGTCGGCTCCGGAAGCGTCGCGACCGTTTCCCCGCGCAGGTCCTCCCAACTCTCGTACGACGAGTCGGATTTTACGACCAGTGAAGTGTGGTTGGCGAGCCACGGCCCGAACAATTGCATGTTGTTCCCCTGTCGGTTTGCTGCTGCCGCTTGAGTGGGCGCGGCGTGTCCGATGTCGATAGCGCCGTTGACGACGAGTTGGTTCACTTTGGACGGCCCCGCTCGCGTTACCTCGAAGTTGAGATCGTGTTCCTCGTCGAGGCTTTCACCGATGATGAGATCCATGAGTACACCCGTAGATCCGGACGACGCCGCACCGATTGCGATACTATCTCCGGAACTTTGGCCGGTACAACCGGCAATACTCGTGGCAATACCTGCACCTGCTAGTTGGACGAACGAACGTCTTCGCATTGTGTTATCAAATGCCACCCCATTTATTATTAATGTACTGGTTTATTTAGGGCATATAAGCATTGGACTTATTCGACGGGTTATTTAACGTTCTTAACCTGCTCTGTCACTCATCATTGCCGCCGTAGTTCATGATAACATTTTCCAGTTCCGTGAAATGGGATACGGCTTGCGTTCCGTTGACCCGGCCCAGGCCACTCTCCTTGTATCCGCCGAACGGGGCTTGGTTGAACACGACGGGGAACTCGTTGACGGCAACGGTGCCCGCTTCCAGTTCATCTGCGAGACAATGAGCGCATCCTAGGTCACGCGTCCAAACGATAGCGTAGAGCCCGTATCTCGAGTCGTTCACGCGACGGATCGCCTCCGTTTCGGAGTCAAACTCGTACACTGTCAGGGCCGGACCGAATACTTCGTTACAGGAAATCGGCGCGTCGTCGTCAACGCTGTCGATCACCGTCGGCGCGTAGAAGTTCCTGTCCCGTTCGAGCGGTTCACCACTGGTAGGCAACTGCCCGCCGTTCTCTAGTGCTCGATCCACGTGTTCGGCGACATTGTCACGCGCTTCCGGGGTGATTAGCGGACCGGGATCAGGGTCGTTCATTCCGGCATCGCACGTCAGCTGCTCAGTTCGTTCGACGAGGAGTTCGACGAACTCATCGTAGATGCGCTCGTGGACGTAGATTCGGGTTCCGGCGAAGCAGATCTGGCCGACGTTCCAGAATGCCTTCGTCGTATCAGTTGCCGCTCGCTCCAGATCAGCGTCCGGGAAGATAACGCTCGGACTCTTCCCGCCTAACTCGACATCAGCCAGAATTGGGCGTACGATCTCACCACAGGCGGGCACATCGCGATCCGGATATCGTGTTACCGACCTACGACGTCTCCGTCGAAGATGGCGGGATCTACGTCGAACTTTGAACGGAGCAAACGGTCGGATGATCGCAGAAGCAACCAGTAATCGGATACCAATTGATTTCACTGGACCCTGTCGATTCGTTTCGATCGCGGTATCGTAGTCGATACCGTTCTATAGAAAATAGCTTATTCTAGCTTCCTGTATCCAAATCTGCCACGATGTTCAACCCAGTCCGCTACTGTTTCCAGCTAGTAGCCACCCAGTTGTCCGATATCGGTGTCATCGACTCGGAGCGAGGGACCAAGATTTCGGATCTGGCGTGGCCGCGGTTCCTGACGATGTTCGCCCGGAATCTCCACAGGACCGTCGACGTCGCGATGGTCGGTCTGAGTATCGGCCCGGCCGCGATCGCCGGGCTGGCGTTCGCGAACATCTACTGGGGACTTGCGAACAGCTTTTCGCTGGGTGTGGCGGGCGGAACGATCGGCCAGGTCTCGCAGCGGTTCGGAGCCGGGCAGTACCGACGTCTCGACCTGGCGGTCAAACAGAGCGTCTGGGTCGGAATCCTCCTGGCACTGCCCTTTATTCTGGGCTACGTCCTGTTTTCGGAGCGACTCATCGGACTAATCGGCGACGGTCCGGCGTCGATCGGCTTCGGTGGCGCCTATCTGCAAATCCTCGCCTTCGGACTCCTGTTCAACGTCTTCAATCTGGTCTCCAGCCGAACGCTGGCCGGGACGGACGACACGTGGATCGCGATGTCGATCCGCGCAAGCGGGGCGTTTGCGAACATCGTCTTCAACACGGTGTTCATCTTCGCGTTCGGAATGGGCGTCGAGGGCGCGGCGCTGGGAACCGTGCTCGCGGAAGGGCTCATTACGTGTTGCTTCCTGTGGGGATTCGTCACCGGCGGCGTTCCGATTATCGGCGAGTTCCCGGTTACCCTGACCGTCAGCGGACCGTACTTCGACGCCGAACTCACGCGACAGCTCCTGACGATCTCGCCGCCAATAATGGCACAGAAGTTCGCGCGATCGTTCGCTCGCTTTCCGCTGTTCGCGATCCTCGTGCTGTTCGGTCCGACGATCGTGGCCGCGTTCGAAGTCGCCCGTCGCGTGCGGAGCTTGCTTCAATCGACCGGAAACGGATTTTCAATGGCTGCGAGCGGCCTCGTCGGGCAGGAGCTGGGGAAAGGCCACGAAACAGGGGCCGATCAGTACGCGGGTGACATCATCCGGTTCTCCGCTGCCATATACGTCGCGGCCGCAGTTCTGGTGTTCGCGTTCGCCCGCCCGCTGGCTCACTTCTTCGCCGACGATCCGACTGTCGTTTCCGACACGATCCCCTTTATCCGGATCGCAGCGATCAGTTTCGTTGCCCTGGGGATGGATTACACCTTCATGGGGGTCCTCAAAGCCGCCGGCGACAATCAGTGGTCGATGTACGGCAGACTCATCGGCCAATACGGCATGCTGATCCCGATCACATATCTCGGGATAGTTACGTCGCTCGGGTCCGTAGCCGTGTTCATTGCCATGATCGCTGAAACGCTGTCCGCGGCGTTGATCACCGGACACAGGGTCTTCTCCGGCAAGTGGAAGATCGTAAGCCGCACCCACCGGCCGGACGCTGCAGACGACTGATCTGGAATCAAATCGGTACGCTCTCGAGCCGAGTCGACGGGATCTCCGGTCTCCTCGGCGGAAGTCGCTTTTACCGTCGGATTCCCGTTGTAAAAGTGATCGGTACGGTATGAACTCAGCTTGAAGAGATAAAAAAGCCAGAGGGTCCAAACGCCAGAACAGCTAGTTCTCCGACGATACCGCTCGCGTACCGATCCAGTCATGCAGCCGATCGACCGACGTTCCGAGACCTAATCCTGCGACGAACGAGAGGAAGCTCGGAATAAGTATCCACAGGAGGTCTGGATGGCTGTTCCCGGTGTGCAGCAATGTATCATACATGCAGGTTTCAGGTTATTTCCGAGCCTATTCAAAGTACCGGTGAGGCCACCAGGTTTGAGGTCAGTGGCCGCCGGTTTTGCACCGATAGGTTCGACTCGGATGGACGGGACTCTCGACAGCATGGAAAACAGGGATCAGTACGGAACAATCAGTCCGCCGATAATCGGCTAGAATCCGTCGAATTATACTATTGTTGTCGCGATTATCCGCTCGAGGCCGGTGACGGAGACTTCGGCCACGAAACGGCGCCGTTGACCGTGGGAATTACTCGTCGGCGGTAGGGTACTCCGGAGCCGATTCGAACTGTTCGAGGTCTTCGAACCCGAACCCAAGGTTAGTATACGCCCGCGCCTGCGCCGAGATGAAGCGAGCCGGCTCCGTCTCGGAGGTGTTGTGGTGCTGGTGAATCGCGTTAACAGGAATGTAGATCGCATCCCCAGCCTCCCACTCGTATTTCGTCGGTTCTTCGTCGAAGGTCCAGTCGGGTTCCTGTCTATCGGGTTCGTCTCCGTCGCGCACCTCGAGTTGGGCGTCCCAGTGGAGATCGTACCCCTCGCCCTCGAGGACGATGACGATCTCCTCGCTCCGGTGGCGGTGTTTTCCCGACTCGCTTTCGGGCGGGATCAGCTGCTGATAGAGGTCCGCACCCATCCCTGGGAAGTCGTGTTCCTCGGCGATGTCCTCGTTGAGCATGTGCTTGAGCAGCCCCTGCTGTGAGAGTTCCCACGGCATGTCCTCGGGTTTGAGCACCTTGTTGAGCGGGCCGTCCCCGTGGGCGGAAAGCGGATTGTTCTGCGACCGCTCGAGGAATTCCTGGTAGTAACTAGCCTGCCGGTCGCCGCGCACCCATCGTTCCCCCTCCTCGTGGACGTCTCGGATCTCCTCGTCTTCGAGCGGGTCCGTCATCAGTGCTCACCCCCTTCGTGACTGTGATCGTGGGAGTACTCGTGGTGGTGGCTGTGGGGGTGGTCGTGGTCCACTTCCGGCGCGAGGTCGGCGACCTTCTCGAGGGCCTTCCGGTGGGCCGGTTCGAGATCGATCTCGGTCGCCGTTCCGAACTCGTCGGGCTCGTAGTCCTCCCAGCCGTCGATAGGTTCGTCAGGATACGGCGTGATGTACTCCTGATCGATCAGGTGGAGGAACAGGTACATCGGCTTTGCTTTGATGATCAAGACGCGTGCGGGATTGTCCGGATCGGCGCTAAAGTGTTTGTGTGCACAGCCGCCGTGGATCAGCGCGAGATCGCCCGGCTCCCACGCGTACCGTTTCCCGTCGTGGATCTCGTATCCCGTCCCGTTGAGGATGTACATGAGGGCCTCGTTCTGGTGGACGTGCATCTGGGACTCGCCTTCGGGAGCGAGCTCGAGGATGTGAACCTGCAGCGAGTCCGTCTTATCGAACACGTGTTCGCCGCCTCTCGTCGATCCGAAGACGTCCTTGTTCCAGACCTGTCCGCCGCCCTTCTCCTGCCACTCGGTGTCTTCCCAGCTGACGACGCGGTTTTCGTCGCGGAGTTCCCCCCGCTTGTCCTTCATACTGTAATAGTTGCTCGAGATCTCGTTGACGAAGATCCGCGCCGTTTCGTACTCCACTTCGACCTCGGGATCGGTATCGTACTCTTCGGACTCCTCGTCCTCGTCTCTCATCCGTTCCATGGGACCATGATATCAACCGACAGGCTTAGTTCTACCGATCAAATCCGTCAATGGAGCGTCGAAATAAGCGCGAGGGTAGCGGATCAAATCGGCGGCGAGGGCGACCGCAGCGCTCACGGTGTTCCAATTGCGGTGTTCGAGTCGCGACGTTCGAGGGTTCATACGAACGGCCCCGCCGCATCCGGATGCGATGCCGAATTCGCTCCCTCAAGAGGGAAACCGAATGTTGAGAACGACCACGAAGAGCACGTATATTGCAGCGGTCGTCAGTGCGGAGATTATCGCGGCTTTGGTCGTGTCCCTGAGGAAGTACAACAGAAACGCGAACAGATAGATTGGGATCGTGAGGATGAACCCGACGAAGTTCAGCAGCAGCGGGAGCGCGATCACCCATCCGATCATCAGGAGTTCGTACTTCTGTCGCTCGTACCGCGAGCGATCGCCCCGATCCGTGTCGATTTCGAACGCGGGATCCTCGTCCGAGAGATCCGGCGTTACGGACTCGATCAGACCGGGAAAGAGCGCCTTTCCGAGCTGGACGATCAGTAATCCCATGAGGATCAGCCCGGCCATACAGGGAAACAGCCGATCCTCAAAACTCCAGCCCCGCGTTTGAAGCAACAACCACGCGATCCACACGAGGACGCCGCCGTAAAACGCGGCCTCGAACCATTTCGCGTCGACGGGGAACAGACTCCGCTCCTCGCTCGTTTCCGCGCTGTCGCTCGATTCGGATCCGAGCAGTTCCTTTTCCTGGGATTTCGGGACCTCTCCGGCCGATTCTATGGACGTATCTTTCGGTTCGCTTGTCATGCTATCACCCGGTTTCGTACGAACACGCGAATGTATGGCAAGAACAAGCTAATACCGATGAGAGCAATGAATATGAGGGAAGTATAGGAATCGAAGAAGATGCCGTACTCGCTCCCCGATATCTGGAGCGCTCGAAAGAAATTGTCCTCGACGATCGGACCCAGCACCATCGCCAGGATCATCGGAACGCGAGAGATATCCAGTTTGATCATCACATATCCCAGGAGTCCGAACAGCAGCGTCACCCAGATCTGGAAGACGACATTGTTCATCGCGTACGTTCCGAAAAACGAAACAATGAGTATGACCGGTGCGAGGATTCGCGGATCCAGTCTCGTGACGACCGCTAGCTTATCGGACAAGAGAATCCCGATCGTACTGGTCAGGACGTTCGATATCAGAAGCGCTGCCACAATGATCGTGACGATATCGAAGTTCTCTTCAATGAGCATCGGCCCCGGAGTGATCCCGTGGAGGATAAACGCGCCGAGCAAGACGGCCATACTCGCGCTCCCCGGGATGCCTAACCCGAGCGTCGGAAGCAAACCGGTTCCGTCCTTCGCGTCGTTGCTCGCTTCGCTCGCAATAACGCCGCGTACGTCACCGGTTCCGAATTTCTCCGAGTCCGGTTCGGTTTGCATCGCCTGAAAGTACGCGACATAATTCGCTGCTGCTCCCCCCACGCCGGGAATGATGCCGATAATTCCGCCGACGATCGACGATCTGATAAAGAGGAACTTGTTCGCGAAGACGTCCTTGAACCCCTGGAGTTTGCCGCTGGTGGCGTCGGCGTTTCCCCTCGAGGCGTTTTCCCCTTCGGAGACGAGTTTGATCATCTCGGCGACCGCGAACAGCCCGATGAGTGCGGGAATGAGCTGGATTCCGTCCAGCATTTCCACGGCTCCGTACGTCCATCGTTCGTTCGCGGTGATGGCATTCAATCCGTGAATGGCGAAAATCAGCCCGAGGCTCGCGGATATGAGGCCGCTCGTCATATCCCCTTTAATGATGATCGCGATGACTGTCAGTCCCCACATCCCGAGCCAGAAGATCTCCGGCGGTCCGAACAGAACAATGATCTCCCGGAGGATCGGGAGGCTGAGGACGAAGATCAGTAATCCGAAGATTGCACCGGCCGCACTGGAAACGGCGCTGGCCGTGATCGCTCTCCCTCCCTCACCGTTTCTGGTCATCGGGTAGCCGTCCAGCAGGGTAGCGGCGTTCGGTGCGGATCCGGGCGTATTGATCAGTATCGCTGAAACGCTCCCGCCGAAGTTAGTCCCGCCGAGGGCGGCCGCTAAAACCATGAACGCGACCACCGGTTCGAACGTGTACGTGAGCGGGATTAACAGTGCAAGCGTTATCGTCCCACCCATTCCGGGGAGCATTCCCATAAACATCCCCAGTATTACTGCTGCCAATATAAGTAAAAAGTTATACGGGTTCGATACCGTATTTATGGCGATGTCGATCGCCTCCATCTGGGCTACTGCCATACGGTAACAATGATGAATACTCCATATAAATCTTCCCCATATATTTAGGGTATCAATTTAACATCGTTTCGGGAATTGAATCGTACATTCGCAGTCACCAAACGGAATCAATTGGAGATAGCCCGGCCGCTCGCGGTTGACGTGAACATCGCGGCCCTCTTCATTCGGTAACACGAAACACAATTGCATAATTATTACAAAAGTACGGTTGTAATAGGTCCTGGTCGATCAGGTATTGAATCGATATACCACTCCGTAATTCGTTATCACCGAACGAAAGGGATTCAAAGCAGCAGTCGAGGAGGATAGACACCTTCATATCATATTTCGGTTAATTATCGGGTCTGAGAGTGTAGCTGGGGGAAAAATAAATACCGAGGGCTAACAAATGAGGTGTATGGTAATCGTTGCAGCGGTAGACCGATCCGATCGGCGGGCCAGTGTAATCAAAGAAGCCGAAACGCTCGCGAACGCGTTCGACGACGTAGTTCACGTGGTTCACGTGCTGACACGTTCAGAGTTCGTCAATCTCGGGCGGACGAGCGCCGAGAAAAACGATCCGATCGATATGGAACGAATCCGGAACGTCGCGTCGGACATCGCAGCAGACGCGGCGGCCGATCTCGACGTGCCCTTCGAACCGGTGGGGCTCGTGGGCGAGCCGGCGTCTCGAATCACCGATTACGCGGAGAAGCAGGACGCCCGCTATATCGTAGTTTCGGGTCGAAAGCGATCGCCGACGGGGAAGGCGCTTTTCGGAAGCGTCACCCAGACCATGCTTTTGAACGCCGAGCGTCCCGTCGTAACGGCAATCACCGAGTAAACAGTTTTCCGGCGGAGAATATTCAACGGTAGGGCAAAAGCGGTTGGCAAACTATTGAATTGAGCGTGCTCGAGAACGTTCGCTGGTGTTACGAAATGGGTTATTCAAGCGGCCGGAACGCGCGAGACGTAGAGATATCGAATCAGGGGTGGGGGTCCGATTTCGTTGCTGATTTATTCGACGCATTCGGGTTCGATTTCGTCTCCTTTAATCCGGGCGCATCGTCTCGTGGGATCGAAGAGTCGGTAGTCAACTACAACGATAACAGGCCGGAGGTAATCCAGACCGGTCACAAGGAGCTCTCGGTGGCCATCGCTCACGGATATGCGAAGGCAACGGGCGAACCAGCGTCTGCATACTCCACGATGTCGGCGGGACGATGCACGGAGCGATGCCTCTACAACGCGTACTTGCGATCGGGTTCCGCTGCTCGCGCTGTCCGGGTCAGGTCTGATGTGGAAGTCCGACCGTCGGCCGTGGATCGAGTGGGTCTACATGGCACTGGTTCAGGGGGACATCGTCAGGGAGTAGGTGAAATGGGCCGATCAGCCGATGAACATCGACGGCGTGGCGGAGTCACTCCTTCGAGCGCACAAGATCGCCGCGACGATCCCGACCGGACCGGTATACGTGACGATCGATCACGATCTCTAAGAACAGCGCTTTGAGGAACTGATGGAGATCCCCGATCTGGGCAAGTTCGAGCCGCCGTCGAAGATGGCGCCCGACTGGAATGCAATCGAGACCGCGGCGGATCGACTGGTCGCCGCCGATATGCCCGTCGTACTCACCGATCAAGTCGGTAACTCGCGGAACGCCGTCGAATCGCTCATCGGACTCGCCGAACTCCTTGGCGCGCCCGTCGTCGATAGCCGCCGTCGACGTTATAATTTCCCCAACACGCATCCCCTCGACCTCACCGGTACCGAGGTCTATCGGGACGCGGACGGCGTCCTCGCGCTCGATATCTGGAGTCTAAACTACAGGCTGAAGAACGTCGACCGTGTTCGAAACGAGTTAACCGAAGCGATCGACGGCGAGTTCGATCTCATAAACGTTGGCCCGCACGAACTGGGGGCCTCGAGTCTGACGGCGGACTACTATGCGTTGCGAGAGACGGAGATTCCGAGACTTGCCGACACGGAACACGCGATTCCCGTCCTCGTCGATGTAGTCGAAGAACGGCTCGCTGCGACACCGTCACGGCGACGGGCGTGCGAGAAGCGATTCGACGAGCTGAAAGCGAAACACGAGGCCTAGCAATCGTGTAGAAGGCGGCCGCAAAGCAGTGGGACGAGAAACCGATCTCGACCGCTCGTCTCGCCGGCGAAATTGGGGACCTCGTTCGCGACGAAGAGTGGGTTCTCGTCAACGGAACGCTGCAGGGATAGGCACATCGGCTCTAGGAGATCGACGAATTCGGCGCGTACGTCGGCTCCGGCTCCAGCGGGACAGCATCGGATACGGAATCGGTGCCGCGATCGGCGGTGCACTAGCGTACGCCGATACCGACCGCATCCCGATCAATCTCCAGTTCGACGGGGACCTCATGTACTATCTCTGCTGGCTCTGTACTGTCAGCCATTACGGCCTTCCGCTTTTTTCGGTCGTTCACAACAACAGAGTGCTGTACAACTCGACCGAACATCGGATGCGGCTCGCGGAATATCGGGGTCGAGACTCGAGTTACGAGCGCGTGCTTATCGAGACCGGGCTTCAGGATCCGGTTCCGGACTACGCGCAGATCGCCGACGCGATGGGCGTGAACGGATACAGACCGATCGGGAACCCCGAAAATGTCGCCCCGGAACTCGAATCCGCGTGGGAAGACGTGAAGAACGGCTGCCCGGCGCTCGTCGACGTGATCTGTCAACCTCAGTAGTGCGGCCGGCTCTCCGCGGTCGGATGGCTACGGCTATTCGATCCGCCGTCTCAGGGTATCTCCGGCTACGTGGCGTCTACTGGGGTCAATCGCGACCGTCGATTCGCCTCCCGATCGGGGAGCAACTCGTGTCGCTCGCCGGCGATCAGTTCACACTACGAGGCTCGTACGAATATGAAAGAGCGCGGTTCTCGGACAGAGTAACTTGCTCGAGTGACTCCACGGGCACGTCCGTTCGCAGCCCAGTACTGACCATAGATCGTGATGGGGCTAGGGTTGATCGAGAACGCGCTACGGTCGTTATTCGGACTCCTGTAACTGATTCAGGAGATCAAGGTTGTTCTCCCAGTTGGTAACCGTATTTTCGACGACCTCGGCCGTGGTCTCGCCGTCCTTGTACGTAACCGGTCGGTCGGACTCTTCAGCCTCCGCCTGGAACTCCTCGTTGTTGATCGCGGCCTCGAAGCCGTCCCGTAGCTCCTGAGTTTCGTCGTCCGGCATCTCCGGCGGACCGGCGAACGCACGGATCGGTGCATTGATGTCGTTCACTTCCGTGGCGTTGTCGACGCCGGCGGTCGCGAGCGTTTCGGCATCGGGGGTCGCTTCGGGCGGTTCCTCATCGTCGGTCAACACGAGGAACATTTCCGCGTCACCGGACTCGTGGAACGGCAAAATCGAAGAGTACGTGCCGGCCATAACGTCGATATCGCCGCGATCGAGCGCGGGAATCATATCTCCTCGCCCGTCGTAGATGACGATGTTATCGACGACCTGCTGGGGTTCATACAGGCCCGAGATCGCCCCCAAGAGGATCGGACCGAGTGCCGCCCCCGCGAAGAGGCTCTGGGCACCGAACTTGAGTTCGCCGTTCCGAACGCCCTGAACGTAGTCGTCGAACGAATCGATATCGTTGTCCGGAGCGAGAGTTATGCCCGTGATATTTTCGGCTACCGTCGCGAACCACGTCATCTCGGTCAGATCGAACGCGGGGTCCTCCATCACCTGCTGCCGAGAGAATTGCTCGACGTTCATGATTCCGATGGTGTCTCCGTTCGGCTCGGCGTCGTATACCTCCCGCGTTCCGAGGCGAGCCTCGCCGCCCTCGACGTTTTTGACGTTAATAGTGGCGTCGAGTTCATCTTCCAGGTAGGGAACTACCAACCGCGTGTAAGTGTCGTACCCCCCTCCGGGGCCATATGGGACGATGGCCTCCATATTTCGGTTGTCACTACCCGTACCCGCACAGCCGGCAAGTGCGGCTATCGATACTCCACCGGCTGCTTGTAACACTCGTCGTCTGGTTGACTTTGGTATTGCCATGCAATAACACCCTCATAAGCAGGGAATATAAGAATTGCCGTATATTTCCGACACAAGCGGGGGGATTTCTAGCAGATCGTCAGTAAGTACGGACCACCGTATCACGGATGCAGTCAGAGCAATCATTGGTGAATGAGCCACGGTACTGGTTCCAGAATCCACTTTTGAATTCATGCTTTATTAAATGTGTGAATGTTATATAATTAAATAAATATAAACAAGTCGAAGATATCGTAGCATTCGAAACTACCGAATAGGGATACACGTGTTTACGGTAATACGGATGTAAATAGATGAGGAAAGATGTCTATCAAGAACTCATCAAAACATATTGAGCGGGGCGAATTATCCGGATAGGGATCTTCCATATATATCTTACTGTATTCACTGTTACCGAATCGTAACCGTTGTGATATCTAATTGCGCTCCGGAGCACGGATCGTTTCCGCTCCCCTGTCGTCTATTTGAGACGGCGGCTCGGATCACGTCGCCGGTCGGGATATCGCAAATTTATCATTCAAATTATAAACTCGAGTCTGTATAAATGAATATGAGTGATGCGTATACGATGGCGATTAATGCAGAAATAAAGAATATGCGACTGAACTCAGAGAGACCCAGAATTGCTCCAAAAACGACCGGTGAAGACGCTTGGCCACCGTATTTGAACATATTCATTCCACTGACGATACCGCCGCGACGTTCATCGGAGGCGATAACCGTGACGGCATCTTTGATGACCGGTGAGAACAGCGAATCACCGATAGTATACACGCCGAGCAAGGCTCCGAGCCAAACGAACGACGGCGAGAAAGGCATCAGAACGATGCTGGTTGCAGATATCAATAGACTTCCGATAAGAACTCGTTTCCGAGAAAACCACGCGACTATCCGTCCAGAGACCGGCCCGATACCGATGTAGACGACTCCTCGGACCGAAAGCACCATTCCTGCCACTGCCACCGAGGCTCCGAGCTCTCGCACGGCGAACAGCGGAACGAACGTGAGAAGTCCATACCGTATGAAATCACGGACCGCCTCCCCGAATAGCAACACTCTGAGGTTGACCTGGCCGGCCTCGTTGCGGAGATTGCGGACGTACGTTCGAATAGTGCGCCACGTCCCGCGATCGAAGATAGCACTGTGTGACGGTTCCGGGAGCCAGAACAGGGCGATTAGTAGGGTTGGTATTGCGACCAGATATAACAGAAACGGATAGTTCCAGGAGAGACCAGCGAGAAACCCGGCGAGAATAGGAACGACGGCCGATCCCATTCCGTTCGCACCAACTCGCAATCCCTGCGCGGTCGACGCCTTCGAGCCGCCATATAAGTCCCCGAGCAACGCCACCGTGATCGGCATCATTGCGGCGTACGCCACACCCTGAATCGCCCGAAGGAACAGGATCGTCTCGAACGAGTCGACGATAGCGATGGCACTCCCGGCGAGTCCGAACAGGAACACTGACGGAAGCAACACGGTCCGTCGACCATATATATCGGAGATAACGCCGGTAAACGGCACGGAGACCATCGCCAGGACGGAGTACATCGAAACGACAAGTCCAACCCGACTATCACTCACGCCCATCGCGTCAGCCATCGCCGGTAGCGCAGGCGACACGACGTTCGTCCCTAGCGTTGCGAGGACGCTAACAAGCGTAATTGATACAAATCGGCCATCCCGAGCTAAAGTCGAATGGTGAGTTTTTTCGGTTACTCGTTCTTCCATCTAAGTCAGACACCAGTCGAAACGTTACGGTAACAGTATAAAATAGTACAGGTCACCGCACCTCTGTGTGGCGCTTTTCGACGACATGGCGTGGCAATATCCGAAGCGAGTACTCGATGTGATCACTCACGGAGCGAACGACTGACGTCGCACCAGACGCCATTATAGTATCGGTAGAGCGTGATCACGGCGGGAACGAACATCCCGCAGCGAGAGGTACAACGCCGTGACCCCTAGCGGGGTAATGACGCCCAGAAACGCGACCGGCAGCACGACGCCGTAGAGACCGATCAAGGCCGCGTAAAACGGCTAGCGAGTGTCCCCCCTCCCCCCGCCACGTAATGCACCGGCGACGGCCTCGTCGAGTCCGACTCCGATCGTAGCGACGGCCGTGACGTGAACGAACGTCGCGGCCAGTTCAACGACGTCCTGCTCAGTGACGAACAGCCGCGCGATCGGCTCCGTGAAGACGATCACGAAGACGGCGGCGACGTAGAAGAGCAGCGAGAAACGGATGATCTCGTCACCGTAGGTCGCCGCAATGTCCTCCTCTTCGCCGCCGAGGTGGCGTCCGACGAGGCTGCTCAAGGCGATGGAAAACTCCCACGAGAGGCTGTTGATCAGGTCCCGCATTCGGCGGGCGATCTCGTAGCCGGCGACCGTGACGGAGCCGAAGACGGCGGCGATGGCCAGCAGCGGGAAGCGACCGCGGCTCAGGCGAGTTGCTGGAATATCAGCGGCGTACTGACGCCGATCAACGGGCGTAGCAGCGACGGATCGACGAGGGACCGGCGTCGCGTCGTTGCATTGCGAGCGAAGCGAATCCCGCATCGAGCGCACCCGCGTTGAACTACACCGAACCCGAACGCCTTCACGATAAGAAACAAGTGGCCGAGTGATAACTCGACTCCTATGACCTCGAGCGAGTGCGAGGGATGGGACAACGTCGCGTGTGAGGGGACCGATCACTGTCCGCCGCGCTGTCCGCGGTACGTCGACGATGAGGGAGACGCAGTTCTGATCCGCCCGTATCGGGAATCGGCCTTCGAGTCGCTGCTCAAGATGTACGACGCGATCGAGACGTCGACGATGGCGCTCCCGCCCAATGATCCCGATGACCGCGAGGCGTGGCTCCGCCGACTCGTGACCGACGGCTGGAATTTGATCGCGACCCGCGGGGACGACATCATCGGACACGTCGCCGTCGTCCCCGCCGACGCGGCGGAGCCAGAGTTCGCGATCTTCGTCCACCCGGCCTACCAGAACCGCGGCATCGGTACCGAACTGCTCAAGCACGTCGTCGCCCGCGCCGTCGACCGGGACCACAACGAACTCCACCTCAACGTCTCGCGGAAACGCTGACAGGCGATCGCCATCTACGAGAATGTCGGCTTCGATGTGACCGGTACGAACGTGATGGACCTCGAGATGACGCTTCAACTGACGGATCCAATCGTCACGGCAGCCTGTCGACCGCCGGCCGCCAGGGACTGAATCGGTCGGCGTACTCGTCGCAGGCGTCGGGCCAGTCGGTATGACGACTTCACTCGCATTGCACGCACACGGGATCGAGACGACCATTCTCGAGGCGGACCCCGAGGACCGGATCGCTCGGGGTGCCGGGTGATCTACGTCTACGGCTCGACGCTCTGAACGCTCGAGCGCATTCATCCTGAGCTGGGTGCCGACCTCGTCGAGGAGGGGCTCGTCTGGCCGGCCCGGCGAACGCTGTACAAGGGGAAGGAAGTGTTCAACCGGACGTACAACTCGCCGGGCGGCTCGGGCGACATTTTCCACTTCACCAGCGTTCCACAGGTCGTCACCGAGCAGTACGTGCTCGACACGCTCGACGAAGCCGAGATTGACATCCACTGGGAGTCCGAAGTCACGACCGTCGACTCCTCCCCCGACGGCATCCACGTCAAGACCGCCGACGAGTGGCTCGACGACGCACCGCACGGGCCTCACAGCTCCCTGCCGATCGTCTCGACCGGAAACTACTGAACCGGCATTCGATTCTGGTTTTTCTCGCGGTATCGAGGAGTGTCGGAGTGCGTCTCATGCGAAACCGATCCCGATCAGCGATTCTCGAGGGACTCTGGTCGACGCGCAAGAGCGCTTCCTCGAGGGAACGTTGTGTGTTATATCGAATCGCTACTGCAGCGGTACAGGGACCGGTACTCTGGCGGCACGGGGATCGCTACTGCAACGCCGTGGTTATTCGACGACTCGAGGCGGAGACGCGGAATAAGTGGAAAAGGAAGCCGGTTCGGACCAGTCCCACCCACTTAGTAACCCAGTGATCGCGGGCGGCCAGGACGAACGACTCCTCGTCGTCGAACGCAGTGTTCTTGGCGACGTACTCATTCCACTCGCCGTGGGAGACCGTCTCGAGTTCCGCGACCGACCCCGCCTCGCTTGGGCTGGCCGCGACCAGTTCGTCTAACATCTCGAACTCGGTCCGTTCCCGGACAAACGCGCCGCCGAACACATCCTCGATGGGGATCTCCTCGTCGTAGACATCGTCGGTGTCCGGCAGGTCGTCCTGCTCCGCTGTGACTCGACTCGATTACAGACAGCTACGACCTGACGCGAACGGAGCGGTTCCTCTGACCGCCGAGCGGCAACCCTGCTTCTCAAGCGGCACAGCGGCGATCCGCGCGGGAGAAGGAGACATGTTCAGTTCGCGGGCCGTTCGATGTTGGCGTCGAACACCTGTTCCGATAGGAAGACGCCGCGGCAGTCCTCGCAGACCATCTGGCCCTGAATCGCGTACTCCCAGAGCTTGCCGCCGCAGTCCAGACAGTCAAAGTGCGCTCGGATGAACGGGTCCTCGTTGACGTACGGGTTATCGAACTCGGCCATACAGGAATGCTAGCGGGACACGTATAAGAATATTACCTATTCGCCGATGCCGGAATCGGATTCGCGATATCGTCAGCGCCGAGAAAACGGAATCGCGACCGCGGAACGCAACGGCGTTACTCGTCGATCGCCGCCTCGGCGTAGAAGTTCATCGATCGGAGAATCGGCTCGTCGGTTATGCCCAGTAGGACCGCCTCGTCGTCGGGCTCGTGGTGGTGGGGAGCGTCCGGCGGCACGACGAAGATGTCCCACTGACCCCATTCGAGGGCCTCGCCATCGACGTGGGTCGCGCCCTCACCCTCGATGACGAAGTAGACCTCTGTCGAGTTCTGGAAGTGGGGGTCCGTCGGGCCGTCGTTCAATAGCTGGGCGCGGAACGACATGGTTGGGAACAGCGGCGGCTCCCCCGTAGCGGGGTTGACGTACGCGAGGCTGTAGCCGTCGTGGGGGTCCGGATCGTCGTTGTCGGCGCGCTGGTGCAGCGACTCGAGCATATCATCCCAACCGAAGCGATACGGCGGCGTCGGTTCCTTGTTGCCCTCGAACGGACCAGGAATGGTACCGTCAGACTCCTCGCTGGCGGGGCGGCCGTGTCCGTACTGGGAGTCCCAGTAGCCCTGTGTCTTCGTGACCGGCTGGCGCTCGAGTTCGTGGTTCTCGAAGATGTGGGAGTTGTTCAGGGTGTCGAGGAACAGCGGAAGGTCGAGGACGTCGAGCCACGCGGCGGTCTCATCAGAGTCGTTGACATGGTCGTGCCACTCCCACTGCGGCGTCGTGATGAGGTCGTTGTCCTTCATCGGGAACTCCTCGCCCGCGACGACCGTCTTCATGTCCTCGGTCCCGTCGATGGTAAACCGGAGCGCACTGGCGGCGTGGCGGTGGGCGGGCGCGGTCTCGCCTGGCGAGACCGTCTGGACACCAATGTAGATCGTGTTCGAAATCGCGTGCTCGGCATTGATCGGGACCGCAACTCGTCGCTGGAAGCCTGGCGGCAGGTCGGCGATCGGGACGTCCGCCTCGATGCCGTCGATCGCGGCCTGGATATCTTCCCACTTCCAGATGTCTGGCTCCAGGTCGTCGAGGAGGTTCCCCATCTCGTCTTCCACTTCCCAGAGCGGTCGGAGATTGTTCTGCTCGAGCAAATCTCGTGTGTCGGAACTCAGCTCTAGCAGCTCCTCTGGCTCTTGCTCTTTCTGGGTCATGTGTGTGTGTGTGTGTTTGGCGAACGGAAATATAAGTGTATTGGAGCCCCCTGCTCCGGCAACGGTCGGTGCGGATCACACTCGCCCCACATGTTCGGTCGAAGTGCATGATCGTTCGAGAACATCGTTACGAGAGAAAGGATGATTTATGTGGGAGTGTGGCAGTGGATCTACCATGCGACTCGTTAGATTCAACGACGACCGACTCGGTCTACTGACTGACGACAGCCTCATCGACGTCACCGACCGGCTCGGTCTCGAGACGAACGACCCGCTCAAGGAGTACGCCCGCCGCGACCTCGACGCGAGCGAGTACGGAGACGCCGAGCCCGACCACGATCTGGCCGACGTCCGCGTCGAAGCGCCCGTCCGCCGACCCGGCAAGGTCATCGCCGCGCCGCTAAACTACGAGAACCACGTCGAGGAGGCGCTGGCCGACGAGGACATCGTCACTCAGGAGTGGTTCACTATCGAGGACAAGGGGTACTTCCTCAAAGCGCCCTCGAGCGTCGCCGGCCCCGAGGACGGGATCGAACTCCCGTTCAATGACCGCCGCGTCGACCACGAGATCGAACTCGCGTTCGTCATGGGCGAGGACGTCAAAGACATCGACAGCGACGATGTCTGGGACGCCATCCTCGGCTACACGATCCTGCTCGACGTCTCGGTGCGGGGCGATCAGGACCGTTCGAACCGCAAATCCTACGACACGTTCACGATCATCGGTCCCTGCGTCGCGACGCCCGACGAGATCGGCGATCCCCACGACCTCGAGATGGAACTCCAGCTCAACGGCGAGACCCGCCAGCAGCAGAACACGGACGGCATGATCTACGACTGCTCGGACATCGTCGAGTACGCATCGATCGGCGCGACGATCGAAGCAGGCGACGTCATCACCACCGGGACGCCGGAAGGCGTCAGCGCGATCACCGACGGCGACACCATCGACGCCGAGATCGAGAACGTCGGTTCGATGACCGTCGACGTGACCGACCGAGACGTCTCGTTCGCGGACGTCGACGTCGAGAAGAGCCAGCTGAACGACTAACTCGGCCGCGACCGCGATCCGATCGCTTTTTTCGGTCCGCAGACGTGCCGTCCGCGGGCCGCGGCAGTTCTCTCCGTCGAACACCGTGCTCTCGTCGCGATCCGCTGTGCGTTCAGTGCTCGGTCTCGAGCGTGACGAGCGCGACCGCTCCCTCCGACGCGCCAGCAGCGGGTTGATCTCGATCTCGCGGATCTCCTCGCGGTCCACCAACAGCTCGCCGACGGTGACGATCGCCTCGGCGACGGCGCGTCGATCCACTGTCGGACGCCCGCGGTGACCGTCGAACAGCGGCGACGCGTCGAGTTCGCGAGTCATCGCGAGCGCTTCGGCCGTCGGGATCGGCGCGATCCGGTGGCTCGTATCCCGTCGCACCTCGACGGCGATCCCGCCCAGACCAACGAGGACGGTCGGCCCGAACGATGGATCGCGCGTGCCGCCGACGATGACCCCGAGGCCGGCATCGAGGTCGACGGCCGCCTCGAGGAGCACCGCCGCGTCGCTCCCTCGAGATCGCCGTTTCGGGGCTCGGGAACGACCCGAACAGATGGCTGACTCGGCGCGCTGTCGAACGCTTTATCGTTGTGAAACGTGTGACGTACGAGTAAGTGTTCAGTTGAGATGACCGCGAACCCTAACACCGTATTCGACGCAGGAGACGACGCTGCGGACGAAATCGCCGACCGGCGGGCGGAGTACGATTTCGTCTCGGCGGACGTGGATCGACTCGCGATGGTAGACGACATCCGCGACCGCGTCGATGGCGACGTTCGCTTTGACACCTACACGCGGCAACTGTACGCCACCGACGCGAGCGCGTACGAAGTGACGCCGATCGGCGTCGTGTACCCGGAATCGACCGACGACGTCGCCGCGACCGTCGCGTACTGTGCAACCCGAGAAATCCCCGTCCTCCCGCGCGGCGGCGGAACGAGCCTCGCGGGACAGGCGGTCAACGAGGCCGTCGTCCTCGATTTCACTCGCCACATGGACGGCATCGTCTCGGTCGATCCCGACGACCGACTGGCCCGCGTTGAGGCGGGAACGGTACTCGGCGATCTCAACGACGCGCTCGCCCCCCACGATCTGAAGTTCGCGCCCGACCCCGCCGCCAGCGACCGCAGCGCGATCGGTGGCGCGATCGGGAACAACTCGACGGGCGCTCACTCGCTGGTCTACGGCAAGACCGACGCCTACATCGAGGAATGTGATGCGGTCCTCGCCGACGGAACGGTCGTCACGCTCGGCGAGATCAGCGTCGAGGAACTCCGCGACTCCGCCGATCCCGACGGGTCGCTCCTCGAGCGAGTCCATTCGGCAGTCGTGAGGATCATCGACGAGGAGAGCGAGGAAGTGCGGGATCGCTTCCCGGAACTGAAACGCAACGTTTCGGGCTACAATTTCGACGTGCTCGTCGAAGAGGCGGAGACGGGGACCGTCAACCTCGCACGCCTGCTCGCGGGCAGCGAGGGAACCCTCGCCGTCGTCACCGAGGCCGAGGTCGCACTCGAGCCCGTTCCGGAGACCAAAGCGGTCTCGCTGCTGTTCTACGAGAGCGTGCTCGAGGCCGTCACCGACGTCCAACACGTTCTCGCACACGAGCCCGCCGCGGTCGAACTCATCGACGACGTGTTGCTGGGACTGGCCCGGGAGACGACGGAGTTCGAGGAAGCGGCGTCGCTCGTCCCCGACGAGGCCGAGGCCGCGCTGTTGGTCGAATTTTACGCGGACGACGACGACCACGGCCGCGAGCAGACCGCCGGCCTCCTCGGGGACAGGGTACCGGGAACCGACACCGAGGCGACGCCGCCGACGGACTGGCCGGCCATCGACGAGACGATCGCGTTCGCCGGGCTGGAGGCCCACG
>NZ_JAQIVI010000213.1 GCF_028618695.1 Natrinema soli | reverse complement strand
CGAGCCCGGCGAAATCGTCGCCGGTCAGCGCGGGATCGTACCGGTGTGGACCGACGTAGGGGCCGCGAACGCCGTCGTGGCGGACGCGGTACCCGTCGCAGACTCCCTGCGAGCCGTCATCGCGTTCGAACGGCACCGTGATCCGCTGGCGTTGGCGCGGGTACAGGAGTCGCTGCTCGATCGCGTCTGGCACCCCGAGACGGCGTGCGGCGGCCGTCGCGTACGTCCACGGGGCGTCGAGATCGGGAGCTGTTCGACTGGGTTCGTCGCTTGTGGAATCGTGAACTGTCGTCATTGGAGGTGAGTTACTGCTCGAGCGGACGACCGTCCGCGAACGCCACCGGCGAACGCGGACGACCGTCGTTCATGGGAGATCGCGAAAGAGACAGCGCCGCTCCCACTCGTGGTGTTCCTCGAGGCGCTCGTTGGCGCGCGTACTCGGCCGGTAGGCATTGGTCCGGCCGTCGAGGGGATGTTTCTCGACGTACCCTTCTTCGACGAGTTCGCCCAGGTTCTGGTAGAGCCGGCCCTGGTTGATCTCCTCGTCGTAGTAGCAGTCGAGTTTGTCCTTGATAACGAGGCCGTGCGGATTGCGATCGGCGAGCATCCGGATGACGAACAGCTGATCGCGCTTGAAGCCGGTCAGGTTCGTCAGTGGACGCGGATCCGTGATGTCGTCGGTCGTGGCCTCTCCACCGTCGTCGGTACTCGGTTCCTCACTGCCATCCGTGTTCGTTGAGGTATGATTGGACATCGGTTCGTCATCGGCGGCGAAGCCGCCGAAACTACGCGCGGGGATCGAACCCGCAGCCGGCCGGATCCGAGCGTAGCGAGCGCCGTCAGGGGCCGTGTTCCTTCCGATGTTCGCGGTAGAGCACGACGAGAAATGCGCCGAGGGGGAAGAAGCCGACGATGACGAGTAACAGCCCGACGACGACGGTGGCGGGCAGCTGGACGCTCGCGACGAAGTACGCCATGACGGCGACCGCGGCCCCGATCAACAGCGCGACGCTCGAGACCACGAGGCCGAAGCTCAGCTTCCGGTACTGCCACGTGAGGTTTTCGGAGCGGTTCAGCAGTCGGACCAGGACGACGACCGGCGGGATCGTCAGGGCGATCAGTTGCAGGAGCATCAGTGCGACGTCGGTACTGGCAGTGGTTGTCATGGGTATACTCTGGTGTGGACGAAGGTGGTCGGACCGCACGCAACTGCGTCGGTCTGCTGTCGATGCGACTCGGAGCGGTCAGCTATCTATACAACGAGAACGGTCAGCCATCGAGACGTCCGGAGGGACTAGCCGTCGAGACCCCGGTCCGGTGGTCGAATTCCGGATCGCGACTGCGCGGGCGGTGAGCCCGGTCGGCGAGCGTGACCCGCTCGCGCGCCGGACTCTACCGCCATTCGCGCGTGTGAGAGGGCCCGCCCTCGAGGTCCCACGGATCGTCGGTCGGATCGGCGGTGGCGGAATCGCCGTCGGTCGGATCGCTGTCGGCCGAATCGCCGGTCCACAGCGATCCGCCGAGGGACGCGAGAAAGACGAGTTGGCCGGCGGCGATGACGTACGCGCCGACGGTCGAGATCGGAA
>NZ_JAQIVI010000212.1 GCF_028618695.1 Natrinema soli | reverse complement strand
CGTCTCCGGACGGGCCGCGCCGCGAAGGGCGGCCGCCGCGCCGGTACTGGCACCGAAGTAGCCGATCGAGTGCGTGCTCGTTGCCGACTGCTCGCGGACCCACTCGGTCGTCGCGACGAGCCGGTCGGTCAGTAACGGGATATCGAACCGGTTCTCTCGATGCCGGTCCTCGGCCTCGGTGAGCAGGTCGAACAGGAGCGTCCCGAGCCCCCGCTCGTGCAGCGTCTCCGCGACGGCGTTGTTTCGCGGACTGTGCCGACTACTTCCGCTGCCGTGAGCGAAGACGACCAGTCCGGTCGACTCCGGCGGCACCACGAGTTCCCCTTCGAGGGTCGCGTCGTCGATCGGGATGTCGGTGACGGTGTGAATTCCGTCGGACGCCATATTCGGCGATCCGCCTCGCGCGCGGTTGACTGTTGGGATCGCTAGCGCGACTGATACGCCGCCGTTCGCCCGTCGTCGCCGTCGACGGAACCTATCCGTCGGCCGACATCGGGCTCGAGACCCCAGCGTCGGGGCTCTCGTCGTCGCTCGAGGGGACGTGAGACGGCGACGAGGCTGCGGGACTGCCGCCCGGGGATCAGGCGTCGGGCGACGATTCCCAGATATCCCGGCAGTCGTCGCTACAGAAGTGTTTATAGACGGTCGTCCCGTCTTCGACCGTCGTTATCACGCGCTGTTCGGCGGACGATCCAACGGAATCGCCGCAGTGTCGACATTCGGGTGTGTCCTCGTCCGTCGAGTCAGTCATCGGTTGACAGGTGGGACGAGACGCACTTTAACGAATCCATTCCGGCCGTATCGGCCACGGGCGGCCAAATCTGCCGGTTCAGGTGCCGTGAGCGGACGAGGGGTCCGCTCACGGGTTCGCGTTCGGCGTCGCTACGCGTTCTCTCGATCGATCGTCACGCCCTCGAACAGCGGATCGAGATCGCTGTCGAGCTGGGACTTCAGATCCTGTCGTTCGCCGTCCGTCAGCGCGACCGCGAGGGCGTCAGTGACGGCGTCGGCGAACTGCGCCGCGCCGTCCGGTTCGACGTCCGTGCCGCGGAGTCGCTCGCCGATTCGCTCGACGAAGTCCTCCCGGTCGTAGCCGGCAGCGTCGTGATCGGCGTCTTCGACGA
>NZ_JAQIVI010000211.1 GCF_028618695.1 Natrinema soli | reverse complement strand
CTCCCATTCCCCGACAAAATGTACGACCAACTCGAGCAGACTGACGACTTTTTCTCACACTCTTAGAACAAACATTTTTTGAAGAAAAACTCCATCTACATGGGAATTATTCCACCATTCTATGACGGATTTAAAATCAGGATTCTGTGCCACTTCCCCGATATCTATGCGTAACATTATATGTATCAATTCTAACCACATATAAGATAGACACATCCCGTCGCGCACGATCTGAGGGCTGAAACTGCTGAAAACCCTAATTGACGGATTTTACGTACGGAACTCTTCTCCAAAATTGACTGCCTGATTATTACTTTTATTCAACATAATACGCCGATCATCCCAATATCGGCGGTTTCACCCTTCCGTCGCGCACGTTCTTGATTTCAGCCCCGAAACCCGAACTCGTCGCGCACACAATAAAGCCCTTAGATATTCTCGACGGGATTTTAAATAGATGTAAGGCCGTAAGACCGGCCGTGAATGACGATTTTTCGTCCAAAGGAATGGGGGTTTGTGCAGAAAGAGAGGTGTGCGCGACGGGTAGTGAGACGTGGAGGGTTCAGAGGGCAAGGGGAGGTGTATGTATCAGAAACTGGAGGTGCGGTCTGGAGGAGTGTGCGGACTCGAGAATGGAGGGATTGAGTTGGGTGTAGAACGGGTGGAAGGCAGGGGCAGTAACAAGGGAGTAGTCGGAAGGGGAATGAGAGAGGAGTGAGAAGCATTTTAGAACACGATCAGTGGGAGAGCGGTAGAGAGGTGGGAGGGGACGGGGTGTGAGACAAGGTAATAGATGTGAGAGAAAGTTGAGAAGAGAGCAGAATGTGAGGGACCAATAGAGAAAGAAGAGGGGTGGGAGAAGTAGAGAGAGGATGGTGCTCGAGGCGAGAGGGAGAACAGAGAGGGAGGTCTGGAGAACGAGTGAAGGTGGAGAACAGGGTGGAGTGTGGTGATCGGAGTGGAGGGGAGTGGGGTAGAGGATTGGATCAGGGGACTGGAGATGAAGCTGAGGAGAGCTGAGAGTGGGAGGAACGTACAAGCTAGGAGTCAGGCCGTGACGGGAGTTTGGAAGAGCACTCGAGGATAGGATAGAGGGCTGTGGTGAATCGCCATAGGGCGTTGGGTTGGGGCTACATAGTGGCACTGCGAATGAGTCTAATTGTTTCGCCAGCAGAGATTCGGTGGAAATTGAAGCCAGAATCATCCAAGGGTAGCGCATCGAGCCACCTGATATAGAGTTGAAAGTCGCCGGCGTCTAGCAATTCACCAGAGCCGAACAATTGGGTTCTCTTATTGCCCTCTTCCGTTCGATCCACCCGAAGGCAGGAAGTGTCCGTCGTTGAGTTCGTTTACGACTCGCGTTTCTGTCCCATTGAGTTGCAGCTTTAAACTCGGGGCAAGCGTACCACCAAATAGTTCCTTTTGCTCTTCGGGAGGGAGGTATCCGACTTCGTCGAGACCAATTTCACCTCGAGAAGTATCATCGAGACCACGGAAGTTCTCGAAGCTTTCGACGAGTACGTCGTTCCCCTGGGGCATCGCCAGCCATGAATAGCCCTGGAAAGAGGCCTCTTCGGGGTTAGCAATGACCAGTCCGCTGCCGTTGAGCGGCTCGTAGTCACCGTAGAGTGAGTCGCTCACGAACCCATACAGCGCGTCAGGACCCCAGAGGCCGGGGGCAAAGGTAAACTCGTGACTCAGCACGAACAGGTACCACTTGCCGTTCTGGAAGACGTAGTGAGGGCGCTCAAGTTGCTGATTGACTTCAATGGCTTCGAGGTTCGGTGGGAGCAGCTCCCACTCGGTGAGTTCGTCGTTCGTCGCTCGTGCCACGCCAACGTTCCCATTATAGCTCTGTGGGTCGTCCGGGTTCTCGCCTTCTGTGGGCGTGTTGCCTTCAAACACGACCATGTCCTCTCCCGTTTCAGGGTGCTGGAAGTACCAAGGGTCACGGAATGCATAAACGATACCTTGGTCTCGGGACTGCTCTAAGGTCTGGTAGAGTTCCCCGTCAGCCTTACCGATGAGGATGTGTTCTTGCTCTCCAACCAACTCAACGCCATGCGGGCCTGTCTCTAGCGTTGCGCCCTTCGCAAGCGCAAGCCGCTGGCGGAACTCTGGTTCTGCGCTGGTCGGTGTGTAGAAGTGATAGATCTGGTCCTCGCTGCGGTCATACATCGCGGACCCGGCCCACTGGTGATGACCGAGTGGGTCGTCCAAGGCCGTACCGCCCTCCTGCCAGTCATGGCCGTTTCGGGAATAGAAGTATCGAATTGTTGCCTCGTTGTGACGAGCACCGGGTACGAGGTTCTTCGGCGCCGTCAGAGAGAAGACGACTTGCCAGCCGTTGATCTTTGCGATTGAACCGTCGCGATATCGAAGTGGCCAGGTATCCCAGATCCAGTAGTCGTCTGAAATCACGTCGGAGTTTTCGTTGATCACTGGCGCAGTCAGATCATCTGTGAGTTCAATGTTATTCGCATGTTCACGCGTCCATGCGCTGGCCTCGCCCGTTTTACGTGCGGCCCCAGATCCAGTTCCGACCGCCAGTCCGAGGCCGGCCGCGCCAATTGCGCCGGTTGCTTTGAGCACGCCACGTCTATTCAACTTAATATTACTACTCCTATCTACCATCTTGGACGAGTATTTACTCACATTGTACTAAAATATTTCTATCTTGTCTATGCTACATGGAGGGTATTTCATTATCGGTACTGTCTAGCTGAATCAGCTTGAGCAGTGAGCAGTCGTTGAGTTTCTTGGGCAAGATGCTCGCAAACCTCCTCAGCGGGAGTTACGCGGCGGATTTAGAAGAATCGCGGGAAAACAGGAGGACGGCGACGTTCAGGAGAACTTCGCTCTCCTACAGCACAGCAGAAGGATAGAGCGGACCTGGAAGGGTGGTGACGGAGGGTGGGTTGCTCTCCTCGAGGGGAGGGATGTGGCCGTGGGCGAGGATGTCGACGGTGAGATTGGACTCGAGGCGGTGGTGAGTGAAGAGCAGTGGAGAAGACGTGGGATTGGACGATCGCGAGGCGGTGTTGTTCGCCCACCTGAGAGGGGCGAGTCGGGATATGAGCTGGACTGACCAACACCAGACGGAAGAGGCAGGGGACGACGACCAGATCCTGAGCGAGGAATTCGACGACTGGGTTCGAGAAGGAGCAGCGCCAAGCGAGGAAGACGAACCGGAGGCAGACCAAGCTGAGACCACAGTGGACGAAGCCGGGAGTACAGCCGAGGATAGTGAGGGTGAGCAGGTCAGGGTTGCATCAATGAGTTCGGGTACTGTCTCGAGGCAGGGATCGGACGAGCCGCTGATGATGACGCAGTGCCCGCGGTGTGACGGTCGCGAGTTCGTCTCGAAGAAGCTCGTGTACGAGGAGTTCCACTACAGCAAAGCGGGTGAGCTCGAGGGGCACCAGAACAAAGTCCGGGCAGAGTTCGAGTACACGTGTCTCGAGTGCCAGAAACGGTTCCACGAATTGCCGAGGAGTGCGCGATCGTACTACTCTGAAGTGGCGGTGCTACGGCAGGATCTGCGCCGAGCGATCCGAGTACAGCTGCGAGCATGGGGCAGTTCGATGAAGTCCTGGATCCGGAAGCCGTACAGAAAATAGGGGGCAGTGCAGTTTGAGTGAGTGGGAGGACGAGAGTGGCGAGATGAGGTTGATGAGTATGGAGAGCGGGACGACGGGCGGACCGCACCGCACAGCACCGCCCTCCCACGATCATCTGCCCACCTCCAAGCTCCGGACTGCTCGCTCGCTCTCTTCGTGCTCGCTGTGCTGCCGGGCTTTCCCCCAGTGCAAGATGTCATAGGTTCTTCTCAAAGGTTGATTTCATCCCATACTCCAGTGAATTAGCTGGTATGTAGGTGGGCGTACTTACCATCGAGAGTTCTCTCAAGTGGCAGTCTTGCTCTAAACCACTTAAGAGCAGGACGGCAATCGAGCCCTCCCAATCCAAAACTTCTCAACAGCTTGGACTAAATCAACAAACGTCTCAGGACTGTCTGGCTTCGTTAAGTACGCGTTCGCATGTTGCTCATAACTCGAAATAACATCCTCTCTGGCCGTCGAACTGGTCAGCACAAGCACCGGGAGCTGCTCCATTTCAGGATCCCCCTTAATCTCCTCTAATACGTCAAGTCCGTCTTTGCGTGGCAGATTTAAATCCAGCAACACAAAATCAAGACACGGTGATTCATCGCTCCTCAAAAAATCTATTGCCTTAATGCCATCTGTGGCAATATGCATTCTCACGTCAAACTCGGCCTCCCGAAAGGCTTCCTGAGTTAATCGAACATCCCCGGGGTTATCCTCTACAAGTAAAATGTCAGGGTTAGTCTTGTTTTCAGTCATGTGAATCAAGGGATCTCCGTTTCATAAATCGGAACTATCTGAGCGTTCTTCCCTTTCTCTGTTAAAACTACTCGCTAATTACTTTGGTATCATGAACTGATAGATCAATAGCCGCTCCAATAACTACTTTACCTGTACTTACCGATCACTCTCGTCGCAAATCGAGCCAGATCTCGTGCGACATTCGCGCTTTGTCTCTAGCACGCCCTCAGAGAAATCTTCAAATCATGTCAGTTTGAACTATGGGTTCTCTGTTCATCGATCCACGGTTGACGAGCCACTAGTACCGTCTCAAGTCCACTTTGACTAGTAGATCTTCTTAGAAAATCGAACGTGACACGAGTTTTAGAAAGGAGATGTTCTAGGCAGTCCACGCTTGGGACGGTCCTAGTTAACCAACAGCTGCCGATGACACCCCCGATCGTTGGGTAAGCGGTCACTCCTCGAACATTTCCCAAGACGACGAACGCCGTCGGTGGTATATCGAGTCCGAAGCGCGTGACGATGCTGTACAAGATGCGTTTGAGACCGTTAGAACGTGAGACGCTGGTCAGCCTTGCCCCACACCCATCAGCGGAGTCTTGTCGTTAACGGAGCCTCTCGGTAGGATTGCTCGTCTTCGACGACTTGACCAGCTGTTCTGCCAGAGGACACACGTCGGGATCTGCACGGACTGTGCCGAAGCGCACCTTCAGAAGAAAGGTCTTCTTTAGACGTCTACTCTTTTCCCGTATTTGGCTGGATAGACGCATCTACAACCCTGTTCTCCCTCCTCAAGGCAGGGTGCAAGCAGGGAGAACTGGGTTCCTCGAGCGGGATCGATCGTATCGAAAGGGCAGGTGGGGTGGGATGACGGCAGGGGGCAGACAACGCGTCGGTCGTACATGCCATTCAGTGCGATGAGTCCCCTGCCGTATCACCATTCATTGTCTCCATAGGTAAT
Organism: Natrinema soli; assembly: GCF_028618695.1. The sequence continues at coordinate 9,564 of NZ_JAQIVI010000211.1, read as the reverse complement.
AAAGCTACACTCTAACGAGTCAGATCTAGGCAGAACAGGGTTCCTCGAGTCGTCGATAGCACTGAAAAGCTACGTCGGGAGGTGGTGACCGAGGTAGCTTAAATCCCCCTGCAGGGGGTTGAACAGACAATGTCGACGTGCCCTCTGCATATATGCCATGGTACTGTGTCACAATAAACCCATATACGAGTCGCGCTCAAGTGGGTCCTATAATTCGGGAGTGGTTTCGATTATCTCAGACCATGGTCTCACAGTATCCGAACTCGTGGTATCACAACCCCCAATCACCCGCTCTTTGCGTGGCCTATCTGATTGTATTAATAAAACCTATCAGATCAGTAGAGTACTCTGATCAGTTCTTGCCCCACACTCACCAGCCACCAGCGCGCACGTGTGAGCGGCCTTTCGGTAGGACTTCCCCTCCTCGACGTATCGGGACAGTCTCCTACCGCGTCTGGGCGTATCCGGCGTACTCCGCGTTTGTAATGACGTCGTGGCGCAGTAGCTTGGTTGCCTCTTCGATCGTCGCCGTGCCCTCGTCGAATCGCCGTCGCAGTTGCTTGAAGTCCCGATCCCGGTCAAACTCGACGGTGAACTCGAACTCGTCCAGTGTCCAGCCGTTTCGTCTCGCTACCCGCTCCATCGCGTTTCCGAGGGCGGCTTCGAAGCCCTCTGTTCGCCGGTCGGTGCTTCGCTCCTCCAGACCGAGGTAGAGGAACGCGAGGAGGGCGGCCGCTCCGGAGTCGACGGGGAGGGCCTCTCGGCGGTCCTCCTTCCGATCCTCGTCGGCGTCTTCCGATCTGTCGACCGATCCGTGATCCGTCGATCGGAAAACCCACCGTCTATCGTCGGGCTGCAGGTTCTCCCACAGGACCAGGCCGTCCCGGGCGATGGCGTTTCGCACTTGCTCTCTCACGTACCGTCGTTCCGTCTCGTTGTGTCGGGGTTCCCCCTGGAGATTTTCGCGCTGGTCGGCAGTGAGGATTCCCGTGTCGGTGACCATGCCTAAAAATGGCACGTAATACCGCATAATCCTGTGGACCGCTAGAACGAGCTATATGTCGCGGCACGGGCATCCGGAACGGAGTGACGATAACTTGAGGATCACGGTGTCACGGCTGATCGCTTCGGTGAGAACGAAGGTAGGGACTGCGAAACAGCCTTTTCGTCGGTTTCGGCTAACGGATCCCTTTCGGCAGTTACGGCCGGCGTTCGGCAGTGCGCCGTTCGAACGGCGCTCATCTCGCGTTCGCTACTCGAGGAAGGCAGTAACTACCTGAACCATAAGACATAAATAAATATGCTAGTCGTTCACTGAACCAATATATTACACATAGTAGCTAGATGGAAATTACTAATACACTCTGCATGGTCTGTTATTACGTACCATGGCATACGGTACCGATTCACAGGGAAAATACAGTTACGGGGTTGTAAACGAAGCGAATCGCCGTCGCCTTCAGGAGGCGCTAGGGATCTCGACGCCCGTGACAGTTTCCGGGCCCGCCCTCGCCGACCTTCGGTCGGAAGTCGAAGACGAGGCGACGGATGAATTAGCGGCGATGGGCCGGGAAGTGAAAGAGGGACTCTCCGAACCGATCGACGCAGTGTTGCTCGCCACGGAGTTGTCGGAGCTGAAAGACGAGTTCAAGCGGATTCCCGAACTCCACAATCTCGGCGTTCCGGAGTACGGTGAGACGCCGTACCAGAACCTGACGCCGGCGGCCTGGCGGATCAACGATCACCTGGTGGAGACGGGGTTCTTCGAGAGCGCCGAGGAAAACCTCCCGGCGTTCACACCCGAACATATCCACACGACCACGAGACAGTTGCTCCGAATGGACTCGATCCCCGGGACGCTGTCCGAACTCGGGATCCCCGGTGATGAGCAATTCGCGCTCGTGACAAACATCGTCACCGCTCGCGAGCAGCTGTCGTGGTGGCAGCCGACGCTCAACTACCCGCCGGTTGAAGCCGAGGACGATTACGACGAAGGCGTCGCCTACGAGACCGTCGCGCCGCTGCACCACCGCGCGATGGAGGGGGCGCTGCTATGGATCGATGGACTCGACTGGTGGATCTGGCAACACGAGGTGCTCGTGACCGACGAGATGATCGATCGCGGCGTCTGGGACGTCAAGTCGATGCTCGCTGGCGCCTATCTCATGGGCGACGCTGTCAGACGCCTTGCTGAGGGGACGGTTGGCGACGAGGACCTGACGACGTTGATCACCGTGAGTGCCGCAATCATGATCACCGGCCAGGAGTTCCTCGCCGAGGACATTGCCTGGATCGACGACGAGATGCGAAAACCGCTGGACGAAGCCCACAAGGAGGTGTGAACAATGAACCGAATGATACAAAACGGAATGGATCACTTGGAGGACGTTGAGGTAATCCGAGAGGGCCCGTACCAAGAGAAACCCGGCGAGTCGAATATCGAACAGTTTGACACCGATCAGATCACGGAAGGGGAGATCACGGAGGAACACCTCCACGAGACGGGCGAGCGAACCGATAACTGGCTGATCATGGGCGGCGCCTATGACAGCCAACGCCGGTATCCAGGTGACGAGTTGAATCCGGAGAACGTCGGGGACCTCGAGGTTGAGTGGGAGTTCGAGCATGGGGACCCGCCGAGGACAGCGTACCAGAACTCGCCGATAATCGTCCAGGGCGATCCCCCGATCATGTACCTCACGTTCGGGCCTGACGAACTCCACGCCCTGAACGCACGAACCGGCGAGAACCTCTGGTCGCACATCTATGAGCCGACCGTCGGGGCGAGTCCCGACACCGCACCCGCCGAGCGCGGCGTGGCGGTGTTCTGCGACTGGGTGATAAAGAGCACCCTCGATCTCGGCGTGATGGCCGTAGATCGGTACACGGGCGAGGACGTGTGGTACTACAACGGCGCCGCCGCGTACCGGAACGAACCCGCCGACGACCTCATGCACGAGGAACTCATGTGGGAGCGCTCGCGCGGGACCACCTCGTCGTTCCCGCCGCTGATCTACGACGGGAAGATCATGAAGGGAAGTTTCGGCGGTGAGTACGGCGTCAGCGGCTTCTTCGACGCGATCTCGGTCGAAGGCGAGCCGCAGTGGCGGATCAACATGTGCCCCGAGGAGGAGTGGGTCGGCGACTCTTGGAAGCACGGCGGCGCCACCGCCTGGGCCTCCGGATGCGTCGACGTCGAGAACGATCAGGTCATTATTCCATCGGCGAACGCGGCGCCATGGTACGGTACCGTCCGACCAGGATGGAACCCCTACTCCGGCGGGAAGGTCGCGGTGAGCACGGAGGACGGCGAGTACCGGTGGCACCACCAGGACGCGCCGCACGACTACTGGGACTATGACTCGCCCAGCCCCGCGTTAGTCTACACCGCCGAGGTCGACGGCGAGGAGCGGCGACTCGCCTCCTGGGCGCCCAAGTCAGGCTGGGTACACACAGTCGACGTCGAGACCGGCCAGCTGGTCCAGCGCAGCGAGGAGTACGTCCAGCACCACAACATGTGGACGATCCCGGGAAAGGAGGATCTAAACAAGATGCCGTGGATCATGCCTTGGTTGGGCGGCGGAACGAACCCCCAGCCCAGTTCCTACCACCAGGAGAGCCGAACGATGGTCGTCACCGGACACAACGAGCCGTGGCGGTGGACCTGGGAAGACACGTGGTACGAGCCGCCAGGTGAGGGCTTCTCTGGTATCGCCGAACTTGAGACGACCGAGTACCTCGAGGAATGGAACGGATTCCACGGCGTCGTCGCTGGCATTGATCCCGTCAGCGGCGAGGTCAAGTGGCAGGACTGGCACGACGACGTGGCCCGAGGCGGAACGCTGTCGACCGCGTCCGGCGTGTCGTTCGCCGGAACCCGCGGCGGGGACTTCCTCGCCTACGACACGGAAACCGGCGAACGGCTGTGGGCCGACCAGCCCGGCGGCGAGGACGGCGAGGTCGACGGGTCACCCGTCGCCTGGCACGATCCCTACGAGGAGAAGGTGTTCGTCTTCGTCTCGACCCAGCAATCCGGCGTCGTAACCGCGTACTCAGTCGAGGTGTGACAATCATGATTATGCACGATCAACGAGCCGACGACACGGAATTGAAGGTACTCCGGCGAACCGTCCTCAGATCGACCGCGGCGGGCGCGGGACTCGCCGCGCTGGGCGGGCGAGCTGTCGGAGATGACGAAGGGGAAACCGACGAAGATGGGGACGAGGCAGCCGACGAAGAGGAAGGCAACGGCGGCGCGGAGGCGGAATTCGCCGAGGTCGTTGTCGACACCCAGGTTACCGATGGGTCCTCCGTCGAGGTCGAATCGGTTACGCTTCCCGATGGTGGTTTCGTCTCCCTCGTGGATCCCGTGGCCGCTCACGACGAATTGCCGCTCGAGACCATGCCCGATCTGGGGCAGGTCCTCGCAGTTCAGGTTCAAGGCGCCTCCGGGTTCCTCGAAGCGGGCACTCACGATGACATCGTGATCGAATTTGAGGAACCCCTAGAAGGAGAGCGGCTCTATCAGGTGTGGGCCCACCAAGATACCACCGGCGACGAGACGCTCTCCTTCATCGAGAGCGCCGGCGAAGAGGACGGACGGTATCCGGAGCCCCGACCCGCAGCGGAAGGATTCCAAGAGGCCGACGAGATCCTCCTCGAGGGACGGATCGAAGGGTGGACCGGCGTCGAACCCAACGTGATCAGCGGCCAGACCAACCCGACCCTCGTCTTCGTCGAAGGGGAAACCTACCAAATTACGTGGGAAAACGCCGACGGAGCGGGACACAATATCGAAATCCGAGACGAGGGCGACGAGGTCGTCGACGACTACTCGACCGACGTCATGGCCGAAGAGGGCGAGACGCAGACGCTCGAATTTGAGGCCACCAGCGAGATGGCGCAGTACGTCTGTAACCCCCACGAGGATACGATGGTCGGCGATATCGAGATCGAAAGCGAGGAAGATGCGGCGGAGAACGGCGAAGACGGAGTGGACGACGGAGACGAAGCGGAGAACGGCGGGGACGACGAAGGGACGGCTGACGAAGAAGCGGAAGAGGAAGCCGAAGAGGGAGATCCAGGCGAGGTGCAAGCGGGCGATGAGGGGAACGGCGAGGAAGATGCGGCGGAGAACGGCGAAGACGGAGCGGACGACGGCGAGGAAGCGGAGAACGGCGGGGAGGATATCCACCCCACCCAGGAGCCGCCCATCGTCATGGGCGACGTGTACCTGCATCAGCTTCGAGAAGGAATCGAGCTGTCGGACGAGGAATAGGGCGATAAAACATCTCTTTTGTACGCAGATGGAACCAGCCAGGCCAGCAAAAACGTCGGATAACGGATCACGACAGGCGCATCAAACGCTACTGACACAGCAATCGAGCGAACTCACGACACGAACGAACACAATGTAACAATGATAGATCAAAAAGACCGGAACGGTACGCTCAGGCGGACGTTCATGAAAGCAGCCGCGGCCACGGGCGTCGTGGTCGGGGCGGGTACGGCGGTCGCGGCCCAGGGGGATGCCCTCTCGACCGACATCAAGACTATCGTCGACATCTCGGGCGAGCCGACAGCCGAGAACCTCGCGGTGGACCCCGACGGCTCGGTGTACTTCAGCATCACCGCCGGCGAGGTCCGCCGGATCACTGCGACGCAGACCCAGGAGACGGGACTGTCCCTCGACAACGCCGAACTGGTCGGCGAGCTTCCCGGCGATACGCTGGGCGTCGAGGTCGTCCCCGACGGGACGGCCTACGCCGCGGTGCAATCCGGAGAGGAAACGGGCGTCTGGCGAGTACCCCGTGACGCGGCGGGAGCGGAATCCGACGACGGGGGCGAGACCGACGGCGAGGACGAAGCTGACGCTACCGTCGCGACGAGTTCCCACGACGAGTTCGGCGAGATCCTCGTCGACTCGGAGGGAATGACCCTCTACATGTTCGACGAGGACGAACAGGACGCAGAGGAGAGCGCGTGTTACGACGACTGCGAGGAGAACTGGCCGCCGCTGACCACCGAGGAGGAGCCGGCCGCCGGCGACGACATTTCGGCCGAACTGACGACATTCGAGCGCGAGGACGGGGAGACGCAGGTTGCCGCGAACGGCTGGCCCCTTTACTACTTCGCCCAGGACGAGGAAGCCGGCGACGCGAACGGACAGGGCATCGGCGACGTCTGGTGGGTGCTCGACGAGGCCGGCGAGCCGGCGCGCGAGACGGACGACGAGGCGGCGAACGGAGACGAAGCGGAAGACGACGAAGCCGAGGAAGACGAGGAAGCGGAGGTGGACGACGACGCGGAGGATGCGGAGACCGACGACGACGAACTGGACGAGACCGCCGACGCGGAACTGTTCGCCATCCTCGGCATCGAGGACGAGGTCGTTCCGAACGGGATCGCGTACGATCGGGTGCGCGATCGGTTCCTGGTCACGGAATCCTTCGGCGGAGTGGTCTACGAGGTCCCGCTCGACGCGGACGATCCCGAGAACGCGGCGTCGGTCTGGTTCGAGGACGACCGCCTCTCCACCGAGATGTTCGGCGTCAACGGGCTCACCATCACGCCGGACGACGACGTGTTCCTCGCGGTCACCGACGATGAGATCGACGGCGAGGCGGCCGGCCGGATCCTGCGCGTTCCCGTCGAAGACGACGGAAGCGCGGGAGAGGGCGAGACGTTCGTGGAGGGGCCGGAGGTGCACGGCGCGGACGGACTCGCATACCACCCCCTCGACGGCGACCTCTACGTCGCCGCCATCCTCCAGAGCTCGGTGATCCGAGTCTCCGACGACGGGGAATCCGAGCCGGTTGCGACGGCCGACGACGGTCTCGTCTTCTGCTCGGACGTGGCGTTCGGAACGGTCCCCGGCCAGTGTAACGACCTGTTCATCTGTAACTTCGCTCCCGAACAGCCGGAGGAGTCGGCGATTCTCCGGTGGTCGCCGTAACCGATCCCCCGAGCGCTTGGGGGGTTCGGTTATCGAACAGCGATCGAACCGCCGCCGGCAGACTGCTCACTGGAGTCCGCGAGCGGATTAACCCGATCGTCACCGTCTCTTCGCTGTCTGGCAGCGCGACAGATCGCTCTTTGGCGGTTCCGTTTTCGCGAAGAAAGAACCTCGAGGAGGGCGGGTGCTAAACCCGGATCCGTGACCCAGCCTACAGGAACGCATCGTCCCCGTCATCGGTTTCGTTACCGTCTATTCGCCGTCGGTCTCGTTGCCGCCTAAGTCGTCATCGGTCTCATTACCGGTCCCCTCTTCCTCTGCTTCCTCGGCTTCTTCATCCTCTCCCTCGGAACCGGCATCACCGTCACTACCGTCGCCATCCGCCTCGACGATCCGATGAACCGGCCGGTTTCGCCGGTGGGGCCGGTATTCTCGGTAGTAAGTACGTAGACCTCGCCGTCGGAATCCTGGCCGAACGCGAGGATGTTCCAATCAAGCGCGCCTTCCGCGGCGAGATCGTCCGCCTCGACGACCTACCGCTCCATCGGCCAGAGGTCGTCCTCGCCGTCGCCGCTGGAGTCCATATCTCCGTCGCCGCCGGCGTCGGTTTCGTTCCCGTTCGTGTCGGCGGTCTCGTTATCGGTTCCAACGTCGTCCCCATCGCTTTCGTCGTCCATTCCACCGTCCTCGAGCCACCCTTCGGGCGGCCGTGCGAGGAACAGTGGGCCGGTCCAGTCGCCGAAGACGTACGTTTCCTCGAGGCCCGAGACGGCATCGCTGTCGTAGACGTGGCCGCCGATGATCGAGGCACCGATGGGTTCGCCCTCGTACTCCTGTGGGTACTCGATGACCGGGTCGATCAGTTCCTCGCCGCCGCGAACGTCGTCGGGCGTCTCGTCGGGGCAGTCCTCGTCCTCGAGCACCTCCTCGGGCGATTCGGTGTTGAAACAGTGAGTGCCTTCCTTGACGTTCCAGCCGTAGTTGCCGCCCTTCTCGATCGCGTTGACTTCCTCGAACAGGTTCTGTCCGACATCGACCAGCAGCATCCGATCGCCGTGGAACTCCATGCTCCCCCAGGGGTTGCGCAGCCCCCAGGCATACTGCTCCGGAAGTCCCTCGTCGGAATCGAACTCCCCTTCCTCAGCGAAGGGATTGACTTCGGGAATACCGTACGCCCGGTCGGCGGTCTCGTCGCCGGCGTCGTCGCCCTCGGTCTCGTCGTCCTCCCCCTTGCCGGTTCCTTCGTCGATATCGATCCGAAGAACGGCACCGAGGAGGTTCTCAGTCGTATCCTGACCGTTGCCGCCCCCATTCTCGTCGTACCAGTCCTCGATGTGGCCCTCATCGTTGTCATTCGCACCGCCGCCGTCACCCGTGGTGACGTAGAGGTAGCCGTCCGGACCGAACGCGACCATGCCGGAGTTGTGGTTGAGCTGCGGCTCGTCGATCTCCAGGAGCACCTGCTCAGAGTCGGGATTGGCCGACTCGTTGTCGTTGCCCTCGGTCTCGAACTCCGAGAGGACGAAGGTGTGGTCCCACTCCTCGGGCGTCTCTTCCCGCGGGGGTGCGCTGTAGCGCACGAATAACCTGCCGTTCTCGTCGAAGTCGGGGTGGAACGCGAGTCCCAGCAGGCCGCGCTAGTCGAATTCCTCCATCAGGTCGACCATCCGGTCCGAGATGTTGAGGAACGGTTCGTCCTCGAGGCCGTCCTCTCCGTGGACGTAGATCTGGCCGGTCTGGTCGACGACGAACCGTCGGTCGGTCTCCTCGTCGGCGACATGGAAGTCGACCGGTGCCGTCAGTTCCTCCGCGACGGTCTCGAGCCCGGTCGGGTGATCGTCGCGTCGGGGAAGGCGATGGCTGTGCACGGTGTTTTGATGGATGATTAACGGAGGATCAGCAACTCATTCGTCATCTGGATAATAGAAACGCGTTTGCCGATGGCTCATACGATGCTACCGGATCAGAGCGTTCTGCACGTGTACGTGTTGTTGAGCAGGGATCTGTACCGAATACGTTCCCGGATTTTGCTGTATACGACTCGGTTGACCTCTGTTGCTCAGTTCGCAAGTGTAGTGAACGGATAGTTCGCTCCAGATTCGGTGAAAAGAACGTCATGCGACTTGTTCTATAACACCCTAGCAGGGTAGTACATTGGTACGTTGGGGGAGAGACGAAGATGATGTTGCAGGAGTGGGGATAGACGTGTGAATTGCTCGGATCGCGTAGGGCAGAGTGGGTTGACGTGAAGGTGACGCTCGAGGAGAAGAGGGGAGAAGATCGTGACGGAGGGGTGGAGTCAGAACAATGGTTATGAGGGAGACGATGTCGTCGAGGAGATGGCTCGAGAAGAGAGGGGAGAGGAGTACACTCCCGCCGAAAGCCCTCGGCCGCTCGGCATCCCACGCCTCGCTGCGCGCCTCACTCCCTCGCTGTGCTCGGTCGTTGCGGTGCTTACGTCGGCGGGAGACGGCCGAGACGTCCTCGCCCTTTCGAAGCCCACCAGGCTGAGCTGAAGGTGGGGATGCTGTATCTATCCCTCAACTGGTGTGAACGAGACGGCACGCCCCGCTCGCCTTCCCTCCCTCCGCGTCGCTCGCGACCGACCA
>NZ_JAQIVI010000210.1 GCF_028618695.1 Natrinema soli | reverse complement strand
CTCGCCCCTCCGCGGCGAGTTGCGCCGCGCGCCGAGCGAAGAGGAACGGGTCCGGCGTACAGGCCGCGCCGTACTCGCGGGCGACCGCCTGACTCTCGTCGCGCAGGTAGGCGTCGTAGTCGACGCTCCCGTCCGCGACGTACTCCCGCATCGCCTCGAGGGAGTCGTCGGGGTACTCCTCGGCGTCGTTTGGGTTGATTCCGACCACCGCGACGTCGTCGTACGCAGCGGAGAGTTCGTTCAGCAGTTCGAACTTCGCCTGCGCGTACGGGCAGTGATTGCAGGTGAAGACGACCAACAGCGCCTCGGCGTCGGCGAACGACTCGAGCGTGTACGTCTCGCCGTCGACGCCCTCGAGTTCGAAGTCGGGCGCGGCGTCGCCAGCCGCGAGTGCGGAGTCGGACTCTTTCATGACCATACCGTCGATTCGTCTCGTTCGTCCTTAATCGTCACGTTCGCTGAACCGACCCGCTCGAGCGAGCGATTCGTGAGACCGGCGAGACGACTTACATATTTGTACCCCCGGCCGCATCGACAGGGTATGAAGACGCTCAAGGTCACCGACGAACAGTACGCGTTCATCCAGTACCTCCGCGAGGAGATCTCCGAATCGGTCGTCGGCAAGTACGGCTTCGTCCGGGAACGCGACGCCGTCCAGTTCCTGATCGACAATCTCGACGAGGACATCGAGATCGATGCCGACGAGTTCGACTCATCGGCCACCGACGACGTCGCCGCGTCCGTCGGTGCCGCCATCGACGGAGAAACCGATCCGCACGAACTCGAGGAGGTCTCCTACGTCGAAGGTGAGACGCCGGCGGCCGACGAGATCGTCGACGAGGAGAGCGAGGACCCGGCGTCCGAGTCGGACGACGAGAACGAAGGGGACGCCGACGATGGATCGACCGACGACGGACCGAGCGAGGTGACCGAGGGGGAAGGGAACGACGAGGACGAAGCCGACGACGAGGCCGCGGACGGAGACGTCTCGACTGACGGGACGGACGCAGATGGTTCGGCCGACGACGACGATATGTTGGACGAGATGATGAGCCTGCTCGAGACCCACGATGACAAGTGGGACGAATCGAGTTCGGCGGACTACCGGTACAGCGTCGAACTCCCGGACGGCTCGAGCGAACAGGTCCAGACGAAAGACGACGTCCGGGCGCTTCTGTTCAAGAATTATCGCTGACTCGTGCCGGTTACGACGTTGTCTGCGCAGTTTCTGCCGCGCGTAGCGGATAGCGCATCACTCCCGAGCGCGGCCGTGGGACGGCATCGGCTTCGAGCGGCGTCCGGGATCCGCCATCGTCCTGTCGGGAGTGAGATCACGATCCGCCGTTCTCGCGTTCGGTTTCGATTTCGCGCGCCGCTTCGACGATCAGGTCGTCGTCGATGTGCTCGAGCAGTCGTTCGTGTCCGCGTTCGATCCGCCGCTCGATCTCGTCGTCGGCGAGATACGTCTCGAGCCTGCGGTCGATTTCCCGCTCGCGTATCTCGGCGAGGCGATCCGCCTCGAGGTCGTGATCATCGGGCACTCGGTCGTCGAAATACGTTCGCCACCGATCCCGGTCGCTCCACTCGCCGTCCAGTTCCGCCTCTCGTCGCATCCAGTCGTAGTAGTTCGCCACGGCGTCGGGGTACCCGGCTTCCCGTCGAACGTCCTCGACGACGGTGATCCCGACCCGCGTGCCGCGTCCGGCGGCCATGCTCGCCTGATAGCCGGTCTCGCCGTACGGCGACGCGACGAAGAGCCCGTCGACCGGCGTCGTCCCGTCGCTCTCGGCGTACCCCTTGTCGAAGTGCTCGTGTTCCTCGCCGTCGTGTTCGTGCGTCTCGAACATCGCCGTCTCGTCGTCGAGACCGCGCATGTACTCACCGTCGTAGCGCGTGGCCGCGATCACTCGACGCGCGGTGACCGGTTCTCCTTCCTGCGGGCTGATGAGAAAGCCCTCGCCGTCGTCGACGCGCTCGAGCGACTCGACGAGATCGGAACCGATCTCGCACCCCGCCTCCTCGGCGTGGTCGTGCAGCAGCCCGTACAGCGTCTCGACGTCGATCCCCGCGGGGAAGCCGAGGTAGTTCTCGAGGTAGGCACATCGCTGAATCGAGGACCGCCCGCGATCGAAGATGACCGTGTCCAAGCCGTACCGGGCCGTGAAGACGCCTGCTGCACAGCCCGCGGGACCGCCGCCAACGACGACGACATCGTGATCGAACGGTGTTTCCGCTCGAGCGGTATCGATCGAACTCATCGTTCGAACGCTCCGTTGATGATATCGGCGACTCGCTGGCGGTCGAATAGCCGGTTTGCTTCGGGCACTTCCGGGAATGACTCGGGTTCGAACGAGCCAAACGCATCAGGGTAGAGCTGTTGGGCGGTCATCTCCGTCTGCAGGAGGTTCACGATAGGGCCCTGTTCACCGTATTGGCCGGGATAGACGGCGTCCTCTCGAACGGCCGTCAGTTGACTGCCAACCGCATCTTCTTCCATCGGTCTCACGTACTGGTCGTGGAACGCTGATGCGGAGAACTGGTTCGTCTCACCCGTCGTCCCGATTCCCCAGTGGACGAGAATGATTTCCGGGTCGATTTCCAGTAATCGCTCGTAACTGATCTGGCCGCCTTCCTCTAGATCCCTCGAGAACGCGCTCTGTACGTTGAGGTCGCGGAACGGCTTCATTTCATACCCCTCACTGTTCGCATACAGCGGGTAGAACTGCCCCGAAGCCGGGATCGATCCACAGTTGATGAGACCGACCTGCGGACGCTCCGATTCAGGCGGCAGCCGAGACCGAATCTCCGACTGGAGTTCGTTGTGGACTGCAGCAAACGCCTCGTATCGCTCTCGTTCCTGAAACAGGTCTGCTAGCCGCTCGAATCCCTCGTAGAGGGTATACAGTTTGTAATCGTGGAACTCGCGTCGGCGGCGCATGTTGTTCCCGAAAAAGGGCGCGACGGTCTCACTGATCTCGACCGTGTCTTCTTCGTCCCAGTTGGCATCCCAGCCGACGCCGTGGAGATACTCGGGATCGATCAGGAACACGTCCGGTTCGAGTTCGTAGAAGCTCTCTTTATCCCAACTGTCCTCCGACCACATCGCCGGCAACTCCTCCTGTGTGGGGGTGTCGAGACCAAACGGCTCGAAGAGGAACCCTGGAATCATATTGCCGGCGGTACGGAACCCGTCACGCTGGCCAAGCGCAAACGCCATGTCAGCCCACCCCCCGTTGTAGACGGCGTACGTCTCTGGGACGTCCTCGAGGGAGAGACAACCGACGGGCTCGATGCACGCCTCGTACGATCCCTGCCCGTCGTTCCGTTGTGTCGCGTCGTCCTGTCCGACCAAGTCCGAACAGCCGGCCAGTACACTCCCCGTGACCAGCGTGCTACCGAATTTCAGCGTGTCTCTGCGTGTCGATATCTCGGTCGTGCTGTCGGTATTGTCACTCATTGGTGGTAGGTTCGTCACTGCAGTCTGTAATCTGCCGGCGGTCGAATCGCTGTTCAACTTCGCGGACGCCGGGAGCGTCGTCACCGTCTCTTGCAAGGCTCGTTTCGCATACGTGCGTGGATCGACTCGAGACGGAGTTACCGCGTCTTCCGTACGTCGTGTCGGTAGTGGCGTGAATCATCGGTCGTCGTTATCGTCTGGCCCTCACTGGCTGATCGGCGGCGATGAACGGCTCATCGTCCCCGGCGGCGAACGCCAGGCCGCCACACTCGCTGCGACGCACTCGCCACGACGGCAGGTCGGGGATGTCGTAGTCTGACGGCTCGCGGAACGCTCCCGCGATCGCCCACTCTCGAGCGCGCATTCAGCGGTCCCCCGCGATGATGTCTGCGACCGCCTGCCGGTCGAACAGCCGTTCGTCTTCCGGAATCTCCGGATACGGACCCTCGGTGTAGGTCGGCCACTCCCCGAATATTTCGGGATAGAGCTGTTTCGCGGTCATCTCGAGCTGGAACAGGTTCAGGATCGGCCCCTGGTAGCGCGCCCCCTGCGCGTAGACGCGACCGCTTTCGACCGCGGAGAGCTCTCGTCCGACGGCGTGATTCCGCAATGCCGATCGAATTCCGGGCATATCGGTTTGGGGGTGCATCCCGCCCAGTGAGAAGAGAACGTCGGGATCGGCCTCGAGCAGCCCTTCCATATCGATCGTGTCGCCGGAGGAGATGTCGTCACCCAGGGCACCGATCGGACCGAGCGGGCGCACGTGCGCCGTCAGAAACCCGGGCGCGTCCAGCGTGTAGACGTACATGCTCTCGATGTCGCTCATCCCCGCCAGAACTGCGGTCGGACGCTCCCGTTCCGGTGGGAGGTTCTCCTCGATCGTTTTCAGTAGGTCCGCGTGAATCGTCTCGAGCGCGTCGTATCTCGATTCCTCACGGAACGCCGCTGCGACCTTCTCGAACAGCTCCCAGAGGGTGTAATACTCGTAGTGATCGGCCCACTCGGTCGGCGGCTCGTCGTGTCTGTCGCTGAATTTGTTCCCGAACCAGGGTGAGACGGTTTCTCGCACCTCCTCGATATCCGTCATGCTCCAGCTATCGAGGGCGTTCACGCTCGCCGGGTCGGCGAGGTGGATATCGCTGTCGAGCTCGTAGAGCCTTCCCTTGTCCGGATCCCATGAGGAATACAATCCCGTCCAGTCCAACGTGACGCCCGGCAGTCGTTCGGTAAACTGGTTCCAGAGCTGGTCGTAGTAGTCGGGCGCGTGCATCGCGTTGACGTCGTCCCCCCGCCCGAGGGCGAACGCCATGCCTGCGTGGTGAGTCAGCCGCGTGAAGATGCTCTCGGGCGGCGAGTCGAACGAAACCTCGCCCATCGGGGCCATCGTCACCGAATACGAGCCGTCGCCGGACGAATCCGGTTCGCGCTGGCCGACGAGGTCCGAACAGCCCGCCAGCAGCCCGCCACCGACGACCGTTCCACCGTACTTCATGTAGTCTCGCCGCGTCGGTGCTCCAGTCATTCTGTCGGTATTGTCGTTCATCGGTCGAACTTTCCGTTGATAATGTCCGCGACTTCCTGCCGGTCGAACAGTTGCTCGTCACCGGTCACGTCCCCGAACGCATCGGGGAACAGCTGCTTCGCCGCTCGCTCGGTCAGGAAGAGATTGTGAATTGGTCCCTGATTGAGGTAGCCGCCGCGATACACTCGCCCGTTCCGGACGGCGGTGAGCTCGCTCCCGACGGGATGATTCTGCATGTAGTCGAGAACGACGTCCCGGAACTCCGTGGCGGATTTTCGCTCGTGGCCGCGGACGAGAATCACGTCGGGGTCGATCTCAAGGAGGTTCTCGTAATCGAGTTCACCGCGGTTCGTGGTGCTGAGGTTGTCGATGTCCGTCCTCGTCAGCGCGTCGTGGACGCCGAGGTCGCGCCACTGTTTCTTGCTCGTCCCCGCATCGTCGAGTCGATACGGCGAGAACGTCTCCGGTTCCTCGGTCCCCTCGAAGGTGAGGAAGACCTCCGGTCGGTCGTCAGCCGACGGGAGCCGCTCCCGTATCGACGCGATGAACTCGGTGTGGAGTTCGCTGAATGCCTCGTAGCGTTCCCGCTGCTGGAACACCTCGGCGACGATTTCGAAAGCCTCGTACAGCGTGTAGTAGCGATAGTCGTGCCACCCATCGGATCGTCGGAAGATCAGATTGCCGACGAACGGCGCGACGTTCGACGCGATCTCCTCGATATCTCCGTCGCTCCAGTCGAACCAGTTGACGAGCATCTGGGTATCGTACAGGTGCACGTCGCTCTCGAGCTCGTAGAACTCCTCTCTGGTTCGAACTTCGGGATATCGCTCGAGGACGTCTTGATCGACGGTCACGCCGGGCAGTTCGTCGTAGACGTAGGTATAGTAGCGATCCGCACCACCGATGCCCGTCAATCCATCGGCCTGCCCCAGTGCGACGGCCATATCGGCGTAGCCGCCGTCGTACGCGGCCCATCGCTCGGGCACCTGGTGGAACGTAACGTTCCCCATCGGTTCCATCGTCACGGAGTGCGATTCGGTCTCGGTCTCCGCATCCCCCGCCTGTCCGACGAGATCCGAACAGCCAGCGAGGGTAGCGCCGGTTGCGAGCGCCCCGCCGTACTTTAGCGTGTCTCTGCGTGTCGGTGCTTCGCGCATCGTCTCATCCCCTCCATATTTTTTGGCTAACCTAAAACATTAAAACTCCATCGATTATTAGGCGGGCCTAAAACTCATCGCCGATCTCCGATCGTCCCGTGAGCGTCCGGCTCGAGGTGGTCGTCGATATCGCCGACGAGTGCGGTGACTGCACCAGCGTCCAACGACTCGGCGACGGCTGCGTCTCTCGGTTCGCTCGTCCGTCGCCCGTCCGTAACGGCGCGTCCCATTCAGATTTTACCCATGTTCTCCTGTTTTCGCATCAGATAGAGGAAGTACGGGCCGCCGATGAGTCCGGTGACGATGCCGACGGGAATCTGCGTGGGACTCAACGCGAGTCGCGCGCCCACGTCGGCGGCGACCATCAACGCCGGACCGACGAACAGGCAGCCGATGACCAGTTTCTTCGAGTCGCTCCCGACCAGATTTCGAACCATGTGCGGGACGATGAGGCCGACGAACCCGACGATACCGGCGACGGCGATGCTCGCCGCCGCCGCGAGGACCGCGACCCCCGAGAGCGCGAACCGCACTTTCTCGATCGACATCCCCAGCGACTTCGCCGTCTGCTCGCCCAGCAAGAGGACGTTCATCTGGCGCGAGCCCGTGATGGAGAGTATAACGACCCCGATCGTCCACGGCAGTACGAGCCGGACCTGCTCCCAGTCGGTCCCGGTAAGCGAACCGGTGGTCCAGGCGATGGCCGACTGGACGACGCCGATATCGTCCGCGAAGAAAAACAGCGCCGTCTGCAACGAGCCGAAGACCGTTCCGACGATCACGCCGGCGAGCACCAGTCGGACCGGTGAGGTGCCGTTCTTCCAGGCGATCACGTAGACGATGAGAAACGCACCGGCCCCGCCGAAGGCCGCGATCAGCGGAAGAAACGCCGTTAGACTCCCGAACACGACGAGGGTCAGCAAAATCATAAGCCCCGCCCCGGAGGAAACGCCGAGGATGAACGGGCTCGCGAGTTCGTTCCGGGTCACCGCCTGAAAGATAGCCCCCGAGACGGCGAGGTTCATCCCGACGAGGACCGCGACGAACACCCGCGGGAGACGGATGTTCCAGACGATGAGACTTTCGGTGCTCATCTCGGGCACCGCCTCGCCGAGTAAGAACGCGTCCCAGGCCTGCGGATTGAACACCACGTTCGGGTTGAAGAGCGCGAGCCACGCCTCCGTGTGCGTCATCGAGTAGGCACCGTAGCTCACCTGTATCAGCCCGCCGACGAACACGATGGCGAGGCTACCGAGTACCACCGTGGCGAGTTTCGGATCGAGGAGCCACCCGAACCGCGTCTCGTTTCGTCGCGATGTCGCAGGCTCTCCCGTCGCGACGCTCGACTTCTTCCCGCTCATCGTCGGCGCACACCGGTTTGTTCGATCGGGGCGGTATGCGAGGAACAACTCGTCGTTCCGTCGGGTGATTCGCCACCGATACCGGATAGCGACGACTCTCCCGGGGTCGACACGCTGCCGATGACCGTCCCACCGTCCTTCACGCGTTCTCGTCGAGCCAGTCCGTCGATCTCCCCTGATTCGCCCGTCATACTGATTTAGGCCCACCTAAAACATAAAACCGTTCCGATTTTTAGGCTGGCCTAATTAACGCGGCGCGTCAGCGAGGGCCACCGCATTGCGGACAGATCGGTGGTCCCGGTTCGGGGAGCGAGAGCCCGCAATAGGGGCACTCGTCGCCGTTGGGAGCGGTGATTTCCCCGACGACCTCGTCGGTTCGCTCACGGATCGCCTCGATCGTTCCAATCTCCGCAGGTACGGCATCACCCGGCCCGTCGTCTCCGTCGATCACATAGCGGACTCGATCGGCGAGGAACGACACGGCGTCGTCGTCCGCGGCCGAACTCACGTCGGGTATCGTCACGTCCGAATCCGACCGGGCCAGCAAGCCCAACGCCTCGGCCGCCCGTCCCCGAACGTAAGGACTCTCGTCGTCTAGCCGCTCGGACAACGCAGTAACGCTCTCGGACAACGCGTCCGGATATTCACAGCCGACCGCAACCAGTGCGGTGCAGAGGTGATA
Source organism: Natrinema soli (assembly GCF_028618695.1). The sequence goes on along the minus strand of NZ_JAQIVI010000210.1, from coordinate 56,534 downwards.
CCGAACGAGTTCGTTCGAATCAGTCAGATGCCCGGCCAGGTCCGCAACGTGATGACGGAGTCGATCCTGATCTCCCAGTGCCACGTATTCGAGCGCTTTCGCCAACTTCTCTCTCACCTCGGGTTCGTCGAACGACAGGCCGATTCGCAGGTCCGCCAGCACCTCGGGTGACGCGACCGCTTCCGGATGGTCGCGCGCGACGTAACCCAGCGCCTCCGCCGAACGAGCGCGCACGTAGTAGAACTCGTCGTCGTCGGCCAACCGGTCAGCGAGGGGTGAGACGACCGACGTGACCGCGTCAGGTTCGGCCTCGGCGACGACGACGAACAGTTTCGCAGTCGTCAGGCGAATCGAGCGCTCCTCGTCAGTGAGAAATAGCGCCAGCGGCGTCAGTACGGGCTCGAGCGCGGCCGGCCGCCGTTCGGCGAACTGTCGGAGTGTCCGGAGCGCTTCTTTCCGCGTCCTCGCGTCGCGCTCCGTGAGCTGTTCGACCCACGTCACGAGTTGCGCTCGCGGTTCCTCCGCGAAGAAATCCTCGAGTCGGTCGATCGACGGCGGCTGTCTCGGATCGTCCATAGATACCTCGAATCGTCTCGTAAATTCCGGTGTACCGGTGTAAAAAGTCCGCCATCGAAGCCGGACTGCCGCGCACCTACAGCGATCGGCAGCGGATCGGGATCGAATACGGACGGCCGACGGGGGCCTCCGCGACGACGAACGTCGCGCGATTTCGAATTCGGGTGCCACCGAACGGGCCCCCGCAGGAAGACGTCGGGTCTCGGGGCCGATCCCGCAGGGAGTCGGCGCACTCCGGGCCCGCCGCGGTCCGCCGGCCGAACAACGTTAGAACTTTACTCGCGCTCGCGCTTCCAAGCGGTATGAGCGAACGCGAGGTGCTCGAGTTGCTTCGTGAGAACGCGCGCTACTCCACGGCGGACATCGCGCGAATGACCGACCTCGAGGAGCAGGAGGTCGAGGCAACCATCGAGGAACTCGAGGCAGCGGGCCTCGTCCGGGGCTACCAGGCGGTCGTCGACTGGGACAAACTGGAAGACGAACGCGTCCGCGCCGAAGTCGAGTTGAACGTCACGCTCGACCGCGAGACGGGATACGACGACATCGCGGAGCGCCTCGCTCGGTTCCCGGAGGTCAAAGCCCTGCGGCTGATCAGCGGCGATTACGACTTCGATATGGAAGTCGAGGGCGACTCCATCCGCGAGGTTTCGCAGTTCATCAGCGAGAAGGTCGCGCCGGTCCCCGAGATCACCCAGACGGTCACTCACTACGTGATGACCTCTTACAAGGAGAACGGGATCGAGCTCGGCGACGGAGAGGGCGACGATCGCCTCTCCTTTTCACCCTGATCATGACGTTCGAACTGTCAGACCGGGTGCAGACGGTCCCGCCATCGGGCATTCGGCGCTTCTTCGAGATCGCCGAGGAACGCGACGAGGTCATCTCACTGGGCGTCGGCGAACCCGACTTCGCAGCGCCGTGGGCGGCTCGCGACGCCGCCATCACGTCGCTCGAGCAGGGAAAGACCTCCTATACAGCGAACCGCGGCAAGCGCGACCTCCGCGAAGCGATCGCGGACTACGTCGCCGACCGCTTCGATCTGGGGTACGATCCCGACGAGGAGATCATCGTCACCGCCGGCGCGAGCGAGGCGGTCGACCTGGCCTTCCGGGCGTTCGTCGATCCCGGCGACACGGTCGCGATCGCCCAGCCGTCGTACATCTCGTATGAACCCGGCGTCATTTTCGCCGGCGGCGAGGTGCTTCCCGTCCCGACGAGGGAGGAAGACGACTTCCGGCTGACGGTCGACGGCCTCGAGCGAGCCGGCGCGGCCGACGCGGACATGCTCGTCCTCTGTTACCCGAACAACCCGACGGGGGCGATCATGCCGGCTGCGGACCTCGAGCCGATCGCCGACTTCGTCCGCGAGCACGATCTGACGGTCCTTTCCGACGAGATTTACGCCGAGTTGACCTACGACGTTGACGAGTCACACTCGTCCGCTCGGAAGACGGAGTCTTCCGGCGGCGAGCACACCTCGATCGCGACCCTCGAGGGGATGCGCGAGCGCACCATCGTCTTCAACGGCTTCTCGAAGGCCCACGCGATGACCGGGCTCCGTCTGGGGTACGCGCTCGGGCCGGCCGACGCCATCGGCGCGATGAACAAGATCCACCAGTACACGATGTTGTCGGCCCCGACGACGGCCCAGTACGCCGCGCTCGAGGCCCTGGACTCCTGTGCCAACGACGTCCGGGAGATGGTTGACCAGTACGACCGCCGGCGACAGTTCGTCCTCTCGCGATTTCGCGAGATCGGCATGGACGTCTTCGAGGCCAAGGGCGCGTTCTACTGCTTCCCCGAGGTTCCCGAGGGGTTCACCGCGGAGGAGTTCGCCGAGGCCCTCCTGCGCGAACAGGGCGTCGCCGTCGTCCCCGGCGACGTCTTCGGCGGGAGCGGTGAGGGCCACCTTCGGGTCTCCTACGCGACCGGGCTCGAGGAGCTCCGTCAGGCGCTCAATCGGATCGAAGCGTTCGTCGACGAACACGCCTGAGTCGAGGCGGGGGCGGCCTCGAGGGATGGCCTCGAGCGCCGGATCGAGTTGGATTGGGTTGCTGACTTCTCACAGTACGTCTGCCCAATAGAGTCAGGGTACTGAGCAGGGTGTTCGATAGTGAGTCCGATGAAAGAAGTGTCCTGTTATCGTGGCAACAGGGAATCGCCACGCCCTCCCCAGCCGATTGCTACTCACGGGCCGAAGGCCCGTTCACGGGTCACCTCGTTCCCCGTTCACCTCGCGGTTCTCGCTCCCGGCAGTCGCTCCGAACCGCGCACCGTTCGTATGGTTCGCGGGACCGGAGGTCCCGCGCTAACGTTCGCGCCGCACGGCGCTCACTCATCCCTCGCACGAGATCGTCGACCGGCCTCGCGTTACTCGGCCGGTCAACAGCGCGCGCCACCGCACGCCGGATGGTCGGTCTGGAGTGAGACATGACTTTCAACAGAGCCAGGGGTGGAGCCAACCGTCAAAGGGGAACTCATCGGAGAGGAGAATAGGGGCAGGACGGAAGGGCCGACTCTGCTAGAGGTACGACGCGTCCCACCGGGTCGCCTTGCGCCGGTTGCCGCAGTTGTTGCACTCGATCCGACCCATCGCGTCCATCGCGTTGTCGATCGAGTCGCAGTTCCCGCAGAACCAGGCGTAGCGGTCGTGGCGATCCTCGCTCTTGTAGGCCGTGTAGAACGGCGACCTCGTCCCGCGAGCGGCTTCCCCGTAGCTCACGTAGACCGTCTCGCCGTCGGTCGTGACTTCGTCGATCGCCCCCCACTCGCCGTCGCCCTCGAGGCCGGCCTCGACGTAGACGTTTTCCGTGAAGGTTTCGTCGCCGATATCGACCTCGCGCTGACCGGCCTGCTCGAAGCCGTGGGATCGGTAGAACTCGTTGCCGCCCTCGTTGTCCGCGAGAACGAAACACTGGACTCCGTCCGCTCCGTCCTCGAGTAACGCTTCGCGAGTGCGGACCAGCAATCGAACGCCCGTGGCGTCGCCGCGGTGGTCGGGGTGGACGTGCAGCCAGAGCAAGTGGCCGGTGTTCGCCTGCTGGCCGACCAGTTCGCTCTGCGAGAAGCCGGCGATTTCGCCGTCGCGCTCGACGATCAGAAAGAGCGAGCGGTCGTCGGCGAGTTTGTCGGCGAGCGGGTCGCCGTACCACTGGTCGATCGCCTCGTCGATGGTTTCCTCCTCGAGAAATGCCGTGTACGTGGAGTTGAGCGAGTCGTGTGCGATCGAGCGAATCGCTGCGGCGTCCGAGTCAGTTGCTTCACGAACTTCCATGGCTGTCCGTAGCACAGCCAGATACAAAACGTATGCCCACAGTCCCAGCTTTTGCCTGACCGAGTCGTCGGGAAACCGTTTTTTCTCCGGAAAACGAAATACGGAACCACTCGAGCGGGTGGAACGCGAGTCGCCCGACGATACTGAAGGGAGAACATTCACGGTGGTGCCGCCGGAGCACGTCATATGAGCGACGACGCAGGGACGAGCGAGCCACCCGACCGAGCGGGCGGATCCGAAACGATGGCCGAGGCCTTTACCTACAACGGCGGCCGGGTCGATCCTGGTGAATCGGCGAACATTCGATACGGCATCAGCGAGACGTATCTCGGCGATCCCGTCAGGATCCCCGTCACGGTGATCAACGGCGAACATCCCGGGCCGACGGTCTTTCTCTCGGCGGCGGCCCACGGCGACGAACTCAACGGGATCGAGGTCGTTCGCGAGGTCGCCCACGACTGGGACCACTCCGTGCTCCACGGGACGCTGGTGTGCCTGCCGGTGATGAACGTTCCCGGCTTCCTCGCACAGGAGCGGTATCTGCCGATCTACGACCGGGATCTGAACCGATCGTTCCCCGGTCGGGAGGGGTCGACGAGTGCCAGACGGATGGCGCACCGGATCTTCACCAATTTCATCGAACCCTGTGACCTCGGGATCGACTTCCATACCTCCACGCGAGGGCGAACGAACATGCTCCACGTCCGGGCGAACATGGAGCGCTCCGACGTCGGCAGACTCGCCATGGCGTTCAGTTCGAACGTCATCATCGCCGGCGAGGGGCCGTCGGGGACGCTACGCCGCGAGGCGACCGAAGCCGGTATCCCCACGATCACCGTCGAAATGGGCGAGGCCCACCGATTTCAGCGTCGGCTGATCGACCGCGCGCTCACCGGCGTCGCGAGCGTCCTCGCGGAGTTCGGCTGCCACCGACGGTCGTCGGTCCACTGGCCCGGCTGGCGGACGATCATCGACGACGACAACGAGAAAACCTGGCTCCGCGCGGACGCCGGCGGCATCGTCGACATGAAACGCGGTCGCGGCGCGCTCGTCGAGGAGGGCGAGGTGATCTGTACGATCACGAACCCGTTCAAAGAGGAGGAAGACATCGTCACGGTCGAGGCCCCCTTCACCGGCCTCATCGTCGGCGTCCTCGAGAACCCGGTCGTCTACCCGGGGAACCCGCTCTGTCACCTGGTCGGCCTCTCGCAGGACACGCTCACGGCCCTCGAGCGCGAGCGGACGACGAAGAGTTCGCGATCGGATCTCTGAGGGACTGCCGACTGCCGCCGGGAAGTCGGACATCCGGGAGGGGGCGCCCGAACTGATTCGGCCTTTGTGGAAAAATCAGTTTTATTTTCGCCGGCACTGTTGCGCACTAAATATGGGCGGAAGAGATAAAAGTAACTTCTTTACCTGACTCAGTATTATAATAGCGGACTCTCATTGTGGTGGTATGGGTGACATTGACGATTTCCAGAGTTTCGATCGCCGGTTTCAGCAGCAACTCGATCGCATCGACGAGTTTCACCCCAAGGACCAGCCCTACGTCAAGCGATTCGTCCGGAAGTGCGACGGTCGAGTGAAGACCAGCAGCATGGCCGAATACCTGGGAAATCTCAGACTCAACGCGAGGCGCCTTGACCAACCGCTCATCGATCTCGACGAGGACAGCTTCGACGAGTTCATCTTCGAGCTGCAACACTCGCCGGAGTATGGCCGAGGCGACACGCCCGGATTCGCCGCCAAGACCGTCCAAACATACCAGTTCGCGTTGAAGAAGTTCCTCACGACGATCGACAGCCTCGTCGAGACGGACTTTTCCTGGGCCGAAGATATCGAACTGGTCACCCCTGACTCGACGCCGGTCACCGAGGACGATATCCTGACGAACGAGGACATCAAAGCGCTGTGTGACGGCGCAAACAACCTCCGAGATATCGCACTCGTCGAGTTCCTCGCTGATACCGGTGCCCGCATCTCGCTCGTCGGTTCTCTGCGGGTCGGCGATGTCGATCTCGAAAGCGACCAGGCGACGTTCACACCGAACCCGAACGCGTCGGGGCTGAAGGGCGCGGGAATCCGCCCCTATCCGATCATCGACGCCAAGGCAACGCTGCGAACCTACCTCCATCGCGTCCACCCGCGCCCCGATCGTGACGATGTCGCCTTCTTCCACAAGATGGAGGGGCATGGCAACGACCTCGAGGGAGACGATGGCTCGCTCGCCCCGCAGACCATCAGGAACCAGCTCCACCGAGCAGCCGAGAAGGCCGATATCGAGAAGCCGGTCAACCCCCATAACTTCCGCCACAGCGCGATCACGCGAATGCGTCGCGAAGGCTACGACCGTGCAGAGGTCGAACACCGGGTCCACTGGACGGTTGACTCCAACATGTGGAGTACGTACGAACACATCTCCGGCGAGCAACACAACGACGCTATCTTCGAGAAGGTTGGACTCGGAGACAGTGACGATGGGCCGTCGCAGGAACGCCAACCCTGTGGAAACTGCCTCGAACCCATCGCGCCGTATCATGACTACTGCCCGCGGTGTGGCGATGCCGTGACTCCGGAGGCTCGTGAGGCCACGAAAGAAGCGACTGCCGAAGGCTCTCAGTTCATCGTCGACGCCGACGGGGAACACGTCCAACTCGGTGTGAGTGAGATCTTGAGCGCGCTGGCCACGAACGACGTCCAGGTTGACGCTGACACGTCGGAGTGAGTTACTCATCCGGATCAACCTCTTCCAACACAGCATCGCAGGCTGCTGCGAACGCGTTGTATCCCTCTTCTTCGGCTTGCTGCTTCGCCTCCCGGACCGCATCGGGATGCTGTCGGCAGAAGCTCAGCGGATCGTCTTCGTCGGTGTCTATAAACCGTATCTCACTTTTTGAATCTGATTGGCTCATTGGTCGCTCACCTGATTGCGGACGTACTGCTGTTCGTCTGGAGATCGATCCGACAGCGGGATGCAGGTCGTCATCGTGCCGTCTTGGGCCACCAACAGGACGAGATCCGTCGACTCGTGGTAGCGTGCATGCTCGCCAGGCGGCTTGAGACTCGGGTAGTGCACCGACGTCGCCTCGCTCCACGCTGCCCGTGGGTCCAGATGTGACTGAGGCGATCGCTTCTCCCAGCGCCGTCGGGCGTGAGCTGATATCTCGAACTCGAAGTTCCGCGGAGACTGCGTGGTCGCGCTCATGGAACGATCGCCACCACAGTGATCACGCCGATGAAGGCGAGTCCGAGGGCGACTACGAGCAGGCCGGTTACTCGCGGATCCATCTGAGCGCGGTCGCGATCAGCTTCCGTGTGTAGTGATCGGCCAAAATGCTGAGGGCCGGATATGAATAGATAGGACGTTGTGCTGATAAACTGGGTGAATACAATGGCAGACCCCAAACGGACTGTAGCCGTTTGTGACCGTTGTGGATCAGTATACGCCGCAAAGGTCCTCCTATCGGGCCAAATTCGTCCGATAGGAACGCAGAACTGTCCCTGTGGGAATAGTGAATTCCAAAGGGCCCAGTGATCAGTTCCGCTCGAGGATTTGTCGGAGTTCATCGCGACTCACCCCGCTCGCGTGTGTAAACGTCTATCACAGGCCCGCGGACAGACGTGCTCCCGCGTCCCGTGCCGGCGACCATCCGGATGACGCTGTTCTTGTCGACGCGCTGAAGGACCGATGCCCGCCAGACGTTGCCGATCGCAGAGCGCAGCGCCGCCTGGACGTCCGGATTGTCGACCTCGTCGCAGAGCGCCTCGAGCTCGGAGCAGACATCGTCGACGCGATCGACGACCTCAAGGTTGCTGTCGGGCACCTCATCGTCGGTGAACCAGTCCTGGCGTGCCCCGCAGTCGGGACAGTACCGCGCCGACACACGGACCTCGGCCTCGCAGTCGTCGCAGTGGGTTCGGCACGAGCCGCCCGTCACAGCTGATCACCTCCCAGCTGTAGTGACCGCCGTTCTGAGACCAGATCACTTCGGCGGACAAAGTACAGGCTGGCGACCTCAGGCTGGGTGCTTATCCCGCGCAAATCACAAAATAGTGACATGGTCGGGAGTGAGCGCCGTCTTGTGGGTTTGGGTCTCACAGCTACTGTCCTCGCAGGCTTACTTATCGGGTGGACAATCGGTCTAATAGAGACTGATCTGGTCGGGCAGGGAGAAGCCCTGATCTTCGTCGCACTTGCCCTGCTCTTTCTGGGAAATCTAGTCATTTTCGTAGCCGAACTCGTGAAGGTCGAGTGGAATTCAACCTGACCAGTCCCGTCTGAGGACTGATCAACGCCCCCGTCGGTCGCGACTTCGGGCTCGGATTCGGCTTCGCCGGCCTGCTCCTGCTTCTTCGCCGCGATGAGCTTGTTACACTTCCCGACGAGGATCTGTCGAGTGATACCGTGCTCTTCGTGCTCGACGTGGACGATCTCCCGAAGCCGGTCGATCTCGGCTCGAGCCAGCAGCCCGTGCCATGAGAGGAGGTCCTCATTGTCGACCGCGCGGGCGATTGCTGCCTGGACGTCGTCCTTCTCGACGCTGTCAAGTTTCCGTCCCTGGTGGACAAGGTTTCCACAAGAGCCCCAGCGGGAATCGATCCCTGCGGGGAACTCGCGAACGTTTTCGAGCACCCACTGGTAGACATCGACCTCACCACCGTCGGCCCGCAGCTCGCTCGCCGGTGCGAACTCGCCGCCGTCGGGGGCGGTCTCGTCATCATCGGCCTCGAGGTCAACCTTGCAGTCGTCGCAGATGTGGGTGTCCGCGAGTCGCCGCGGGTCGTCGCGGACGTCGGCGACCGGTGTCTCGAAACACTCGCCGCAGGCAGCGGCGTGGCGTGTGCCTTCGAAGTACATTGAGGCGTGCCAGTCACCGTTGAGATCCTGGACCCAGCAGACGATCCCCACGTCGGCGTCAAAGTGATCCTCTGGGAGTCCGAGCCGATCCTCAAGTTCGTCCATCTTGCACTGCTGACACAGATAGTCCCGGTTGCCGCAGGTGGGACATGAGGACATCAGGCTTCACCTCGAGCCGTCCGAATTTCGTCGATACGCCCGCGTGCGTCTTCGAGAGCCTGATCAACTTCGCCCAAGTCAGCGTTGCCGGCGATTGCCGAGGAGAGGGCGGTGTTGAGCGTCGTGCGAAACTCTTCGGCGCTCATGTCGAATCACCACGCTCGTAGCCGCTGGTTCCACGAAGGTCCGCGAGCAGGTCGTTGAGGTAGTCTCTGCTGATGTCCTGCTCGTGGCAGAACCGTCGAAGTCGCGTTCCGATATCGCCAGGGGTACCGTGGTGATCATACCCGAACGTTCGCAGGAGACGGCGTCCCTGCCGGTGGGTCAACTCGAAGTCGACGAGCTCGTTGTCCAGGTAGAGCGGATTGTTGACGTACAGGCAGTTCGGACACTGGGGCACCTCACTGCGGGGTTTGACGAGTTTGCCGTCGGGACAGACCGGGCAGTCCTCGCCAGTCGGCTCGATCGGGACGCCCTTGTCGAGCGTCTTTTCGTCGGCGCTCATGCTTCCACCCGCTCGGACTCGAGCGTCTGCTGTTCGGCCTCGTCTTCCTCCTGGTCGTCCTCGAGGACGTACGCGACCGGGACGATCTCTTCGTCGACGAACCGCGCGAACTGCTCGATCGCCATCTCCTCGGGTTCCCAGATCGAGAAGTATCCGGAGCCATAGACAACGAGGCGGACGAACTCGCCGTTCCAGAGCGTCGTCAGCGCGACGCCGACGTCGGACTTGATCGCGTCCTTCTGCATTGCACCCTGGCCCCACTGGATTGAGATGTCGTCACCGTTGAACTCTCGCGACGCCATCTCGATTGTGTAGTCGCGATCGGCATCGCGCTGATTGCGCACGAACTCTGCGGGCGACAGTCCGACGCGATCGATCTCGACGCCGGTGCGCTTGACGAACTCCGTGAACGGCCAGTCGACCTTCAGATGGTCGTCCTGGTCGCGGGCCGAGTGCGTGCGCTCGGCGACGATCCACCCGCCGCCGGTGACGTCAGCGATCCAGTCGGAGGCGACCGTTCGGGTTCGCGTTTCGCGCTCGACCTCGATCTCATGGCCATCTCTGTTGACGATCTCCTCTTCTTTCGGAACGCGGCCGGCGACCTGCCCGCGCTGGACAGTGAGCTCGTCATTGAGGTAGCTGACCGCTGACTCGACGTGGAGCGAGCGGTGCGTGTCGTGATAGTTCTCGAGTGGGTTGTCGACGGTTTCGGTTAGGAACGCGAGTTTGCCGTCGATCATTCCGGCTCACCCCCGTCGTTCTCCGCCTCGGAATCACCCATCGCCTGCTCGTACGCTTCGGTGATGTGGCCGCTGTACTCGGTCGGGACGAGCAGCCGGATAGCGTGCTCGAACGATCGGGGACGATCCTCGCTGGGATCGCCGTCGACGGCGAACGCCCGCTCCATCATCGTCTCGATCAGGTCGTGGGCGACCGCCTCGTCACTTCCGTCGTTCGTCTCGACGCTATCGTCGATCTCGATCCCCGTGGCGTCGGACAAGTTACGCTCGACATCCTCGTCCGTAACTTCGCCCGAGTCGGTGTCGAGGACGACCTTGAGCGTGGCCACGGTCTCGGTCGCCCGCGTACCCGACAGAAGCGAGGCAGCCAGCGCCGATTGAGCCGGCTCGAGTTGTCGGCCGAGGTCAACATCACGGACATCGCCGCCAGCATTGTCAATCGACTCGAGGACGTCCCCGAGCGCGTGGGCTTCGTCGGCGTTCATTCACCATCGCCCTCGGTGATCTGCTCCTCGAGCCACTCCATTTCATACTCGAGAGCAGCCTTTCCTTTCGGCGAGATGGCGTAGTTGTTGGTCCGCTTGTCGAGTTCGGACTTGTCGACGAGTTCCTGACCGACCAAATCATCAAGATTTGGGTAGAGGCGGCCATGATTAATTTCCTCACCGTAGTATTCTGAAAGCTCTTCTTTGACTGCCAGACCGTACCGATCGTCAGCTGCGAGGATCGCGAGGATCCGAACCTGAAACTTTGTCAGGTCGGCCGCGATGGACTGAATGTCCCCGTTCCGGGAGTTTCTGGTGTTCTTCGACGTGGCGTTGCGCTTATCTGTGTCGTTTGAGTCTGCGTACATGGTTACGGATGTGCCGGGGCGGGATTCCTGCCCCGGAATGGTTGTCGTCTGTAACCCGCGGACAGCCGAGGACGCCGTTTCTTGGAAGGTTGGGGCGTCCTCGGCGGTGGCCGCGAGTGGCTGATTCTCTGTTGAACCCGATACACACTAAAAGTGACACGCGGCATTTCGAAATAACCGAGTTGCGGAGTAGTCGGCTACTACCGGGATTACTGGCCGGTGTAGCCGTCGGTTTACTATGTCCGCGTGCCGCGTCTATGATCATGCGATATCAGGTCGTTCTCGAGTCGGGTGCTGGTGACACCCGGCTCACTTCAGTTTAGTTCTGAGCCGTTGCTCCGTCGATCGAGTCCTCGCTATCCGCGTTTCCCCTGACCACCTCCTCCCCGTGCTCGGCGACATAATTCTCGAGGGCATCGCGGACTACTTCGGACCGGCTAACTTTTTCTCCCGGACCACTTCTCGCGTGGGCGATTGCGTCCACGTCACCGAGGAGCGGGTCAGGGATACTGATACTCGGATTGCCCATCCAATAGCATAATAGCAATAGCTACACTTAGTTCTTGCTAACGTAGCTGTTGCCGTGATATTCTCATGCTTTAATGGCTGCTAGGGTTTTATTATGCCACAATAGCAATGTAGCAGCATGGCAAACCCAAGTATAAGTATTCCCGACGATCTGTTGGAGGATTTTGATAGGATTGTTGACGTAAAAGAGATGCTGGGCGAGCTGGAATCTGACAACCGAAGTCCAGTCATCCAAGAACTCATGCGCGACTACGTTGAGGAGAATGAGGAATACTTGGAACGATACGAGCAATTCGTAGAGGGAAACGGGAAAACGGCGACGGCACCGGCGACAGCTGACTAATCCAGTTCTGCAGTCTCTCTTACTTCAAACTCAACAGGCGCTTCTAACTCTGGATCCACAGCCTCGTAGACCGTCGCCTTCGTCTCACCGGGCATCTTGATCAAATTGTAGTCCGCTATTTTGTCGAGGTAGTTCCACGCCTGCCGCCAGCTCACTGGATCGTGACCGCGACCTTCGAAGATCGCCTCTTTTTGCTCGCCGTATATTTCGCGCATCTCGCCACCGGAGATCGGCCCGATCGCGCGCACGATTTCGTACAGCCGCTGGTGGGGCAGCGGCAGCGACCGCAGGTTCGCCTTCCTGATCTTCTGCATCGCGTGTTCGAACGAGTCGTCGATGTCCTCATCGTGGAAGTGGTCATGCCCGCGCTCGAGGGCCAACTCCGCAGCGGAGAGCACGGACTTAATCGCCCACCGTGCGACGCCGTTGGTCTCGTCGGCGATCCACTCGAGGTGCCCATCCTGGGTGGGGTCACCGGTGAGGCCGTGTTCGACGCGGGGCTCGAGGATATCGACCAGCTCCCCGACGGTGTACTTCCGAAACTCGATCTGGTTATCGCCACGGAAGCGCGACCGGAGATTGCGATCGACGCGGTTGAGCCACTTGACATCCTGGTGGGTGATCGCGATGACCGAGACGAGATCGACCGCAAACAGATCCTCGAGGACGTCCAGGTCGGGGATAACATCGGCCTCGTCGAGGACGACGATAAACGGGTCGTCGACGATCCGCTCGAGCGTTTCGACCAGCTCTTCACGGGGCTGATTCCGGTGGATGACTGTCCCGGCGGGGAACTTCTCGATCGCCTCGTGGAGGATTTCGTTCCCCGTTTTGCCCGAGCACTCGACCAGCGCCGAACTAACCGCGCCTCCGGTGCGGAGTTCGTCCACCATCCGACGAGCAGTCGCGGTCTTGCCCACGCCAGAGGATCCATGAATCAGGATGTCCTCAGCACGCCGGCCGACCGTTGCGGGCTCGAGCAACCGCGAGAGCGAGTTGAGTTCGTCATGCCGATGGAGGATATCGGTCCGATACTGATCGTCGAAGACCCACGGAAATTCAATCATGTCCTGACAATCTCGACTCTCCGACATAAGTGATGGAACACGGTTTCCGATAGTTCCGATACAGGATTTATCAGGAAAATCCGCCAGTACAACCATCAGGAGAATGGTTTGTCGTTTCCATTACGGTTTCCGAAAGCGCTACTCGCCGATCGCGACGCCAACGGACGCGAAAAGCGAGTTTTTTCGTAAAGCGAGACGTTTCCGATCTCTCTACTTCAGAAATCAATCGCACAGATGGTATTTCATATGGCTATTACTGCCGGCCACATCTATAACGCATATCTATTTGCAGTAATATATCATTCAAAACCTATGATTATATATGTTGATGGAATAATATACATTCTGTCTATGACGACAAACAGACGAAATTTCATCACAGGGGCAGGATTTGTAATCGCCGGAACGGTTGGCTTCGGTACGGTACTCGCCGACGAGCACGAGGTACCGATCGTGATAGCCGAAATCAATGCCGAAAACGAGACTGTCGTTCTCGAAAATACAGGAGATACCGATGTCGATCTCTCGGGCTACGTGATCGACTGGGAACACAATGACAACAAAAACCAGACTGATAGCCTTCCTGAGGAGACGACTGTTCCAGCCGGTGGGAAACTGACCATCGCATCCGGCTATACTGATGCCGAAAGCGACGTCACCTACGATTATGATAACGGCCGGATCAACAACGAAGACCCAGACGTGATTGCTCTTCTCACCGCAAGTGAGGAACTCGTCGCGACGAGCGACGATGAGGCTACTGGCGGCGAAGGTGGAAATGATACCGACGACGGTAACGAAACCGGCAACGACACTGAGGACCCCGAAGACGAGGCTGACGAGGACAACTCCGACGAGGAGGACTCCGACGAGGCCGACGAGGAAGACGATGACGACTCCACAGCTGATAACACTGAAGATGCTGACGGCAGCGATGAAAGTACAGAGGAGTCTACAGAAGAGGACACGGTAGCGGACGACAACTGCTAGCGCCAACGCTGCTCGCCACTCCGTTTTTGTGAGATCGTTGCCGGCCGACTCGAAGAGCGATTAAACGAGTTCGTGAAACAGCGCCTAGGGTGACTATTCGCTGATCACGACGTTGTCGATTGCGGTAACTGTGAACGTTACCCATATCTTCAAGCGCCATGGTATAGGATCCAACTATGCGGCCGTCACGGATACCAACGTACTGAGTTGATATCCGTGGACCCATCGACATCCATGGGCTCATCGGCCGTTATTAGCATCCTGCGCTCACCCACTCGGCGTGCTGGCCGAGTGGGCGCGAGCTTCGACACCGAAAAACAGCGATTTATCTTCGTCGATCGCGACGCCAACGGGCACGAAAAACGAGTTTTCGGAAACTGAGATGATTTCCGATGCTCCGAACTCTCCGTTGGGACTTAGTTCACAGCGAGGTCGACGTTTCGAGCTCGTAGTTGTCGAACTCGCCTTCTTTGAGAGTCGTCATGAGTTCGAAGGCGACCGTTTCGCCGTCTGGAACGTCGCTAAAGTTAGTCATCGAGTCGTCGACGCGCGTCCCTTCAGAGTCGTACAAGACGGCCGTCAGCTCGATGTAACTCTGTTCTTCTCCTGTGTTGTTCTGGATTTCGCCGACGATGTTGATTGAATCTCCGAACTCTGCGGCCTGGGTTTCGTGCTCGAGAATTTCGACAGACCCACCATCGTCTCCATTCCCGTTCCCATTGCCGTCGCCGTTCCCGTTGCCATTGCCGTTGCCGTTGCCGTTGCCGTTTCCGTCGTCGCTACCCGCACTGTCGCCGTCATCATCGCTCGAGGTACAGCCCGCGAGTACTGCCGTGGTAGTCAGTCCGCCGATACCTGCGATCGCCTTACGTCGTGTGATTCGATCTTCCATAATGCAACCCCACCGATGGTGGGACTCGGTTCGCCCGTGATGAAACGGGATACGCGTCCAAAGTGGACCGAACCGCGATCGGTTGTCGTACGGTCAATATATTATTTCGCCGATTTTCACCGACAGCGACATGTGTTACCAGTCTGAAAGAGGCCTCTGCGCTAGGGCCCGCGGAACGATGTCACGCCGTGGTCTGAGACGACGGCCGCGGGGGCCTCCAGTCCGACGTCGGCGACGATCTCGTGACCGACGATTGCCCAGACTCCGTCGCGGCGTTCCTCGACGAGACGGTCCCACTTGCAGCCGCAGTTGTCTCGAGGCTCGAGGCGGACTCGTCGCGGATCGCCCGAGTCGGGCGTGTACTGGAGTGCGATCTGGGCGTCGGTCATCGCGACCACCTTGGTTCGCCGTCGACGAACTCGCCGAGCCCGTCGTCGACGTCGGCGGGGTCGACCCACGCCGGAATCTTCCGAGCTCCCGTTTCGAATTGAACTCGATAGATATGCTTACAGACCCTCTGCCTATATTTGTGGTCGTCACAGAGACAGCGTGCGCCGGTCGGAGCCTCGAGGTCAACGATATACTCTCGCCCGCTCTCACTCGTCACCTCGAACATGCCGCTCACGTCACGAACAATGCCGACAGAGTCCATAACGGTCATACATTCCGTGAGAGCCTTTGTAGCCGGCCCGTCGATTACGTCGACCGATTCCGCGCTTCGAGCGACCGCCATCACTCTTCACCCTCCTCGTCGCCGTCTCGATCGTGCACGCTACTGACGACCTCGAGTCGCCCTTTCGGGAACGCGTACGTCTTCTTGTCCTCGAGGTTGAGATCGGTCCGCTGCGGGTAGACGACTTCGACGACGTCGTCCTTCGGCGGGTACTCTGGATTGAGGTCGGCTATCGTCGGACCACCCACCTCGATCTCGTAGGCGTCGGCCTGGAGCGTATCGAGGTTGACGACAACCATCGTCGCGTCGGGATCCTGCTCGTCCTGGACGTGATCGCCAACATTGATCGGTCCCTGATCCTGCTGGCCGCCGTCGGCGACCAGAATCTCACCCTCCACAGGCGTGACGTGTTCTGGCCCAGCGGTGGCCTTCGCTTCGGCCAGCTTTCGCATCTCGCGAGCACCCTCGCGCTCGAGTTGCTCTGCACGCTGCGCGACGTGGTCGTAGTCGCAGACCATCGGCATCTAAATCTCGCCCCTATTCGGTGCGCGGTGGGTCGTCTCGAGCCATCCTCGCTCGGTAGCGACGTAGGACATCCACCCCTCGAGCGGCCGTCCCTCGAGCGCTTCGACGTGCTCGGGCTCGGAGTTGATGTAGTCGCCGACCTCGTAGTCCGGGCCGACGTCGTGGACCGCGACCGTGCCCGACACGGGGTGATGAACGTGTGCGCTGTTCTCCTGGTCGACACCGACGACGAAGCCGATCTTCGCCGACAGAGTGTCAGTCGCATCCGCAACGTTTTCGGTTTGGGGTGTGGTAATCGACATTGGTCTCAGCGTAGACCGAGGTCGGTGTCTCAAGCACCGGCCAGAGTTTTCCTGGCGTCTCTCGGCCTCTACTTCATAGTCTATCGGCCAGGCACTTAATGCTTACTGTATATCGTATACACCCTAAACCGCATATACTGTTATTCGAGTATACGGTTAGCAGTAATATTTTAGTCAGTGGCTGTTATCTTACGACATGTGGTATTTATGGCAGCAACGCAAACACCCCAACCAATGGCCGAAGAAGGACGCGCGCTCATGACCGAACGCGAACGCGAGATCATCGCTGGAGATGCTGATGTCACGTCAAACTACCGTTACAAAGTCCAGTCGCTGGTCCGGAATCGGGTTCGAAAACAGTTCGGAGACGATGTCGAGGTCCTCGAGGAGAGCTTCTCCGAGGTCTACGAGATGCTTGTCGACGACGTCTGTGATCGGGCCGGTGGCGATCTTGAAACCGTCGCCAAAGAACTCGACGAGATCGAAGCAGCGTTCGAACGCGGCGATCCCGACGCGGCACGCAGCGCACTCGAGCGCGCCCAAGAAACAATTTCGAAGCGTGATCGTGATGAACGGTGAGTCCCCGAGCGGAACTGACCGGACGAGAGGTGGCCGCGACCCACGCGCTCCGCACTGGTTTGACTTCAACCAGATCAATGAACTCCCGAATGACTGGGGGTTCAAAGTCCTCGAGTGGGATGACGATCCGGACACCGACGGTGTTGACAATCGCGGCGAGGCCGAGGTCGTTCGCGGCGACCACCGGTTCGTCATCACGACATGGCTCCAGCCGCGCGAGTGCACCCACGACCGCTACTGGAGTGTTACCTACGAGATGGTCAACCAGGATGGTGAATCGGAACCGCTGTCGTTCCATATTAGTACGTTGCAATCGATCGCGCGGAACAACCTCGGCCACGCACTGGATGTCCTCGATAGCGCCGGCACGGAACCGCACGTCCTCGTCCGAGATTACAACGACGGTCCGCGCGAGACGTTCGAGTACCCCACGGAGCACATGGCCGAGAAAGCGGCTGACCTCCAAGTCGAGTTGAAGATCGGGAACAACGATCGGGACTACCTCGTCACCGTCCACTCGAAAGACGAGTGGCAGCAAACTCTCGAGCGCGAGCGTTCCCTACACACGGATACTGAACGGGAGGGGTCGGAATGAAGCTCAAGACGGAGGGAATCACGGCAGACGGAGTTGACGTTGAGGTTAGTATCACCGTTGAGGGCGAAGAGGAAGCGGCCGAAACGGTCCATATGCAAGCGCATGATGAGATAGCAAAGGCGTTGCAGGCTATCCAGAACGGTTCAGTCCCGTCTGAGTGTGACGGGATGCCGTGGTCTGTTGGCTTTGAACGCCGGGTAGAGAGTCTGGAGGAGTCGGAATGAGCACCCCGTGCCTACAGTACGATGAGGAGTTCAAGACGTTCAGCAGAGCGATGGAACACAACGACGAGATCGTCGATGAACTGGTGGGTGAACTCGGGAGCCACTACGGCTGGACCGACGAGGAACTCGAGGATGATCTCTGGAAGATCACGGAGTACATCGATTCGGTTTGCATCACCGAGAACTGAGCTAGGCAACATTATATCGAACTGTGGCCCCACTCCACGATCTCGACATCCTCGAACGTGGGCTCACTCTTCCCGCCGATCGCCGAGCGCTGCGGCGTCCAGACTGCCGCCGATACAGTCGAGACCGCACGGTTGCCCCCAGCGGACGAGGAGGCGATCGCAGCGCCACCGGATTCGAGCAGGAGAACTACCCACTACCAAGGCCTCACTACTTATCCCTCCTCCTGCTCACCGACCTTCGTACAATCGATCAGCAAGCTTCCGAGGAAGGTATTCTCCAGTCTTATCTGCTACAGCATCGATGTCATAATCGACCCGGTACCGGTTCACTGCGAGCGTCTCTAAATCGACAACAGCGAATGCGGATCGAGGATTCCTATCACGAGGCTGTCCCACACTTCCTGGGTTTAGGACCGTTGTCGAGCTGATCTCTTTCACGAACGGTCGATGGGTGTGGCCAAGAATCACCAATTCGGGACGGTCGTCGAACCAGAAATCGAGGGCTCGCTCGTTAACTTCCTCTTCCCAGATGTACTCGTTCAGCGGGTCGTCAGGAGAGCCATGAACCATGTAAATCTCTCTATCGTCGATAGTTTCCTCGAAGGCCAGATGGAGTGATTTGAGGTATGCTTTGCTCTCGGGTGTCAGTTGTCGTCTTGTCCAATCAGCTGCGCGCTTGGCGTTGATACTAAATTCTGAAGGCGTTTCATCAAGGACGGCAGCATCGTGATTTCCGATTATCGACCGGACATCGTGCTTCTGGAGCAGTGAGACGACCTCGTTCGGAAACGGGTAGTAACCAACCGCGTCCCCAGCACAGAGTATTTGGTCAACTCCGCTTTCAACTAACCCATCTAACACGACGCGTAGAGCTGGTGCGTTGGCGTGAATGTCGGAGATAACTCCTATTTTCATTTCCTATGTCAACTCGCTACAGGACCTCAGACTTGATGGTAGACAGGGAGGCTTTCCAGTCACCATAGATTTGCTTTGTCGGCTCGGTGAGCATCCCGAACTCATCTTCGATCTCCTCGTACAATTCCTCGGCGTCTTCCACTGTTTGCTCTGCGGTTGCCAAGCGTTCGTCGATCGATTTCTCGCGGTACTTCCGCGAGATATCGTAGCAAGACCAGATGTAGTGGTCCCACGAGGCGTCGCGCAGCGCCCAGCCGACAGTAGATGGTGGGTCAGAACCTTCGAAGAGCGGATCATCGTAGTCCGATGGTGTTCGGACTGTCTCGAGGTCGAATCCGTCCTTCTGATACATCAGATCGAGGTCTTGGTCCACTCGGAGTTCGTTCAGCAGTTTGTCTGAATAGTACTTGATGACCTGTCGGCCACCGCCCTGCTCGTTGTCGGGGTCCCAGCGTCGTGTATCGAACGCGCGGAGATTCACGTAGTGTCCGGAGGCGAAGGCATCTACTCCGATTCCAAGGTAAAGGTGAGCGACTTGATGGGTGTGGCCGACGACGACCTCGTAGTGGTTTTGCTTCAGGCTATTTAGCAGATCCAGAACTGAATACACGTTCGATGGACCCGTCAGCGGGTATCTGTTGTCTGTCTCGAATTCGGTAGACACATAGAACCCGTCTGGGTCCAGTCGTGTGGCATTGTTCAGAAGTTTGCTTCGCTGGCTCTTGTCATTTAGAGGTTGTTGATCGACCGGGAGCGATGCGAACACCGGGATGTTCCGCCCCTCTTCTTCAGCGATGTGAAGGAATATTCCCGTGAGCTCCACCCATTCTTCGATTTTCTGGTCGGAGAACGTATCCAGTATCCGTGCAGGTGCTATGTAGGCATCTACCTCCAGATCGTCTTGCAGGTCGACAAGTTCACGACAGAGTGTTTCGTTTTCTGAGCCGACGGCTACGGTATCGAAGGCGTCGCCCCCGAATTCTTGATGGTAGTCGTAGTGAGTGAATTTTGGACGGTCCGATCGTGGGATGTAGAACTGCGGGTCGAATAGTACGGTGCCGTCGTAGTTGTGGATGGTGTTCGAAATCCCTTCGTTGTCGCCTTTGCTGTAGTCGGCAGGGCTGAGGATTGCACCATCTGCGTAGCCTTTCTGGAGTAGATCTTCGACCATTAGGTGGCCGTTGTGGCCGATCTGGACGAGAAAGTTGGGTTCTTCAAACATGGGCATCACCTGTGATGTCGTTGAATTCTTGGCGTGCGAACTCTGCTTTTCGGAATCGTTCGTAGGGCTCAAATGAGGTCATTTTCTTGAAGAATTCGTTGAGTTCTGCTTCGAAGTCCGGGTCCTCGAGGTAGCCGTTCAGTTCTTTTCGCTCTTCTTGCAGGATCGCGTCGGGAATGGTGATGTCGATGTCATCAGGCGCGAAGGGGTGTTCCCCGGTAATGGATTCGAACATCACAATGCCCGTTGCGAATAGATCTGTTCGGCAACCCTGAATCTCTTTTTCGTTGTTCAGTTGTTCTGGGGCGGAGTACGCGTAGGTCCCGGGCCCATGCGGGGCGAATGTGGGTGTGAGGCTCGTTCGGTTCTGCATTCGTGCGATGCCGACATCGAGTAGCGTGATCTCACCATCCGGGCGGACCATGATGTTCCCTGGCTTGATGTCTCGGTGGATGATTTCGTCCTCGTCAAAGGCCGGCAGGACAGAGAGAAGTGATCGAGTGACATCGAGGCCAAGATCAGGGTCTCCGCCGTTCTCTTCGAGAACGCCTTTTAGTGTGTTTCCGGGAACGAATTCTTCGAGAAGGGCGAACACGTAGGTCCCATCGATTTCAGTGGCAGTGTGACCGAGGAGGTCTACCAGGATGGGAGAGTCGATCTTTTGCATGGTTTCGATCTCCCGCTTTGCGTATCCTTCGGCCCGTCTGTTGTCGATGGGTAGGATTTTGAATGCTATTGTCTGTCCTTGGTACTTTGCCTCGTACACTTGTTTATTCGCACCGCCCTCGATTTCACGCAGGATTTCGACGTCCTCGAAGTGGGTGGTGATTTGGTCGATGGTGAGTTCGCCGGACATACTAATCTGAGCTAGCGTAGACAGGGAGGTCGTCCCACATAGTTGTTTCATTCAGGCGCCACTTGTTCAATGGCGAATAGGGGGTTTGCCGGTCCGGGTCGTAGTGTACAAAGTACTGCTCTTCCTCCTGGTCAATGGAAACGAGGCCGACGTCGTATTCCTCGAATACGTCGATATTGTCGATTGCCCGGATGATGTATTCGTCGTCGAGGGCGACGTACTGGTAGTCCGAGAAGGATTTCGAGCGGAAGGCTTGTTTTACGGCCTTCTTCCAGTTTTTGAGTTTCAACTCAATGGAGTACGAACGGGTAATGTGACGTCGCAGGTGCGGGGCAGTGCGGATCTTCTCCTCAGGTAGCTCTTCAACAAACCCCTTTGAGATGAGCCATTTTAACGCGGGTTTCTTCTTCCGTTCGTCCATGGCTCCAAGTCGGTAGAAGTAATCCTTAGAGATCTCGTCGCGGCTGTGGAGGAGCAGGAAGGCTCGTAAGTGTGAGTCACGCTCAATCGGGTTGTTGATGCCGAGGACGTTGAGCCGGTGATCGCGGTATGTTTCTGACTCTTTGGTGAGAACGAGGTCCGTGCGGCCCGCACCATAGGAGAATTCGTCTACAACCTTTGTTGGGCCACCGGTAAAGCTGCTGTCCAATACCTCCTTAGCGACGGTTTTCATTTTTGCCTCTGATTCGAAACCCATGGTATAACCTCCGAGCTGAGTGGTTTGACCCTAACAGCGCCTCTGTTAGGTGATTGACTATCTAAACCCATTATAGGAGGCTAGAAAAGAATTGCGTTAAGAAATTAGACCACTCGATTGGCAAATTCGATCACGGAGTCACCTGCTTCTAACGCTGGCCCCTTGAGCGTCCCGTCCGGCTTCTCACGCCACTGTCTCAACTTTCTGAGTATACCATTAGTGTGCCTCCTGGATCGTGACCGTCGCTGTTTCGCCGCTCGATGCTGCCGTTGTCACGCGGACGCGGATGTTCGCGTCACCGACCTAGAACGTGTCGCGGATGTCCGTCGGATCGTCGACGTCAGCCTTCCAGCGCGGCGTCGACGTCGTATCGACGATCAGCTTCGCCGCGGTTCGCAAGCGCTGGGGTGACGAGTGGTCGATCCGAGCAACGCACTTCGCTGACGGGACGGCACAGGCCTACGTGTTCCGTTCGCGCGGCGTCGCCGACGACGATCGCGAGGAGAAAACGCTCAAGCAGGGACGGCTCTATACTGACGGCGACCGGACCGTGTTCCGACGCGTCCATTTCCATACGGAGGACGTCGTCTACATGCTCGAGGAACACGAGCTCGAAGCTGAAGCCGATCGCGACTGACTCCCCTTTCTGACGCACGCCTGACGTAATTTTAGCTGGCCACTGATTCTTTGGACGAGTGACGGCGTTGCCACTCGACGTTGCCGCCCGACACTGGATTTTGAGTCCGCACGCCTGAACCCGCGGCGCGCGAATGCACTTCGAAAGGCGCGAAAACGAGTTACTCTACAATCTCAACGTCCTCGAGCGTGGGCTCACTCTTCCCGCCGATCGCCGAGCGCTCACAACCCGACACGTCGATTGTTCCATCCCGAAGCGTCATCGGTCGCGAGCACAGCACACTCGAGTCGAAGTCCGATAGCGTCCCGTTGGGCGACTGATCGGTAATCTCGAAATCTTCAATCTCGATATCACCCGGATCACCAGACCCAGAGACTCGCAGTGTGTGATGCGCGTTTCGCTCCCCTGCGAAGACTTCGAAATTCTTGAGGATTGCTTTCTCACAGCCCGTCGAGATACGGATGAGTTCGTGATTCCCACAGGGTGCATCGATCTGGACGTCGGTTGCTATCGGCATCCCGGACTGCATCCAGAGCCCGCACGCGGGTTTCCGGTCGGTCATCTCATCGAATCTGACCGTCGCGCCCTCCACACTATCACGAGCCCCAAGCCGGATCGTACTGCCCGCGTTATTTTCTCCTGAAGCGTTGACCAACTCGTTCGGGCCGGGCGAGTTTTTGACGTAGTAGCCGTTGTCGACCCAGTTGCGGAGATCGCAGTTACTCCAGACTGTCCGTCCAAGGTGCGCCGGGTCCGCGCTCGTGGCGATCGCGTGACCAACCTGATGCTTTCGAGTCTCCGTATCCCCGTCGAGCATCCGGAGGTTATCGACACTCGCAACCCCGCTGCCGTCACCGACCATCTGGACCAAGAAGGTAAAGCGATTACCCACGCGCTCGAGCCCGCCGCCGAAATCTTGATACCGCGCTCGCTGGCCGACTAACTCGAGGTTGTCGAACGCCGCGAACCTCCGAATGTGCGCCATCACGAACCCGGTGTCGATCTCTCCGCGCTCATCCTCGCCGCGGATATCAAGCGTGATATTCCGGAGAATCGCCTCGTCGAGAGTTCCCCTCCGATGGCCGAGGTCGAACGCAAGATCGAGTGACCGATCGACATCGAGCACCATCCCCGGATCTTCCCCGATCAGAGCCACGAAGTCCCCCGAGGGGAGCTCGAGTGTTGAACTCCAGCGGGCACCATCGGGAACGACGAACGCATGGTGGACCGGCCGGGCAGCGAGATACCGCTCGATCTCCTTGGAGAGGTCTCCCTCATGGTCGATCTCGCTCTCGTCGACGACATCAACAACCGTCACGTCCGCCGGGATATCTGAGAGCGGATCGAACTCGCGTTCACGGTTGGAGTGATCCCCTCTCTGGACTCGGTCGAAACAGTAGCGGTAGTTCGATGTGATTTCGGAGTCGCCGTAGACGCCGCCCGTGACGGTTATCTCGCCGTTCTCGATGGGATACTCAATCGATGTCCGGCCTCGAGCGAACCGTCGTTCTTCGATCTGGTCGCCAGTATTGAATCTGGCGTCGGCGACGATCTCGACAGTTTCGCCGGCCTCAAGCTCGGCGTCGAGGGCGACCCACTCGCCAGGCATTGTACCGGCGATAAACTCTCGAGTGATCCGCTCGCCGTCCCGTTTGAGGGATACCCATCGGGCCGACCTCGTCATCGCCGAGAGTCGCACCGAGATACTCTCGAGTGGTTCTGTAATCACGATTCGGATTCCAGCCTGATCGCCGTGCCACGACTGTCGTTTGGTGTCTTGGCCTAATTCGAGTGGTCCCGATGGCACCGGTTCCGGCTCGGGTTCATCGGGCTCCGGACTCTCCGGTCCGGATTGGTCTTGATCATTATCACGGCCGTCGCGATCGATGCCGAGCAGTGCTCGGAGGAGTGCGATAATCGGATTCATTCGTGGTTCGAAGAGGTATCGTAGCCGGATTCCGCCGGTTCGGTGGTGTCACTATGCGTCGGAGATGTCTCGAGAGAACTCACAGGAAGAGGAAGCCCTAGTCTCGAGGACAGATGGACACAGATGCATCGCTGGCGATCACAGCGATGGTATCTGATTTCAACATTCGCACCAGAATAACCATCCCTGCCAGCGTCGAACTTCAACGCGAATCATGGCAGAGGAACGAGACAAGATGTCACAGCAAGTTGAATCGACGACGAACGAATCTGCGTACTCTCGCCGCCATGCGCTCCGTGCCGGGACTGGAGTAGCGGCAACAGCATTCGGTGTTGCGGCTCTCGGTGGACAGGCAGCTGCTCACTTTCCGGAAGATCTCGAGATCGATGTCCGGCCCGACTGTGATATTAATCGGATCGATCTGGAGAATCGTGACCTGATTCCAGTCGCGGTCTTCCAGACCGACGAGTTCGATCCGGCAAACGAACCGGTTCGGTACCGGTTTGGCGCACCGGACACCGTCAGTAATGGCGATGGCGCTCGACCGGTCGACGACGGCTACTATGTCGACCTGAATGGAGACGACCAGGCCGACCTCCTCATGTTCTTCCGGACCGACGAGACTGGCTTTGATAGCGAGGACTCAACGGCACGTCTCGTGTGGGAACGCACTGAAGAGGGTCAGCATGGGCTCGCCGGAACAGCGACACTGACGATCGTCGGCTAAGGCCTCTTTCCCACAGAGGACTGTCTAGAACGTGGAGTTCCCCTTTGATCGGATTCATTCGTGAGTCGCGGACGTATCGAAGCCGGGTTCCGCCGTCGTCGTCTAAAACAATCCTCGCCTCTACTTGGTCGCGATCGTCGTGACAGCCCCGGTATCGTCTTTTGCTTTCAGACCTCCGTCCGCTGAATCGACGAACAACTTCCAACCCTCGGTTGGGGCACTCGGCTCGGCGACCGGATCAAACTGCATATCAGCTGCATTGATGGCACTGTTACCCAACATGTTTAGCCGGTCCTCGATATTCAGGCCGCCACCGAGGGTCAACCGGCCGCTGATCGTCGTCGTGCCATCAGGGTCCATGATCAGCGGCGACGATGTCCCGGTATCGTCGACGTAGCGCAACATGAATCCGTCTCCGTACGTATTGTCGATGGTCGTCCGGTTGTTCCGTCTCGTGAACCGAGAGGCTCCACCGGCCGTCACTATCTGGAATCCTTTGCCACCGCCTTCGTTGGCGTACGCCGTGTCGGCCCTGACTTCCTTTTGGGAGATCGACCCGTAATTTGTCCCCTCCGTGTAGGGCCGATTGCGGAAAAACGAGAACTCAGTGATGTTGCCTGCTTCGTACTCTGCCTGCGGAGAGACAGCGGGCCACAACGACCCACTAATCTGGCTGAAATCGCAGCCGACGAACTCGAGGAACGGTATCTGGTCGCCTCCGTAGAGGTAGGGGCCATCGGTGCCGACGAACTTGCACCGCGTGAATTGGATGTTTCCGATATCTGTTGCTGTCGAATCACCTGGACCGATGATCGCAGTATAGCTGGCCTGACTATCGGCGTGCTGATGGAATCGACAATCCTGGAACGAGGCGTCTCCCGCGTTCACTCTGACGGGAGCCACTCCGATGTTTGGATTCCGTGTCTTGATCGAACAGCCACGGAAGACAGTATTCACGCGAGTTGTCCGAACCGTGGCCGACCGGATCGCGGAAGTCCCACTGTGATCGTTGACGATACGGACGTTATCGAGGGTCGCGTATCCCTCTCCGCCGGGCTCAGACTCCGTCGTCTCTCCAGAACTGGAGCTGCAGTCGATCGATAACTGTGCCGAGTTGTTGCGAATATAAACGTCTTGGAACTTGACGTGCTCGTTCTCCCCACGGGTTCGCATGACATCCGTGGCGGCGTAATCTGCTTCAACCCGGTAGCCGATCACGGCGGACCCTTGGCCATGCTCGATCTCGAGACATACTCCGCCGGCGTAGTCGACTGTCGATGGGTCCACAGTCCATGCCGTCCACCCGCCGATCGCCATGTCTCCTTTGCCGAGTCGGATGTTCTGGTTGCCGTTATTCGCCGTCATGCAGCCCATCGCGAGGGATCTCCCAGTACCATCTTTGAGATACATCCCATTATCAGGCCATCCACTCACCTGACAACCATTCCAGAAGAT
This sequence comes from Natrinema soli, assembly GCF_028618695.1. Next base: position 30,227 of record NZ_JAQIVI010000210.1, on the reverse strand, counting down.
AGTTCCCTTGTTCGGTGGTTCAACACTTGCGCCGATGCAACCGTCGAAATTAGTTGAAACGTTCCCTGCGTCGCCGTCGCCGAGATAGAGACCGTTGATGAACGCGACGGAGTGGTCGTTGAGCATGTTAACCCGAATCCCATACTTCGAACCTCCGTATTCGTAATAGCGGCGCTCGCCGTTCAATCGGCAGTTAGTAATTTCGAGGAAGTCATTGACTGCGAATATCCCGAAGCCGAAGTTGTAGCCGTTCGTGGCATCGATCTCGCAGTTGACGTTCTTGATTTCGGCACGGTCGATGTTTGACGTATCGTACTGACCAACCACGAAGAACGCCTTATTGTTAGTCATGTCCGTCGTATCGCAGACGAACGTCGCACCATCCCCCTTACCTTCGATCGCGAACTGGCTCCATGTTGAATCGGGATTAAACTGCTGACTGCAACTGTATCGACCTTCGGGGAAGATGAACTTATTATTCGGATTGTCGAGCATGAACTGGACCACGTCACCCCCGGACTCATCGCCGGGGAACCCGTGTTCGGAGACGTCGATTTCGTTCCATTCCGCAGGGGACCAGCCACTGCCGAGGTCTGCCTGTCGAGCGATATGATCCTCGGCTGCAGGGGCGTTAGGCACCTCGACTCCGCTGTCGGTGAAACTCATGTACGTCGAGTTGTTTTTTGTGACGTTAACGGAGCCGGAATCGTAGTTAAACCCCCAGTCGCTCGAGCCGCTCGAGCCGGTCAGGGAGAGCGCACCAAAGGTCCCTGAGTCACTGATGACCTCATCTGCCTCGAGCACGCCGATCGAAACGTCGACCTTCTCGAGGTCAATCGGCTCGCCGTCGGCGTCGGGGATGTCTTCGACTTCGATGCGGATGACGCGCCCGCCGCGTGGGGCCGACCACTGTTGCTCGCCCTCGAAGCGGGCGATAAAGAGGCCGGCGTGAGTCCCCGTCCGGGAGAGCTGGTGTTTGTCGAGCTGGTAGCTCACCGCGCCTGTCGCGGGGTCGTCGACCTCGGCGCTGTCGTTGACTATCACTTCGTCTCGATCGGGATGCTCGAGGTAGAACCGCACCGAGAGGGCGTCGCTCAGATCGAGCGGGTCGCCGTCGCCCGTGGGCCGGTCGGGTTCGGTTCGGAACGTTGCCTCGAGCGGGAGGTAGCTATCCCCGCGGTTGCGGACGTAATCGGGTCGGGTGTGGGTTGACATGGTTGTATCTTGGCGGTCGCGTCGGCGATCTCTCGAGAATTAGACGGGGTTTCTTTCGGATTCTATACTACCGAACGTGACGCACACTACTTCTTCAAAAGTAGCCCGAAGAGTTATTAGACATCTGTAACTAATAGAAGATTGATGCCACCTGGGTTAATAATCGATAAGGTAGATCATTTTGAGATTTCAAATCCATTTATAACAAATTGCGATGTTGGTCTTGAGGTTACGGAGAACGCCAGATACGGGAGAATCACTGACGGGAATATCAGGAATAACTTAGTTGCTGATATTGCGTATACTGAAGACTCAAGGGTTAAGATCATCAACACAGTCGCTTACCGACTCTTCAACCTCACTGAGGGGTCTTTCAATTCCATCGATAGAGAACTCCAACCAATCGCATATCAACTCCTTGGGACACAAGATCTAGATATCCAACGTCTCCTCCTACTTCAGTTGCGGCAGAAAATTCTCGATAATTCCGATATTATCCGGTTAGTACGGCCGCATTTGACAGATATTCTTGATACCATTGAATGGGTCCTTAGCGATTTGATATAAGTTCTTATTTACAAAACACAGCGATTAGCTGATGGTAGTTCCATGATTCTCGGGTTTCAGATGCGATTACCTCACCGTCCGGATTAGAGACTGTAAGCGTCTGCTCGTCTGCTCGCAGTCCAGCGAGGGTCCACGTCCAGGTCATGCGATCCTCCCGTAGATCGTAAGCGTCGGCGCCCGAAACGCCACTTCTTCGCCACCGACCGAACGGATCCGATACTCGAAATTGATCGACCCGCTTTCCGGATCGATCACACCAATATCGGGTGTCTTTTCAGACCAATTGGCATCGGAAACACTGATAGCCACCGGCGATGAGATTGCGACTCCTGAGAAACTGAACAGTTCTACCTCAATCGTTTCTGTTGTCGGGACGTTGTACGATGCCGTATAACTCGCGCCGATCGACTCTATCCCACTGATCGAGTTCAGTTGTGTGAAATCCATTCGGATTCGGCCACTTCCAGCCAGTACATTGGTGAAATTCGTTGACGTAGTACTATGTGATCCAGTTCGCGCGATCGTCATCATCGGGATCCATTCGCCAGTATCCCCAATGACGCCCGTTATCGGTCCTCTATCGCCGAGATCTAAGGACATTGTTCTGACCGATTCGAGATCAGCCTCGGTGCCGTCACTCGAGAGGCCGCTGGTCCGATCTTGGAGTGACTCGACGTCCGACTGGTTCTGCGAGATCGCGGTTTCGGCACCGTCGATATCCGATTTGTTCGTAGCGATTTCGGTCTGATTCGTGTTAATCGCCCCCTCAACGTCGCCGATCGCACCGACACTTTGCGCCGCTGTACTGAACGATTCGGCCTCACCATGACCGATCCCTGTAACGTCGTTCCTCTCGAGATCCAGAGGCGATTCGACGGCCACGGCCGAGGCCGTATTCGCGCCGAGACGATTGACCCACAGATTCTCGAGTGTGAGATCCGGGTCGTCGTACTCTCGAACGTCAGCCTGCCGATCAAGGATCTCCCGAACCGGGATCTCCTTTGGTGACCCGGAGGGAACGGTCCGCGTCCCACCATCGACGTACTCGATCACCCACTCAGCTTTGTAGGTGCCGGCGAGAGGCCAACCACCGTTCATTTCGTATTCGACACGGCTCTCAGGACGGTCGACAACCGTCGCCTGGTCGGCGATGAAGATCTCACCTTCAGGGTCTTCGACGTAGAGGTGGACGGTGTCGTCCGCTCCGAGGGAGATGGGCGTCCGCCCGCGGGTGAGTTGGTCGTGGATAACTGGTCGGTCGTCGCCTCTGGCGTAATGGGTATACATGTGTGTGAGTGGGGTGTTGTCTCGACTGGTGGTCTGCTGGTCTACACGTCGGGCCGGTCGTGGAGCCACACATCACCGAAGTCGGCTTGCACTTCGTTCGAGCCCCGAAAGCCCAACCGTCCGGGCTCTTGCGGTACGACGCCGCTACCGTCGTCATTGGGATGGTCAACCGAGTCCATATCCACGAGTTCGGTGACGCTATGCTCTCCCGCGTCCCACGATTCGATCGTCAGATCCGCGGGGAGATCGCCGCCGTTGAAAACGAGAACGCGGATCCCGTTGTTGCCGTGGGCCGCCTGCGATCGCCACTGGACGACGACGTCGAGCATGTCGCCCGACACGATATCGAGCGTCCCATATCCTGATTCAAGGGCGGTCGCGACGTCGTAACGATCCGGGCGGACCTGGATGCGGGGCTGGACGTCGTTCCCGATCTCAAATTGGTATCGGGGATAGCGGTCATCGCCGCCGCCGAACAGGACCCAAGTCTGCCACGGGCCGTCGCCCGTGAGGTTGAAGCGCTGCCGGAAACTGAAGGTGTCTCCCGGCTGGGGCCACGTCTCGAGGGCGGGTTTGCTCGACTGCGGAGACGCCCACCCTTCGAGTGTCCGTCCGGACTGCTGTCGCCACGCCTGTTGTGCGCCGCTCGGGAACGCCGCATCTTCGGTGACCTGTCCGGTCTCCTGGGTCCAGAACGTATAGGGCGTGAGATTTCCACGCTCGTAGGTTTCGATCACCTGGCGGCCAGCAGATGCATCAGAATAGACGCCTGAGCCGCCCGCGTAGACGCCCGACGTGCCGCCGTAGACCGGCATCGGTCAGGCCCCCCGTTTGGTCCGGCGCTGATCACGCTCGAGGGCTTTGATCGACCGGCGGACGCTATGGGGCTCGTCGAAGTTGAGCGTCCCGTCGTGGCTTCCCCGCGAGATCCCGAAGTCCGTTCGTTCGAGCGTTTGTGGACTGCCGGCGGACTCGACGCCGATCCGCTCGCCGTGTGCGCCGCCGACAACATCGTGCACTGTCTGGTCCGCTCGGTTGGGACCTTCGTGGAGACGCCAGCGGTGCTGAAGCGGTCGGCCCGGCGAGTCCTGGCCGTCGGCGAGCAGCTCGTAGCCTCCGGCCTCGAGTGGGCGGTCGAACAGCCGGACGTCCTCGAGATAGCCCGGGTAGTAATCGGTCCCCCAACGGCCAAGATAGACCGGTTGTGACCCGGATGCGTTGATTTCACCGTCGAACGTAAGCGTGTCGACGATCTCTCCGTCGTGACCGCCACGGACGGATGTCGTGTTACTCGCTGGATCGTAGTCCCAATCCCAGTGATGGAGATGCCAGACGCCGTCCTCTGGTCCGGCGTCGAACGATCGAACGGCCGCCCCTCCAGCGTTGGTCTCGAAACGTAACTGGGCGTACTCCGAGTTCGTGGTCCGGATCGGAGCGCTGCCGATCATCCGCACATCGGCATCGGCGAGAGTAGACCATTGGGCCCGGGCCCACATTGTGAGCGCTCCCGAGCGAGTGCGGCGACTGAAAACGTCGTTCCCGATCTCGATATGCGCGTCGTTACCGTCGAACTGTGCCGAATAGGGGCCGACCGCCCGCAGGTCGTCGAGCTCGTCGATCGTATAGGCATATCCGGGGTCGAGCATCGTCGCAGTCGTGTCAATCGTGGCGCTCCGCTCGTCGTTCTGGATCGCCTCTTCGACGATCGACTCCGCGCGCCGAAGGCACTGCTCGTTGCTATCAAGCGAGATATCGCGTTCATCTGTGAGGGCGATCGCATCCTCTCGGGGGATGCCTTCGTCGGCCATGATCCGGTCGACCTCGTCCTCGTCGATGAACACGTCTCCGTATCTCGTCCCGTCCGGTCGCGCCGCCCCGATCACGCGCGCCGCGTTATAGTATCCCGTCACGTCGCGTTTGGTTTTGAGGTTGATCGTCTCCCACGCACCCGGGCGGACGAGTCGTCGTGCCGGGAAGGCAGTCGCTCGTCTCAAGCGACGGCGGTCGATAACGAACTTGAAGTTGAACTCGTCGTGGATCTCCTGGAGTATTTCCTTCGGCGATCCATCGGAGTTAAACTCGCCGACCGGCTGTGGATTCGCGGATGGCACGACGTCGACGTCCCACTGTGGGGCGACCGCGTTCCAGCACTGCTCGATCGCCCGCCATCCTTCCGTGCTTTCGACGCCGAAATCGTAGCTGTTCTCGTCGAGGAAGGCCCCGGAGTCGCGGCCCTTGAGCGTGGTCGACCAGCCCCTATCGTCGGTCTCGATCACTTCGAGCCGGCCGACGAACTCGACGCGCTCGTCAAACGTGAGCCACGCGATCGCCCGTCCCCAGTCCTCGAGATCGCGGTTGCCCGAGACTTCAATCGAGAAGTCTGAAATCGCTGAGTGTTCGCGGACTGGCGAAACGTCGACAAGATCCTCGATCTCGAGTGCCTCGGGTCCGAGTTGCGTTCGATGTTCGCCACGGACGATCGTCAGCGCGAACCGGCCGGGAACCCGAAGGAGATCGTCGTCGCTGCTCGGTCGGTCGCGATCGCCGAAGCCGGCGACGCCGGGGAACGGCCCGCCCGCCGTCATCGGGAGCGGATCGCCCGCCGTCCGCGGGAGGGGTTGCGTGAGATCCGATGGAAGTGGTCGACTCACTATAGCACCTCGAATTTGCAGTATGCTCCGACGCCTTCGGGGGCCAGGATATCGGTCCCGCTCTGATTGCTGATTCGGAGCTGGTAGACCGCGTTGCCCGTGCCGCCAGCGGTCGTGCTCAAAACTGGGTTGCCCGTCTGTCGGAGCTGATTGGCCGCCTGGATCACCGCGCCATCGGGGCCAACGAGTTCGACCGAGACATTGGCAGGTGGGGCCGAGCCTCCGGTCCCCCCAGATCGAGCGTCGTCGACGTGCGTCATGCCCCACTCGAGGACGTCGATCGTCGCGCCCGCCCCGACTATGATCGGGAGCGAGCGCACGTCGCCATCTGCAAGACTGGATAGGGGGAGCGTCTCGGTCCGCTCGTCGACTGATAGCCCTGCAGGGTTGATCTCCGGCAGACGTCGATCCTCGATATCGTCGACAGAGATCGAAGCGCCGGGGATGCGCCAGACGACCGCGAGGACGACGCCCGCCGTAAGCGTGTGCGTGGCGTGGGGTTGTGGGACTGGGGCCTGTTCGCGCTCGAGCGGGTTTCCGTTCTGGTCCTCGTAGGGCTCTCCGGGATCGCCTTTGAGAACGTCGATATCGCCGGCGCTCGTCGCGTAGACGACGTCCCGACGGCGGTGAGCCGAATCTGCGACAGGGTCGATCGTCGCGACGTCCGAGGAAATCGTGACGCGCGTCCCGTCGATCCGGACCTCGCCTGGAGCACACTCGACGCCGTCGCCGCCCGACGCGGGGGAGACGGCACACGGCCCCTCCTGCGGGCCGGCGTTGGCGGGCAAGTCGATGACGCCGTAGCCGGCGGTCGCACGGGCGAGCTGGTTTCTGTAGAGAGCGTCCCACGCGTCGCCGACCTGCGCGTTGAACATTTAGAGTGCCCTCCCCGCGAGTTCGAGGTCAGTTCGGACACTCTCGCGGTCGATGTACTCCTCCATCGTGGCGATGACTGTGATCTCGAGTGAGAGCATGAGGTAGGCCTGCTGATGTTGGTTGGAACTGCTGTAGCCGTCGATGACGCCCCAGATACCGGCCGTTTCTGGATGCTCGTAGCTCGGCTCGAGGCCGACGAGCAAGCTGGGAGCGCCAGGCGGAGTCTGCTCGACGAACTTTTCAGGGCCGAACGGGGGTTGTTTGATTAGTGTCCGACCGGCGAACTCGCAGTGTTCACGGAGGCGTTGGTAGCGATCCCGATATCGATAAGGGAGCCCCTCGTCGGCGGGTGCCGGATGGAAAAGCAGGTCGACTGACGCGCTCGAGCCGAGGTCGGTATTCTCGACGCCGCCGTCGACGTCGGCGAACGTAATGACATCCTCGAGATGGATGTACCAGGTTCCGGTCGGTGCTCGGCGTGGGTAGTCTATTGGCATCGATATCTGTGGTTGTCTCTGTTTTAGTATCGGCGCATCTCTCGCTCGTCACGCTCGTCGAACTTCGCGATCGCCATATCGGCGAGTGTCTCGGCTTGGACCCACGCATCTTCGGGGAGCGATCCGAGGTCGATCGTGACAGTGGTATCGCTATCCGAGGGATTCCTCGAACGTGCTGACGACGCTTTCGGATGGGACGATAGCGGTTGCGATGTCGATCCGGGCGGCGTTGTCAGCGAGCTCCCCGCAGGCATCGGGTCGGCTGCCGTGTCCATAAGCGAGGAGACTGCTCGTCGAAGATCACTCCCTTTCTTGAGGGCGTGCTTTGCAAGTGTCTTCGGGAGCGCAGCGCCGGCTTTGTCTAGGTCACTCAATGGTCCCTCTTTCGCCGGTGAGAAGGGCAGGTACTTCCGCGCCTTCCCGACCGTGTCTGCCACGGCGTCCTTGATAGCATCCGGCGCATCCGTGATACCGTCAACCATAGCATCAATGAGACCCTCTCCAGCGTTTGTAAATTTGTTCGCGAAGCCGTCGACTTTGTCGAGAGCTCCGTTGATGAGGTCGCCAAACGCGCCCTTGACATCCGTGAGTGCACCGCCAGTGATATAGTCGACAATATCTCCGATCATATCGGGGATCAGACTGTTCCCGATTAACCCCTCGTAGAGACCCTCAAACGCCGCCCAAATGACGTCGATGAGCTTTCCGAAGGCGGTTTTAATATCGCTCCATGCCTGTCCGCTGCCGATATAGGCGGCGACGTCGCCGATGAAAGTCTTGATAATACCCCACAACTCACCGCTCGCTCCCATCAACGAGATAAACTCATTCTTGGTCGCGGTCATGATCGCACCGAACGCGGCTTTGATGTCGCCTTTCGCGTCGTTTTTGAGCCAGCCGGCTAGGCTTCCGAGGAGTCCAGTGACCGTTTTCCAGATCCACTTTCCAGCACCGAAAATTCCGAGGAGGATCGTCCGAATTCCGCGGCCGATCGCCTTGAACGCCGCCTTTACGTCGTCAGTCCCGATGCCAGATATCCACTCAGTGATTGCGTTCCATCCTATCGAGACGATCTTCTTGAGCGCGGTGAACGCCCCCGAGAACGCCGTTTTGATGTTATCCCAGAGCAGGCCGACGATACTTATGAGCGATTTCTTGACCGACTGCCAGTCGCCCTCGAGGACTGCGAGGCCGACCGAGACGATCTCTTGAATAATGCTGATCGTGTTCTGGAAAATCGTCTTTATCGAGTTCCACAGCGGCCGGACGACCGCCATAATCGTACTCTTGTGTTCCTGCCATGCTCCGGCGATCCAGGAGAAAAACGGCCGGAGAACGCTGTTCCAGACTGTCGTGACGATTGTTCCGATGCGATCGAAGACGATGCTCCAGACGGTTGCCGCTGTCCGGATGTAGCCGATCAGTCCGTCGGCGATCAGCGAGATGAGTTTCGCGAAATACGGCTCGACGAACGTCACGAACGCGCCGACTGCGGATTTTATCTGATTGAAAATCGAGACTCCATCAGACCGAAGCCACTCGATAGCGGGTTGAAGGGCAGTGCGGAAGGCCGAGACGACGCGCATCGTCTGGTCGCGCATCCCCCCGAAGTTCGTCGCGAAGGCAGCTGCCAGGCCAGCGATCGCGAGAACGACAAGGCCAATCGGTCCAGTGAGAGCAGCGAACGCTGTGCCGAGTCCCGTCGTGGCGGCGGATAGATAGCCTAACTGCGAGAGTAGCAACGCGCCACCGCCGACGAGGCCGCCGATCGCGGTCGTGATAAGGGCGACCGCGCCAGCCACGCCGCTTGTCGATTTGTTGAAGGCCTGGAACTCAGACACGACGCTCGAGAGCCAATTGACGAGTCGGGTCAGCGGCGGGAGGAGAACGTTCCCGATCGAGATCCCGACGTTCGTGAGCCTGTTTTTCAGTAGTTGGAGTCTGTTGGAAAACGTCTTGCTCGCTGTATCGAACTCTGACGTGAGCGATCCGCCTTCCTTGAATTGTTTATTTGTCTCATCCAGCCCGGTATTCAGCCCGTCGAGATTTTGACTTAAGGACGAGAGTGCCCCCCGACTCGTCGTCGAGAGGGCTTTCCGAAGTCCGTCAGCGGCCGCCCCTCCCTCTCCCATTTCTCGCGCCATCTGTTTCATGAGCGCGGTCGGGTCGTTCGACCGCATCTCCTTGAACTCGGTCGCGGTCATCCCGAGCGCGCCAGCCAGATCATTGACTTTCTTCGGGTTCATCATTTCCTGGCCGAGCCGCCGGAGGCGCGTGCCGGCGATTCGGGCCGATGACGAGACCGTGTTCATCGTCGCGTTCAACGCGAGAATGTCCTGACTTGAGGCCCCCATATTCGACAACGAGCCGGCCGATCGCGTAGCGGCGTCCGTGATCTCGCTCGAGGACGTCGCCATGTTGTTCGACAGGGCGTTGATCGAGTCGCCGATCTTCCCGACTGCAGAGATCGGTTCTCCCATCAGGGTCGTCATACGGGCGAACGAGTCGGCGGCCTCCTCTGCGGTGAGATCCGTCGCCGTCGCCATCTTGGCCGTCGTCTCCGTAAATTGACGGATGTTATCGGTACCGGAGACACCGAGCCGACCGGCCTGCTCGGCGATCCCCGCCAGCTCAGTCTGAGCGAGGGGCATGGTGCCGGCCATGTCCTTGATGGCCGATCCCATTTGCCGGGCTGTCTCGGGATTCGTGACTTTCTCGAGGTTTGTCATCGCGCCCTGGAAGTCGCTCGCGGCCTGGACGCTCGCCGCGAGTCCGCCGGCTGCCATCGCCCCCGCCGCGACACCCGTTGCTCCCATCGCTGACTTGAGGCCGCCGAGTGAGCGTTCCGCTTTGGATACGCCGCTTTCAACGCCGCTGCTATCCAGCGTGAGCTCAGCTCGTAGCTCTTCAAATGCGCCTGCCATATTTTATCTAAAAGTCATAGTTATCACTCGGGCGGTCGTATCACTGGGCATGGACGAAACGTTCATTTGTGAGGAGTGTCGCGAGTCGGTCAACGAACAGGCGAGCACCTGCCCGCACTGCGGCTACGATCCCGGTAGCGAAATGAAGAGCCAGGCGAAATGGCGGCTCGGCGTCGGGGCGCTGCTCTGTCTGACTATCGTCGGTGGGGTCGTCGGGATACCGCTCGTGGTCTCTGGGTTACGGCACAGTAGCCGGGCGGAGAAGGAAACGCCCGCAACTCCGGCACAGGGTTAGCCTAATTGTCGGCCTTGTCCTTCCGTTCCTCCCACTCGGCCCACGCCATCCCCTCGAGCCAGTGGCGTTGAACCGGATGGAGTTGTGCCCACTGCCACGGCAGGCAGTGGAATTTCTCGGAGAGTAACCAGTAGTAGAAGCTACCGATTTCGCTGCTGACGAAAGGTCTGTAACTCCTCCTCCGTCATGTCGGCTCTTTCGGAGGCCTCCTTGAGCCGCATAGCGATCCGACCCGCGCTCTCGCGCCCGTAAGCCTGGATCCAGAACTCCTGTGTGAGGCTGTCGTCGGTCGCGTGCTCGGAGAGCAGCTCGATGAAGCGATCGCGGTAACCCTCGACCATTTCGAGCGCCTCATCTTCGGTTATGTCGAGCTCATCCTCGTCTTCGACCTCTTCGACCTCGTCGGCGAGCTCGATCACCTCCGTTCGGATGTCTTCTACCTCGTCGCGCGTCTCGCCGAGCATGATCCGGAACTCGACGTCGATGTCGTCGAGCTCGAGGGAGACGGTTTTGCGTTCACGGGCTTCGAGAATCTCGTCCGCGAGCGACATGGCCTCCTGGCGCTGCTCGGCCTCTTGCTCGCGCTGTCGTTGCATCTCCTCCAGTGAGTCATTCGCCGACTCAGCGTTTTTGATCGCCATGATTAGGCCTCGGAGTAATTCGGCCAGACGCCGCCCTCAACCCACATAACGAGCGAGACCGTCGGTGGCGTCGCCGACATGTCAACCTCGGGATTACGGACCTCCACGTCTCCCAGTCGGTGGGTGAGCTCCGCGTCTGCGGGGAGCGTCACCGTTGTGTAATCGGGTTCGTCGCTGAAGTAGTGCACCTCGATATAGGCGTCCGGACCGAGCGCACGGTCGGACGTATCGAAAGACATTCGGCCGTTGCTATCCTGGATACCGAGGAGTTCGAGCGCACTCGTGTCGGTCGCCATCGCCGTCGCCAACTCAAAGTCGACAGAGTTGTTCGTGGCGATCCGATTAGTCCGCCGGTACGCTCCCGGGTTGAAGTCTTCATTCTCTTCTTCGATTGTCAGAGTAGCGTCCTCTTTCGTGGCGTGTGCCAGTACTGTGCGGACAGGTGTGGTCCCACTCTCGTCGACGTGGACGATCGCAAGGACTGGGCCCTCAACCTCAGCGCTACTGATGAGTTCTGCCATTGTGTTGTATCTCTCGTTTGTGTTTATCCGCAAACTGCGGCCGGTATCCGCCGGTTCGTTGCCTGCCGATGCGCCGCGTTATCCTATCCGAAATTCTGGATGTCGAACTGCTGGACCGAGGCGTATCGATTGATATTCTCGTCCCAGAGCGGCTCGAACGTTCCACCACTCTCGCCGCGGGCGATCCACGGCGACGCGTGGGTAGTCAGCACGGCCGACACCTCGTCACGGACATCGTCGAGCCATGCATCCCCCTGCCGCTTGAACGTCTGCTCGCGGAGTTGGATCGTCGTCTGGACGACCAGACGCTTGCGCTCGTGGTGGTTTTCGCGCTCCGACGAGCCCGTGATGACGCCGACTCCTATAGCGACCCCCGGCGTCTCCAGATCGTCCGACTGGTTCTGGATTCGGAGCCGGAACGACGGGTTGATGACGTCAGTCGCGTCGTCGACGTCGTCGGTCTGCTCGAGGAGCGTCACGAGTTCGGTGTGCGAGCGCAGCCGATCGATCACCGACTCGCGAAGATCCCCGACACGACCCGTGGCGCGTTCCGACTGGTTGCTACTCATGGGATTATGACACGATGTCGGCGGCGGTGTTGAACGCCTCTTTCACACGCTCTTTGATCCACTTGCGGTTTTTTTCTATCGCTGGTCGGATGAACGGCTGGGCGTCCATTATGGCCGTCCCGAACTCCTGGAAGGGAGCATACTCGACGTCGTCTTTTACGATCGCCTTGACGGTGTGGGCCGCGATCTTCTCCGATAGCCCTTCGATGCCCGCTCTGAGGTTTCCTGTTTCGCCGACGGGGGCTAACTCCTTGGCGACGCGCTCGAGGCGGAGTGCGATATCCTCGGCCGCCCGTGGGAGCTCTTTCTCGAAGAATACCGCTTCGAACCCCTCGAGTTTCGCCATTAGGGCGGCGGGCGAGCGGCCGCGTTCCCAGTCTATCGAGAAGTCGTTTTGTTTAGTCATAGTGAGCTACCCCCGGAGTTAGCGCAGCCGGATGTGGCTCTGGACGATCTTCGTTTCGCCGCCGAACTCCGCTGAGACCTCGATGCCGTAGGACCCTGCACCGTTCGCGGTGCTGGTGTCCCAGACGTACTCGAAGGTGCCCGTCGATTGGTGGGTCATCGCCACCGACGACTGAAGTTCGGTGCCGTCGCTGTTATCGGTGATCGTGATCATGGCGTCGCCCGTTCCGTCGGTGCCGGTATCGTCTGGGTCGGTCGTCCCGCCGTCGAACTCGGCGATGATCGGCACGTCCTCACCGACGAATGCTGGATCGAGCGACATGCTATACGCCTACCTCCTCGGTCGTGATGCGAGCGACCACATGCCCCGTTTCGAGACGGGAGATTTCTCCCGACGGTGCGCCGTTCGACAGCGTGGCGACCGTGTGGGCGGTGGTCCCTCGGCTAAGTGTTGCTGTTGGCATCTATTACACCTCTTCGTCATCGTCGCCCGGCGAGTGCTGCCAGCAAAGTCCTCCCTCCTCGTCGACGACTCGCGAGCAGGGACGGCCATTCGACTTCGACGCACTGCATGTCGCCTGTGGATCCATCCGATGAGACCAGCACCGCGACTCGTGTGCTGTCGGGACAAACACGTCCCCCCGCTCGATGCGCGTACCGTCCGAGCGGATGCGCGGCGTCGGATGCGTCCATCGGTACTCTCGACCAGGCATGTCAGTGCTCCTCTGTTTCGATGAGTGTTTTCTGTGGCCGGGAGCGTTGCGCGCCGTAAATCTCGAGGACGGCGCGGGCTTCGAGATCGTCGTAATCGTCGTGTCCGTCGACGATCGCCTCGAGTGCGATTGTGTTCCCTTCCGACAAGACGCCGGAGAGATCTCCTTGGGCCTCGATGACCGGGCTCCGCTGGACGTCTTCGCCGGTCGCCGTCCGCGCTATCCCGAGGTCGATATTCGCGCCCTGCGGATGGAAACGGACGGGGATCGAGTCGCCGGCCTTGCCGCCGATAATGTCGGTCGGCTCCGTGATCGGCGTCTCATAGGCGTCGACACACTGCCCAGTCTCGGGATCGCACGTCGTGTTGCCTGGGCAGTCGCCATCGCCCGAACACGAGACGGGAGTCTCGCCCGTCGAGCTCAGATGATGGGTCGGGCGGATGCGGGTCATATGATTAGGCCCCTCGGACGTTGGACGCCCGGATCGAGCCGTCTAGCTTGTCCGCGTCACGCAGCGTGCCACTCTCATCCATCAGGATCGCCTTTTGGCCGAGACTCGTCGAGCGGTAGTCCGTGTGATCGCGGTCGCCCGAGTAACTCGCCGAGGAGCCATCCGAGAGAGTCTCGCTGTCGATTTGCCGGAGCTCGTTGATACCACTCGAGAGGATGAAGTGTCCTGCGAGGTAGCACTCGATGTGTTCGAGACGTCGCTCGGACATCCCGGTATCTGCGAGATTCTCGTCGACCTCGAGCTCTGCCGGCGAGATCCCAACGGTCTCGATCTGGATATTCGTGATAGCCTCGAGCTCGTAGCCGTCGGCCTCGAGTTCCATCCGAACGTTTGAGACGTCCGTTCGGGGCATGGGTTACTCCTCGCTGCCTTCGAGCTCGTCGAGACGGGCCTCGATCGCATCAAGTGCGCCGTCGCGGTTCTTTTGACTTCTCTCGAGATTTACGAGTTCGCGAAGTACCTCGGGGTCGTCGACATCCTCGAGCTTGGCCTCGAGTTCGTCGATCGTATGCTCTCCGGGGTCGGCCGAGGTCCCATCGGCTTCATCGCTACCGCCGTCGACGTCGCCACCGTCATCCACGCGCTCGAGTGTCCGAGGATGGTCCGCGGCGACCGATTCCTCGACCTCGAATGGATCGCTGTCCGGCGTCCGGGCCTCGCCGTCGTGCCAGAACTGGTTCCGGACCACGCGGACCGTGATGGAGTCAGTCATCATGCCCCCGTCCGGCGTGCGATGCCGTAGATGCCGTCGGGCTGTTCCTTGACCCACGGGATACGCGAGGCGAGCATCTTGCTCCGGCGGCCAAAGCCACCGTCAACGTCCCACGACGTCGAAGTGATGCCCTGCGCGACGACAACCTCGAAGTATCGCGTATCGTTGAGCATCACGACGATGTTACCCGGCGTGAGACGCGGCGCTTCGATGAACGTCATGTACGGGAATTTGCGCTGCAGCCGTTCCATGAGAGGCTCGTCCGTAGCGCTCGTTTCGTAGTCCTGGAGCGTGAGCTCGGTGTACTGCGGGGAAGGGATCAGGGCGATCGCCCCCGTCTGCCGGGGTGAGGGAGCGTCTGTCTCGTCCTGCCCCTCGAACTCTTGGTGGATTCCGACGAACGTGTCGATCACGTTCTGGGCAGTGCCGAAGTCGCCAGCGGCGGATCCGCTGAGGACGTAGTCGTTATCGACGTTGAGGCCGCGGACGCCGAAGGGGCCGTCGCGGGTCTGAACCGACCCACCCCAGCCGCCGAAGAGGAGTTCATCCTCGGTGTCCTCGATCGCGTCGCGAGCGTCTCCCGCAACGCGGACGTCGATATCCTCGCCGAACTCCTGCGAGGCCTGGAACTCTCGGCTGTCAATCTCCCAGTCGCTGTGGATGATCGGCAGGCCGACCCCATCCAGACCGTAGCTTGGGAGGTCCTGACGGGATCGCGAGCGCGCGTTCATGCTGATGTCCGCTTCCTGCTCGCCACCGTGGCTCATCGGCTGGACGTGAGCGTACCGCGCCAGCGTCGACGGAGTGCTGAAGCCAGCACCGATGAGATACTGGAGCGTGTTCGGACTCGAGTCGTGCTCAGTGAGGACGTCGTCCTCGTAGTTGATCCACGAGTTGACCGGCATCGTCGAATCGGCAGTCAGCTCGAGGTCGTTTTTGACCTGCTCTTCCGAGCGGATGCCGGCCGCGAGGTCGAACTGAGCCCACTGCTCAGGGCTGAACGGCGACTGTTTTCGGATCTCTGTCAGTGCGGCCTTTCGCTGGTCAGGACGAGGGTTGAAAAGCGCCTGCTCGTGGAGCATCGACGCTTCCGACTGGAAACTGTTCGGGTCGCTAACGGTTGCGTTTGCGGTGTTAGTACTCATTAGTAGATTACTCCAGCTGCTTGACGAGAATCAGTGCATGCTCTCCCGAGGCAGCGGCCGAGTTGTCGACTGCTTCGAGTGCCTCGTACTTCGGGTTCGACCCGCCCTTGACGAGCGTGCCGTCACTGTTCCATCCGAGCTCATCGTGCGCCGAGACGTTCGCGTTCGCGGCCGTCGCGAGATCAGTACCCGCAGCGAGTCGAAGTCGTGCTTCCTCCGCTTCCTGGAAGGACCGCGATTCGACGTTGTCGCCGCCGCTGTAGGCTTGGTCGACGGGATTACCGTCGCCCATCCGAGGCGGGTTGCGCTGCTCGCGAGCGATGAGCGTCGAATTGGCATCCGCCGTCGAGACTGGCTGGACGACCGTCTCGCCGCTTTCAGTGATGCGCTCGAGGCCCATTCCCGGTTCGATCGCCGCGCCCGTAGCTGCCGGGTATTCGAGATAGTCTCCCTGACCCAGAAGCTTCGCGAAAATACTGTTAGCCATCGTTAGTTACCCTCCACACCGGTTCCGTAGGCGCTGGCGTCTTCGTCCCCGCCCGAATGCGAGGCAACGACCGTGCTCGTGTGCCGTCCCGTGCTGCCCGGAAGCTGAGCCGCCGAGGAGAGGTCCGAAGCCTTGTCCTCGAGTGCATCGATCGGCCACTCCGAGAGTGCCTCCGTGTCTTTGTCCGTCTTCGAGGAGATCGTCGCGATGAGTTCCTCGCGTTCGGTCTCTTCCTGGGCCGAGGCGACGGCCGCCTCCGCCTGCTTGGCGATGTAGTCGTCGACCGAGTCGTGGTCGCCGATATCGAGCTCGACGACGTTTTCGCGGTCGTCGGTCTCCGTGTCAGTCTGTTCGGTTTCGTCCTCGCCGTCCGGGTCGTCCCCGCCGATGAGGCCGTTGTGCATCGTCGCGATCTGGTCGTCGCCCATCGCCTCGAGAGCGTCTGCCTCGAAGCCGTGATTATCGACGAGCGTCTTGATCTGTTGATCTCTGTTGCTCATGGTTGTGTCCTGGTTGTCGTCGCCAGAATTGGTCGTGTCCGTGTCGGTATCCGCCGACTCGTCAGATCCCAGTCCCTGTTCTCCGTCCGCCGCGAGGTCTGCTGTGTCCACATCCTCCGGCACCAGGCCGAGTGCCCGGAGCGTGCCATTGACTGCGCTGCTGACGAGACTCTCGCGGTCACCAGCCCCGTCAGCCGATTCGGATGCGGCGATCTCCGCTCCGATGTCCGTCTGGTTGGCCCAGGCCGCCAGTTCCGCCGAGGCCCCCCAGTTCGCCGTGTTACTTGGCGAGTCGCCTTTCGTGACGATTGAGAGATCGCGAAACTCGATGTTCTTGGCGATGTAAGCCCCTGTATCGGGATCGGCCTCGCCCAAATCAAAGCGAGGATGGACCGAGACCTCGTAGTTCTCGGCATGGAGTCCTCGGGCGATCTCGGGGTCGTGGACCGACGTTTCGTAGCCCACGCCGCGTTTGTTCGGACCGCCGTCGACGTATCCCGCCGCGGTGACTTTTCCTGGCGAGTTGTCCGACGGTGGCGGGTATATGTACTCCCCGTTCTCGTCGGTTGGGTGGTCGACCGAGAGGGGCTCGTCGGCCTGCGACGCCGCGGCCTTGTGGAGTTCCTCCTCGGTCATGAGGACGGGCGTACCGTCGTCCATGTGGAGGACGTCCCCTGGAGAGACGGCGATCCCCGAACTTGTCCACGGCCCCCCGTCGGGGTCGAACGGCTCGTCTGCGTCGGCACTCAGCTCGTGTGTGAGTGCCGGTACGGTGATGTTTCTCATAGTGCTTGGGTCATGGATGTGTAAGTGACCGGCAGGACCTCGCGCTCGCGCGGTCATCGGGCCTGTAACCGTCTGCACCCTCAGTCACTCCACTACCGGATAGACAGAACCCATGCAGTTCGGGTGGAAGGGAGGGCCGCCCCGTGGGATCTCATCGATCGGGTATGGCCCGCCATTGACAATCGGTTTGCAGATGTCACACGGGTTATGTCCCAGAATATCGACCTCTTGAACCCCGTGTTCGGTATATCTATTGAGGGCAGACTGATTATGCGAGTGGAGTGTCTCAGTTCTCGCTAGTCGTTCTGCGTCTGTGATTCCGATCGAGTCGACACGGTCGTTAAGCTCCCGTGCCGTTTTCTGCGGATTCCAGCCCTGCGAGAGTCCGGTCCCGAGCTTGCGCCGGACCGCCGTTTGCATGTCCGTCGTGACGGTCTCGAGATTGTCGAACGAACGAGTGTAGAGGTCCTGCAACTGTTCGGCGTGAATCCCACGGTTGAACGTCTGCTGAAGCGTTTCATCCGTGACCGTGACGCCCTCGGCGTTGAGCTGGGCATCGGCATGATCGATCCCGCGGGAATAGGCCGATCGAACATACCGGGCCGTGTAGTGCTCTCCTCCGCGGATACGCTCGCGCTCGATCGTCTCGAGAATACCGCGATCGGTCTGCTCGTCGAGCCAGCCCATGAACTCGTCTTGGGCCTCTGCTTGCGTCGTGAACTGAAACCCATCTGAAGGTGAGATATCGTCCGCAGCTGCGAACAACTCACTCCCACTCGAGTCGTCTGACTGTTTGAGTTGGAGCGCATCGTTCTCATATCCGACTGTTGTGCGAATAGCAGATTTCAACGCCCGGAATCGGACTGTGAGGTCCGTTCGGAAATCTTCTCTAAGACCCTTCGTAGATGTGGGCTCCTGTCGGGAGCTCATTCATCGTCGTCCTCTTCGTCTTCGCCGCCATCTGGGAGCGGAGGTTGGGCCGGCGGTTGGTTCGCTGCCGGCGGAGCTCCGGCGTTCTCAGCGGGGTCCATCGGGGCGATATCCTGCGGGTCGAGATCGGGGAACGTCCCCTCTTCAACGTACTCGGTCCACTCCTCGCCACCGTAGCCGGGAACGGCTGTCTGGAGATTGTTCGCGACTTTTGCGCGGTTGAGATGTATCGTCGACTGTTCCTCTTCGTCCTGTTCGGCGACCGGCGGCCATTCGATCTCGAAATCACCACCCGCCGGAGCAGAAAGGACGCCGAGGTCGATCAAGCGCTGGAGGACCGCGCGGACGATCTGCGGGGTCACGAACTGCTCGCGACGCTCCTGGATCTTGCCATAGAACTCCCGGAGGTCCTGTGATCCCGCCGTCTCCCCGCTTTCGTTACCCTTGAGGATTTTCTGCGGGATTCCCGTCCGGGCTGCTAGGGCCTCGATATTCGGCTCGACGATCGTCGACGGGTCGATGTCCACGCCGCCGAGGTTCTTGATATTCTCGGCCCCCTGGGTTCGGAGGATCGGCTCGAGGCCGTGATACCAGCGGTTGACGTGTTCGCGCTGCTGATCGCCGCCATCCGGGAGGTTGACGTCCTTCGCCATGTTGATGGCGAGACCCCACGCCGACGCTCGATAGGCGAGTTCGGCCGCACTCCCCATCGTCTTCTCAATGTCCGTGAGCGTGTTCCAGACCCCCTCTTGGCGGGGCTGACCCCGGATCTCGTCGTCGAGGAGACCGTCACTCGGGACGTGAATTACCCTCGAGTGATGGACCCACATTTCATCAGGGTCCGTTGTGTCTTCCGAGTCTTCACTCTGGAAAATCGTAGTGGCGACGTCGTCCTCCTCGTCGTCCTCGTCGGTCAGGTCGATTTTATATCCGATCGGCTCGCCCCAGCGACCACTCCCCGGCCCGCCTTTCTTGATGTCGATGATCGATTTCTGCGAGAACGGTCGCAACCCGGTCAGTTCGTTGGCCTCCGTCGCTGGCTGCTTGAATCCATCCGGCCCGTCGATGTCGTCGAGCTCGAGGATCAGGACGCCGTACTCCCCGATACCGGCTAAGACGTCAACTCGCTTGCCGTAGTTCCAAATCCGATGCGTGTTCTCGAGTGACTCGACGCCCGACTCGAACTCGGTTTCGGTATCCGTGTCGGTATCCTGTTCGTCCGTGACCGTCGGGGGGTCGCGCCAAGACGTTTCGACCGGTGCCCTGACTACCGGACCTCCATACCGGGAGCGTAAGAACGACGCGTAGTAATCGTCGATATCTGGATTCCGATCCCAGTTGAAGACGTCGTACGTGTCCTGGTCGCCCCGATCCTCGCCAAGCTCGTTCAACAGCCCCCATCGGAGGGACATGTCGTCCGCCGCATTGGCTGTCCGGTTCGCGTCAGTGTTACTGCTCATATTTGAAATCACCACGTCCCCGTGAGGTCGTAGGAATCGTCCTCGACGTATCGATCGCCCATCACGCTGTAGCGGGTAACGTCGAGGCAGTGATCCTCGGCCCGCGACGTGCCGACATCGTCCTCCTTGTAGCTCTGGAACTCCTGAATGAGTTCGGTGAGCCCGTCGACGATGAGAAGGCCCGGTCGGCCCTCGTCATCCATCTCGAGGACGGCCTGGACCTCGTCGATCCCTTCGTCTATATCCTTCGTCGCCGCCTCGGCCGGGTAGCCCGCCTGCCGGAACTTGTCTATATGCTCGGGGTCATGATCGCAGTAGATCGGCCCAACGGGCTTATCGTTGTCTCTCAGCCACTCGATCGCGTGATCGACGGGCTTGCCCGAGACGTGATAGGCGTCCCACGCAACGTACTGATCGGCGTGGGTTTTGCCGTACTCGATCAAGACGCGCGGGTCTTTCCAGCCATAGTCGTATCCGTACATCCGCCAGTCGTCGCGGATCTCGATATCGTCTCGGGGACGAACGTGGAGGTTCCGCGAAAACTGGTCGTAGACGAGGCCCTCGGCGGCCGCAAAGCCTCCGTGGAGCCCCTGCTCTTCTCTCGCGGTCCCCTTGAACTGGCGTTTGATCTTCTCGAGGCCGTCCTTCGGGAGCAGCGTGTTGTGCTCCGTGCTGGCGACGACGACCTCGAGGCGATCGCGCCACGGGAGCAGCTCCTCGCCACCGTCCCCGTCTGGCTGGATCTGGCGCTCGGTGATGTCGTAGTACTGGTTGAATCCGTTGCCCGTCGACGTCCAGAGAGTCGTGTTCGGTCCGACATCGGTTCGCTGGCGCGTGGTGAGCATCCGGTGGAGGTCGTAGAGGTCTGTCTTCGGTGGGTAGTGGGCGACCTCGTCACACCAGATCCGGGCGAACTCTCCACCGGCGAACCGCGACCACTTGTCGGCACCACCGAGCCAGACGGTGTGACCGGTCACGTAGACGACGCGCTTGTCGTTGGCGTTGTAGTCGTCGACGATCGGCGAGTTCTCCGGATCGCCGTCCTTGAACGGGTTCGTGTCCTCTCCGGGTAGTGTTTTGAAAAAGACGCTGTAGGTGGTGGACTTGCCCTTCTCGTAGTCCTGAGCCATCACCAGGCTCTCGCCGATGCCCTCAGTGTCCTTCATCCCCCCGCGGTGGACCCACTGGGCACCACACCGAGACTTACCGCCACCGTAGCCGATTCGGAGGACGACAACGTCGTTATCGCTTTCCTCGAGGAGATCGCGGACGTGCGCCTGGTAGTCCGTCCACTGGTAGGAGACGGTCTCGCGTGCGGTGGTGGTGCTCATTCGTCGTCGTCTTCACTCCAAGGCGTTTCGACGACCTCCTCGGTGAACGAGATCTCGATCGGGCCACCACCCTCTCCGGTGAGCTCTGTCTCTTGTTTCTTGGACTCTTGATAACCGTACGAACTCGAGAGCATGAACTTCGCGAACGATGTGTCACCGTCTTCCGACCGGCCGTCATCGATATACATGCTCTCACCCTCTGCGCGCGCCTGCGCGAAAGCTTGGGAAAAACTGGCGAGTTGGCCGTCCTCTGTCTCGAATGTGTAACTCTGCTCGAGCCAGTCGTTTACCGTCCCTTGACCGATACCGGCCGCCCGTTCGCAGCCGGCTTTGCTCTTCCCCTCGCGAGCAGCTTCGATCGCCAACCGGGCCCGTTCGTCCGTGAACTTCGTCGGACGGCCTTGCGTGTCGCCGTTGATCGACGAGTGAATTCCGCATTTCCCGTCAGCGAACTTCGCCCCGTATTCGCAGGGCTTGCCGTTACCTTTCGTTTCCCCGCACTGTTCAGTATCGTTCATGGTCGATGTTGTGTTGAAAAGTCGCTACCGCCAGTCCTCGAGTATCGGCGCGTCCCGACAGCGGAGCCAGCCCTCGGGTGTGCCGTCCCAGAGGATGTAACAGCCGTCCTCGGTGAGGGACTTGGCGTCTTCTCCGCGCTCGGGGTCGTCCATCGAGACCGCTATGGCTGTCTCGGGTCGTTGCTGTTGTTGCCGTTGCCGTTTCCCGGCTCGTCCTGGAAGGACGCCCGGAGGTCGTCGTACTCCTCGCGATATCGTGCGTAGTGGGTGATGATCACGAAGAGGGTCAAGCCAAGTAACACGGCCATGATGATGAGGAGCATATCGGCGTACGGGGATGACGCGTCCGACAGGAGGAACGGCTGGGTGATCTTGAGGCCGATCGTGCCGGCGACGCCCAGGTAGAGGACGACAAACCACCAGGGATACTCGAGACGTGAGAGCGCGGCGACCAGTGCGACGACGAAATAGCCACACCCGACGACGAACCACGCGAGATTGTTATCGAGCTGGAGATAGGCCCAGAACTCAGCGAGGAACTCGAACATGATTACTTACCCCGCCACGCCTCGATGGCGTCGTTCGGGTCGAGCTCCTTGAGGACGAGCGCAGTGATCCCGAGGTAGCCCAGGATCGCCGCTGCCGTCAGAGGTGCGTCCTGACCAGCCATCACAATGATGAGGCCGGGATACCCCAGTGCGAGGAGACAACCCGTCGCGAGTCGGATCAGTCCCTTTGTTCCTGCCGACATTCATGGGAGGGTGTGGACGTTGCACCGCCACGCTTTTATCGTGACAAGTGGATTGCCAATCGCTCGCAGGGAGGAGTCCCTGTCTCCTCTCTGTGGGCTCTTCCATTCACTCGATTCGCGGTGTGGTGATGTCTGCATTGTCACTGTCACTGTGCGTCTTGGGGCCGACGTCGCGTGTCGACGGCAGTGTTTACTGCGGTGTCGAGATACGGACCAACGACGAGCGCATACTGCTCAAGGTTCTCTATCGAGAGCTCTGCGCCGACGAACGGCAGGACCAGTCCCGCCGCAGTGAACTCTGCGACGGTCGTCCCGAAGTGAACGGCGTCGAACGGCTCGCCTTTCTTGTGGCGGTTCTTGATGTAGTTGAAGGCCCCCCAGCACGCGCCGGCGAGAGCCCAGAGCAGTGCACTGGCTATCGTGGAATCGGTATCGAAAGTTGCCATTGGTTTGACTGTATGGAAAAGCGCCGGTCACAGCATGGGTTCGCTGCGAGGCCGACCGTGGCTCTCCCGTTCCCGAGTTGTCCTCGGGGTCCCGGGAGCGGTCCGGCCACATTCGACGCGGTACCGGACGGCAGTGGGATTGTGTGGAATCTCGTACCTGCTACCTGACGACGATCAGTCGTACAGTGGTTCGATCGCGCGGCCCCGTCCGGGCTCGATGCATTCCCCTTCAGCGCCGCGTGCCACATCGGGGACGTTATCGAGGTCGGACGTTCGCTCGGCCGGTCGAGATCGTGGTGCCGTCGGCGTCGACGACGATCTCCGAGCGCTGGTTCGCCCAGGTCGGCGTCCATCGGACCTCGTTGACGACGCCCTGGACGTCGCGGCCGGCGAAGCAGATCTCGACAGGCTGCCCTTCGGAGATCGGCTGGACCGTCATGAGATGACCACCGCTTGCGTCAGCGCCTCCCGAGTCGCCGTACCCTCGAGTACAGCCTCGAACAGTTGCTCCCGATCGACGCGGACGTCGGTCTTGTCCTCAGCTCGGAGTGTGACCGTCGCGACGGCCAGGTAGTGGGCCACCGTGAACGGGAAGCGAGTTCGGAGCGTCTCGTTCTCGTGCTTGTGATCGGTCTGGCCGCAGCAACAGACTGTGCCCATCTTGACGGGGTCGTCCGCCCGGATCGACGGCTCGAGCGGGTTCCGGAAGTCGCGGTAGGTGCCTACGTTGTAGGTATCGCCGCCGTGTTCGAAGACGTAGACCGGATCATGGCCGCCCTCGAAGTCGAGATCGGGGACATCGGGCTCATCGTCATCGTCGTCGTCCTGGACGTTGGTGGACAGCTGCCCGAGGCTGCCGTGCTCGGTTCGATGCTGCCACCCGATCGCCGCGTCGGTGATCGACTTCCCTGCGGAGTTGAGCTCCGGGGGCTTTTCGATGGTCTTGACCTGTCGGCCACACGTCGAGCAGAAGCGATGATCGTGCTCGAGCGTCTCGAAGAAGTCATCTGCGCGCTTCTGACGGCGGTGATCGTTGTGGCATTCCGGCGAACAGAACGAGCCCGAAGTGGCGGGGAGCTGGAACTGATCGCCGCACTGTCCGCACTCGACGCTCTGGGGTGGGGTGGATGTGTGGACAGACATAGCTCTGGGACTCCCGGGCCGCTACCAACGACCCCAGGAGAAACGGGTTACTATTCGGTATGGAGATTGTCGCGCTTAAAGAGTGGACAACGAACGTTACTTTTCCGATTGTTTGGCTGTGTACTGCTGATGCGCCGCGATCGCGTCGAACGCCTCGGGGTCGAAGTAGATGTTTCGGCGGGCATCCGACGGGTGACGATACGACGCGATCATGTCCTTCTCATCGAGCGTGCTCGCAACCTCGCGGATCCGGCGGGTTGTAAGCCCAGTCCGGTCGGCAAGGTCGTGCTGGTCGAGGACGCTTCCCTCGAGAGCGAGGTAGACGAGTCGAGCAGCGGGCGGTTCGTCGGCGACTTCCGAGGGGAGTTGTTCAGGCATGGTGTTCGGTATCTTTGAAGTCGATCGCGACGACGCCGTCCGGCTCGAGGATCTTCATGTCCAGGCGGACCGCGTCCGACCGGCAGATCAACGTCTCGCGGCCGTCGACCCGCTCGGTGATCGTGATCATGTCGTCGAACGGCCGGAACTCTTTGTGACTCGACGGAACCGCCGGGCCCGTGATCTCGACCCAGCCCCGCGGGAGCTCGCGGGCCATGCCGGTTGAGATAACGAGGACGCCGTCGCTGCGCTCGTTGCCCAGCTGCTCGAAGCGGTCGCGTGCCTCAGGGAGCGTCTCGACCGACATCGGTCCGGTGATCGTATTGACGCCGTCGTGCTCGAGGGCGTTTCGCCAGAGCTCGTGGTTGTCTTCGAAGACGCTCACGCTTTCTCACCTCGCACAGCGCCGCGGACTGTTCGCGAATCAGACTTCGAGCAGTCGAAACAGAGCGTGTTGTGCGGATGGTCGTGTCCTCGGTTGACCGCGTAGAGTTCACGATCTAAGTCCTCAGGGTCAAACGTTCGTCCGCAGTACGTGAAGCCGATGAGACTCTCGACGCAGTAGCCGTTATGGCCGTTGTCGAGGTTGACTACGTAGCCGGTCGTCACGAGTCGTCACCCCCTTCACTTCGCGTAGAGTTCCCAGACTGTGAGGTGACGTGATCAGTAGCCGGCTGTAGTGACCACCCAGTCCAATTAGATCGTCCATTATTTTGGATGCCTATGTGATTGGGAACTGAGCATAATATCAGCCCGTCACTAACAGAGATGGGGATGAATGCTTGTTGCCCAGAATGCGAGAATGGATTGGGAGAACTGCTCACAAAGTATGTTGTCGATGGGGTGACGACAGCGGACTTCCAATGTGGGAACTGTGGACACGAGTGGTCGCTCTCACTGTGAACTAAAACCAAAATTCGGCTCGCCTCTTTTTTGTACCGTTCAGTACCGCCTGAGTAGTGTGCGCTATCGTCACTCATCGTCCTCACCCCGAAGGTCGTCGACGCGCCGATTCGCGATGTTAAGACAGAGCGCTCCGTTGCGTGTCGTCCGTTCAGATCGGTTGTGATACTCCCGTATCTTGCGCTCGAGGTCGTCCGGGTCGTCGATTCCGAGGTAGGTCCGCTCGTGGTCACCTGAGTCGTCGGTGACTCGGACGAGGTCGCCCCGGGACGTAGCTGCCGCGATCGCCGACCGGACCCGGGACGGATGCTCGTCCGGGTAGCTCCACAAGACGCTCGCGACGACCGGTGCCTCGTGGATCAGCGGCGGTTGAGGACCCCCGGTGTTGTGCTCGACGTAGCCAAGGACCGAGTCGTAGATCTCCTTCGACGAGGCGTCCGTCTGGTTACTCATTGCGATCCCTCCGTCCCCAGTTCGCATTCGCGTTCATCGATCGCCTCCAGGACGATGTTCCGGCCACCGAACTCGCGGATCTCCACGGCCCGGTACGCCGAGAGTAGGCCCTGGTCCTGGATCCCACGAATCCGAGCCACCGGGAGGTAGTGCTCAGATGAGGAGAGGAACCGGGCAGGATCCTCGCCCATATCCGTAGCGATGTTCGGATACCGCGGCCGGTCCGAGAGCGCCGCCTGTTTCGAGACGCTCATGTTTTCTTGACTACTCCGTTAACGACGTAGATCTCGCCATGGGCCTCGAGCTGGTCGGCGATGTCCTCAACGACCTCTCGGTCGACGTCCATCGCTTCCGTGACCGCGTCGATCAGTTCCGTTCGTTTGTTGTTACTCTCCTCAAGTCGCGAAAGGAGAGCGTTCCGTGCATCGCATGTCTGTGTGAGTGAGTGCATTGTCCGTTTTCGTGATCGTTGGTGTTTGACCGGTCCTTTCACGCCGCGAACAACGGGAC
Source organism: Natrinema soli (assembly GCF_028618695.1). The sequence continues at coordinate 4,102 of NZ_JAQIVI010000210.1, read as the reverse complement.
CGGTGTCCGTTCGCCGCTTTCAACGCCGGTTGAGACGGCGTTGAGACGGTATACCCGCAGCTACCGAACCGATATATACAGATAGATAGACAACTAAAGTAGGAAAGAATGAAACGGCGGTGGGACTGGGGGCTGGAAGAAACACATCTTAGCCCTCCACCTCGCTGACTCCGTTGTTCGCGGCGTGAAAGAGCGTCTCGTCGTTCACATCGTCCAGATTCACACGAAGTTGGTTTGTCCGGTCATCGAACTCCTTGAACGCGAAGCCGTCAGCGTTCCCGGCGATCTCCATCAAGTCGTAGGCGTGTCCTGGTGACGGCTGGCCGTCGAACAGCGCGACGACGTTGTTGTACTCCATCGCGAACTTCCCGCTATGGCGGGACGATGCCATGGTCACGAGGTACTCACGGAGTTTCTGGACCTTCTCGTCCCGGCTGAGTTCCTTGTAGGGCTTCGAATCGGGGTTCGGGTTGAGTTCGGCCTCGAGCTTCCCGACCCGTTCGCGTAGCCGTTCGTTCTCCTCTGCGATCTTGTCGATTCGGTCGACGATCCGGGCGACGGATTCAACCGGGCCCATGTTGAGCGTGTCCTCTTCGGGGACAAGCCCGGTCACCAGGCGCTTGAGTGCGAGTTCCTGGGCTCGCTCAAACTCGAGATCGTCGTCAATGCTGCGCTCGTCGCTGTAGTCGTTGTTGTCACTCATGATTACGTAGTTACCTCCAGCTGCTCCGCCGCTGCATCGAGGTCCTCGATCGAGATCGAGCCGAAGCCGGCGTCGAACGCTTCTCGCAGTGCGGCGTTGGTCAGTTCCTCGAGGTCATCGCGATCGTCGACGTCGTATCGCTCGGTACAGATGTCCGCGGTTACTTCGGGCCCGAGACGCACCACCGCCTCGTCGAGACGCTCTTTCCAGACCGCTTCAGACACAGCGAAACACCTCGTGAGCGTCGAAGATCAGGCGACAGTGTGGACACTCACGACGGGTCGGGTCGTGTTCGAGTCGCGTCGGCTCGCCAAGGATCCGACCGCACTTCGGGCAGGTCGGGAGCTGGTCGAAGTAGTCACTCCCGGTACTCACGTCACAACACCCCCTATCTGACCGCCAGATTGATGCGTCGGCCAGAAAATATCGGAGTGACTACTTCTTAGACACTGGTTTGCCGGTTTCTGTGGCAGGCTCGGGATCCAAGAAGTAACTTCTATACCCCCGCGGTCTAACGCACCACATGAGCGTATGAGTCAGTCTTACAATCGCGGTCTCATCGAGGACTTCGGTCGCTGGAAGGAGTTCTCGGCCGGCATGTGGGCGTGGATCTTCCACAAGTTCACCGGATGGGTGCTAATTGGCTACCTGTTCACCCACATCGCCGTGCTGAGTACCTCTATCGGTGGCGCACAGGGCGAAACGACGATGGTCGACGGAGAGGCGGTTAACGTGTACACCGCGACGCTGCAGGGGCTCGAGGGCCTGTTTCTCGTCCGTCTGCTCGAGATCGGCCTGCTCGCGGTGGCCGTCTTCCACATTCTGAACGGCCTCCGCCTGCTGATGGTCGATCTCGGCATCGGACTCGACTCCCAGGACAAGAGTTTCTACGCCTCGCTGGTGTTGACGGGTGCGATCACCGTCGCCAGCGTTCCCACGTTCCTCACGGAGGTGGCAATCTAATGGCGGAACGGTACTCCTCCTTTACGCCCGGCGGCACCGCCTGGTTCCTCCAGCGGATCACGGCGGCGTTTCTCGTCGTCGTTCTCGCCTTCCACTTCTTCCTCCTGCACTTCGTCAACCACGCGTACGAAGTAACGTTCTTGGGCACCGAGGCCCGAATGCAAAACGTCGGCTACTTCCTCACGATGGTGCTGTTCCTGATCACCGCCGCGTTCCACGGCGTCAACGGCGTCTACAACGCGCTGGTCAATCAGGGCCTCGAGGGGACCCAGAAGAAGGTCGTGCTGGCGGTGCTGGTCATCGCCGGCGTCGCGCTCGTCGCGCAGGGAGTTTACGTCGCACTCGCAATGAGAGGGATGATCTAATATGAGCACGCAACAGGCCGAACCCGAGAGCCAGGAAGCACCGGAAGACCCGGAGATGAAAGGCGCGGAGTCGCCCCAGGAGCGGCGACTCGACGACAAAGACGACGGGATGGTCGACGAACACGCCGAAAAGGAGGCCGAACTCGAGGGAGCGACGGTCCTCATCAAGGTGTTCCGCTACGACCCCGAAGTCGAGGGGAAACAGGAACCCCGATTCGACGACTTCCACATCCCCTTCGAGAAGGGGATGACCGTCCTCGACGCGGTCATGTACGCCCGCGACGAGTACGATTCGTCGCTGACGTTCCGACACTCCTGTCGGCAGGCCGTCTGCGGCTCCGACGCCTTCTTCGTCAACGGGAGGCAGCGACTGGGCTGTAAGACCCAGATCTCCGACCTCGAGCAGCCGGTTCGCATCGAACCGCTCCCCCACCAGGAGGTCGTCAAGGACCTGGTCGTCGACATGGATCACTTCTACGACCAGATGCACACGGTCGAGCCGTACTTTCAGGACGAGGATACGCCCGAGACGAGCGCGCTCGAAGAGCAGCGCCAGAGCCCCGAAAACCGCGAGAAGATCAAAATGTCCTCGCGGTGTATCTGGTGTGGCGCGTGCATGTCTTCGTGTAACATCGCGGCCGGCGACAACGAGTACCTGGGCCCCGCGGCGATCAACAAGGCCTACAAGTTCGCGATGGACGACCGCGAGGACGAGCAGATCAAAGAGCACCGACTCCGCATTCTCGAGCAGGAACACGGCGTCTGGCGGTGCCAGACCCAGTTCTCCTGTACCGAGGTGTGTCCGAAAGACATTCCGCTCACCGAGCACATTCAGGAGCTCAAGCGGGAGGCAGTCAAGAAGAACCTGAAGTTCTGGTAATCCATGTACGAACACGACGTTATCGTGGTCGGCGCAGGCGGCGCCGGCCTCCGAGCCGCGATCGCAGCGCACGAAGCGGGAGCCGACGTGGCGATGGTCTCGAAGCTCCACCCCGTCCGTAGCCACACCGGTGCTGCGGAGGGCGGAATCAACGCCGCGCTTCAGGAGGGCGACGACTGGGAACTCCACGCCTACGACACGATGAAGGGCTCGGACTACCTGGCCGACGCCCCGGCAGTCGAGGCCCTCGCTCAGAACTCTCCCGAGGAGACCATCAACCTCGAGCACTGGGGGATGCCGTTCTCCCGCGAGGACGACGGTCGGGTCTCTCAGCGACCGTTCGGCGGACTCTCGTATCCGCGGACCACCTACGCCGGTGCCGAGACGGGACATCACCTGCTGCACACGATGTACGAGCAGGTCGTCAAACGCGGCATCCAGGTCTACGACGAGTGGTACGTGATGGATCTTGCGACGACGGACGAACCGGATCCGAACGACCGCGAGTGTCACGGCGTCGTCGCCTACGACGTCCAGTCCGGCACGATCGAGGGCTTCAAGGCCAACGGCGGGGTCGTCCTCGCGACCGGCGGTCCCGGGCAGGCGTTCGATCACACCACCAACGCCGTCTCCTGTACCGGTGACGGCCACGCGATGGCGTATCGCGCCGGCGCACCGCTCGAGGACATGGAGTTCATTCAGTTCCACCCGACCTCACTGCCCTCCACGGGTGTGCTCATAAGCGAGGGTGTCCGCGGTGAAGGCGGCATTCTCTACAACAACGAGGGTGAGCGGTTCATGTTCGAGCACGGCTACGCGAATAACTCCGGCGAGCTCGCCTCGCGGGACGTCGTCGCCCGCGCCGAACTGACAGAGGTCAACGAGGGCCGCGGCGTCGACGACGAGTACGTCCACCTCGATATGCGTCACCTCGGCGAGGAGCGCATCATGGACCGCCTCGAGAACATTCTGCACCTGGCGGAGGACTTCGAGGGCGTCGACGGGCTCGTCGAGCCGATGCCGGTCAAGCCCGGCCAACACTACGCGATGGGCGGCATCGAGGTCGACGAGAACGGAGAGAGCTGCGTCAACGGCCTCTACGCCGCCGGCGAGTGCGCCTGCGTCTCCGTCCACGGCGGCAACCGGCTGGGCGGCAACGCCCTGCCGGAACTGATCGTCTTCGGCAAGCGC
>NZ_JAQIVI010000021.1 GCF_028618695.1 Natrinema soli | reverse complement strand
GGTCGCGGGGTCGAAAGCGAACGTTCCCGTCTCCGTTCCAGCGTAGACGACGCCGTTCGCCGCGGCTGTTCCGGTGATAAATCCGGACTCGTGTTCGTCACCGTCGCCCGACTCGACGACGGCTGATTCTTTTCGCCATCGGACTGACCCGTCGTCGGCCTCGAGCGCGGACAGGGTACCGTCGACGACGACGAAGACGCCGTCGTACGCCGCCGTGTGGCTGCCCGTCCACTCCTCGGGACCGAGATCGCTCTCCCAACGGACGCCACCGTCGTCCCGATCGAGCGCCACGATCTCGCCGCCGTCGAGGTACACCGTCTCGCCGGCTACTGCGGGGGCGCCCGCGTCGATGTCGGCGTTCCCCCAGACGAGCGTGCCGTCGGCCGCGTCGAGGGCGACGACCCCGTCGGCGGTCGTCGTGTACACGGTGTCGTCGGCCACCGCGACGGAGCCATCGTGATCGACGGACCAGGCGACCTCGAGCGACTCGCCGTCGAACTCGTGGCCGTCCGCGATGTATCTGGCGTGACCAGGGTCGCCTCGGTACGACGGCCAGTCCTCGTTCGGTCCCGGATTGCGATCCGGGTCCGGTAGCTCGCCAATGTCAGCCTCCGAGGCTCCGACCCCCATCGAAGCGAGTCCAGTCCCGATTGATAGCGCTGCACCAGTCGCCAGCACAGATCGTCGTTTCCACATGACTATACGAGTACGCGCGAATACCAGTCATAACCCTATCTACCAATTAACCTGATTTCTTAGCTATGCAATTGTTCCAACCACTATCAGCATACCCCTATCTGGTAGTTAATTCGACTTTTTAGCGGTGGCGGTGAGGGTGCCAAGTCCGTCCTCAACGAGCGAGTGCCGCGAGCAAGTAGGGTGGGGTAGTTCACCCGTACAAGAGTCCCGAACGTTCCTATGGTCAGAACTTTCATGCAAGGTTCCAGTATACCCTCCACCGTCCGATTCGCACATGCGGGTACCGAATGACCGCTCTTCGGCGCGGACTATCTTGGGGGACGCACGTATCACGACGATGTGACTGCCGAGGCTGTAATTTCTCTGCGTAACGGATCTCGGCCGAGAATCGAATACGTCGTCACTGATACCGACCGAGATCGGCACAGGATTGTGCAACCTCTACACAAATCTTTTAACTGCATGGTACCTACCCGGTAGTGATTCCAATGCCAGACTCGATGTCTGAACAACTTCAGCAGGATCTGCAGTGTGAGGACCTCCTCGAGTGTTTTCACGGCCTCAAGCAACTCGACAAGGAGTGTTTCCGGATCCTCGTCGATACCGAAGAGCCCATGACCGTCGACGAGATCGCTGCTGCCGTCGACCGCGAGCGCTCGACCGCCTACCGGTCCGTCCAGCGGCTCCTGCAGACGGGCTTCATCCAGAAGGATCAGATCAACTACGAGCAGGGCGGCTACTACCACGTCTATCATCCGACCGACTCGTCCCAGATCGCAAACGACATGCAGCGGATGCTAAACGACTGGTACGCGAAAATAGGCCAGCTCATTCAGGCGTTCGAAACGAAATACGAGCAAGCCGAGACGACGGCCGAAGGCTAGCCTCGGACGCCTCGATCTCACTCACAAATCTCGCGGTGAGTGATCACTCATCTTTTCTCTCTCCGTCCCGGAGAACACCGACTCTCGTCCTCGAGCACATCGGTCGTCGCAAAGACGACGTCGTGGAATGCCCTCTCGACGAACGTACTGGAGTTGGTCGAGTTACAAATAGAATTCGTGCCCATATTGTGCACTTCTCACAAATGATTACACACTGTCGACCCGTTCGGAGAGATGATGGCAACTGATGGGCGCGGCGAAACGTCCGAACAGTCGATTGACGAACCGCTTTCCATCGAGAACGAGAACCATCTCGACGAGGTCATCGAGGCGCGCGAGGCCGTGCTCGTCGACTTCTACGCCGACTGGTGTGGTCCCTGTCAGATGCTCGAGCCCGTTCTCGCGGAATTGGCTAGCGAGACGGCGGCCGTGATCGCGAACGTCGACGTCGACGAACATCAGCAACTCGCGGGTGCCTACGGCGTCCGTGGCGTTCCGACGCTCGCGCTCTTCGCGGACGGCGAGCAGGTCGAACAGCTCACCGGCGCGCTGCCGGCGGACCGACTGCGTCGCCTGATCGAGGGATGCACCAACGAATGAACGAGGACGGCACGGTGCCCGCGACCGTCCACGACCTCCTCGAGATGCTCGAGCACGCGGTGGAGCCGTCGCTCGAGATCTAACTGTAATCGTCTTCTCGCTGTAATCGTTCTCGCAGTCTTCGTCCGTCGATAGCCGCTGATCACGGGAATCACCCATTTGATATCGCAATATGTGATTTATCACAGACGCTGACCCGCGGTTGAACCCCGTGAATCGGTTGAATCGAAGCAATAGCTCAGTCCTCGAGTCGCTCACAGCTTCATTCGGACGTTCATGCCACCGTTGGCTGCCGTACAGTGATCTTGGCGGCCCGAATGAGTCGTCGACCCGGCGGACAACAGGCCCCTCGTTGAAATCGATTGATGGTCGTAGCGAAACAGCATCCCCATTTCACTCCCCCTGGCGCTCGCTCCTCGCGTGATATCCGTCGCAGAAGACAAGTCGGGTGGAGGGATTTGAACCACGGTCGGAGCAAGCTCCTCCCTGATTCAAATCCCTCCAGTCGCTCTTTCGCTCCTCACGTCCGTTCGTCGCCAAAAGAGCCGGTGGAGGGATTTGAACCCTCGACCTAATCCTTACGAAGGATTCGCTCTGCCAGTCTGAGCTACACCGGCACACTCACTTCGCTCGTGTCCCATGCATCGGCGACGACCGTCGCCTCAACACCGGCGCGAGTACATTCATTCGTAGGACCGATACCAGCCATAAGGATTGCGAATCGGTGCGCTCGTGCGATGGGAGTTCATGGCAGATGGCACGCGTTGACGCTCCGGATTACCGCTCGAGGTGGACGTCCAGACAGACGTTCAGCTCGTGGGGAGCGTAGGACCGGACGGTGTGGCGGGTTTCGACGGTGACCGCGTACTCGGGTTCGGCGGCTGCGCGAATCGCGCGTTCGCCCGGCCCGAACGGGTCGTCCTCGTGCTGGATGTCGTAGTAGTGGAGGGTACAGTCGTCGCCGGCCAGGGTGACGGCCGACTCGAGGAAATCGTCGGCGCTGTGGGGGAGGTTCATCACGATCCGGTCGGCCCGGTTTTCGTATTCGGCGGCCACCTCGCGCACATCGTCGTTAATAGCGGTCACGCGGTCCGCGACCCCGTTTCGGCGGGCGTTCTCGCGGAGGTAGTCGATCGCCTCGGCGTTGATGTCCACGCCGACGCACGTCGCGCCGCGTTTCGCGAACGGGATCACGAAGGGGCCGACGCCGGCGAACATATCGAACGCGTGCTCATTCGCGTCTACCTGCTCGGCCACGCGGTGGCGCTCGGTCGCGAGCCGCGGCGAGAAGTAGACCGTCGCGAGGTCCAGTGCGAACTCGCAGCCGTACTCGCGGTGGACGACCGCCGTGTTCTCGCCGGCGAGCAGCTCCCAGTCGCGCACGCGCGTCTCGCCTTTGACTTTCGAGGCCTTGTTCAGCACCGTTTCCGCGGGGAGATCCGACTCGAGGATGGCGTCGGCGATATCGCGTGCCCGCTCGGGATCGTCCTCGTCGATGAGCGCGGCCTTGCCGAGTCGCTCGTAGGTGGGATCGAACGCGAGGAGATCCGCGGGCGTCGTCTGCTGCTCGCGCTCGGTGGCTTCCCGGGAGACGATTTCGCACTCCTCGAGCACAGCCGATGCGGCGTCGGAGTCGGTGATCGGAATGTAGAGCTGGCCGTCCGAGACGGTGATCTCGTAGGCGTCGTCGATCAGGTCGGCGTCGGCGAGCGACGATCGCGCCGCTTCCCCCGCTTCGCGCGCGACGCGGACGCACGGCACTTCCATACACGAACTGGCCGGCGCGCCGCCGTAACGCTGACGTTTCAGTGTCGATCCGCATTCGTTCGGATAAACCAAAAATCGCTATAGCGATTTCCTCGCTGCTGGGCGCGGGACCGGCGAGGAAAATCGACTGCTGTGTGTGAATGAAACCTGGATTTTGGTGGTATGTGTGAGAAAAAGCGTCCTCCTATCGTGACATCAGGGGATCGCCACCCCCTCAACCGATTTCTCCGCACGGGCACTCCACGCCCGTCTGCTCACGACGGCGGAGCCGCCGTCTGATCACGGGTGCGTATCGTCCGTTCACATGGTCTGCGAGATCTCCGGTCTCGCACTATTCGCATGGTTCGCAGGACCGTCAGTCCCCACTATTCGCGACGATCTCGCATGGTATCAAATCGCGGTTCGCTGGCCTCACGGGTCGCTTCTCACAGCTCACGTCGTTCGCCGTTCGCTTCTCGAGGTCCTCGCTGTGCTTGGACCTCGCATTCGCTTCCCGCTCGCCATTCCGAGATCTCACTCAGTTCGGTCTCGCTCCGCTCACCGCGACCGAGCGCGCGCCACCGCCGTCGGTTGGTCGATCTGAACTGAGACGTAGCAACCACCCTCTCTGCCGATCGGGCAACGATCGGTATCCGTCCCGAAACCGATCGCTACGAGTTCGAGTACCGACGGGAAAAGGGGTATCACTCAGGTCGCCGTCCGTTAGACCGAGTGACACGATGGCAGACAGTAATCCACGGTGCGCCGCGGGCGATCGGATGATCTCACACCCCACGTTCGCCGCACTGTACGATCGGTTCGTGCCGGATCGGTTCCTGATCGGCCCCCACCGCGAGTACCTCGCGGCCGACCTCTCCGGTCGCGTTCTCGATATCGGTGCGGGCAACGGCGTGATGATTCCGTACGCGACCGACGCCGACGACACCCCCGAGTACCACGCGATCGAACCGGATCCGCACATGCGACGCCGCGCCGCCCGCGAGGCGAGGGGGACCGGCCTCGAGGTTCACCTCCGCGGTGACCGCGCCGAGTCGCTGCCGTACGCCGACGACAGCTTCGATGTCGTCCTCTCGAGTCTGGTCTTCTGTACCATCGCCGACCCCGAGACGGCGCTCGAGGAGTTCGCCCGCGTCCTGCGACCGGGCGGCGAACTGCGCTTCCTCGAGCACGTCCGCAACGACGGCTGGCGGGCCCGAGCGCAGGACGCTCTCACGCCGCTGTGGGAACGCGCTGCGGGCGGCTGTCAGTTGAACCGCGAGACGGTCGAGCGCTTCGTCGGACACGACGCGTTCGACGTCCTCGAGATAGAGCGAGTCACCGTCGGGGTGTTTCCGGTGACGCCGATCGTTCGCGGGCGACTTCGACGTCGGCGGGCTGCGACGGGGTCGATCCGATAGCCTGCCAGTACGTGCGAATTTCCCAGGATCGTGAGATCGTCGTTACGTCCATGCGGGTGGTACTCTCCCGCATGGTCCGGAAAACGCTGGTCGCGATCGACGATTCCCCGCAAGCCGAGGCGGCGCTCGAGTACGCGCTCGAAGAGTTCCCCGAATCCGCGATAACGGCGATACACGTCGTTCGACTTCCGGAGGGGTACTGGGCGTCGTTCGCCACCTCCGAAGCGGCGCTCCCGGGATACGAGAACGCGCGAGAACGCGGTGAGGAGGTCGTAGAGGCGGCCGTGCGATCGGGCGCTGACACCGACCGCGAGATCGAGACGGCCGTCGAGAAGGGGAAGCCGGCGCGGGAAATCGTCGACTACGCGGTCGAGAACGGATTCGAGCAAATCGTCGTCGGCAGTCACGGACGACGCGGCGTCGGTCGCGTCATGCTCGGAAGCGTTTCTGAGCGGGTGGTCCGCCGCGCACCGATGACGGTGATCGTCGTCCGCGAACAGTAGCCGATCCGAAAGCGGGTGCCGAAGCGAGCGGTTAACGGATCGTGTTCGGAATCCGTTCGATGACGTCGGTCGCGACGACGCCCGGTCCGTGCTCGGCGGTCGCGAGCTCGCCGGTCTTGCCGAGGATCCAGGCGCCGAGTTCCGCGGCCTCGCGGCGATCCATTCCCTGCCCGAGCAGCGAGGCGATGATCCCCGACAGCGTATCTCCGGTCCCGGCGACGGTCATCGCCGACGTTCCCGTCTCGTTTTCGATCCGCTCCCCCTCGGCGACGATCTCGTCGACGCCACCGGTCAGGGTGATGACCGCCCCGGTCTCTTCGGAGAAGGTCTCGAGCGAGCCGTAGGCCCCGTATATCGGGTCGTCCTCGGAACCGCTCGGCGTCAGGATCGCGTTCGAGAGGTCCGCCTCGAGCGCGGGTTCGATCGCCAGCGCGTCGACGACGATCGGGACCTCGATCCGATCGACCGCCTCGCGAACCGCGTCGGGATCCGCGTCGGCGAGCCCGGGGCCGATCACGAAGGCGTCGGCCCAGTCGGCCACCTCGAGAGTCCGTTCGACGGCACCGTCGTCGAACTGCTCGCGGTCGTAGCGGTCGACGAGGAGATTCGGCGAGTGGCCCGCGACGATCTCGTAGATCGGCTCGGGGACGAACGCCCGGACGTGATCGGAGCCGGTCCGCAGCGCCGCTTGCCCGACGAGCGCGGGCTGGCTCGGGTACGCGACGCTCCCGCCGACGATCCCGACGCGACCGTTGTCCTGCTCCGTCTCGTCGCTCACGTTCGAGAGCGTTTGCTGGAGGCGTCCCATACGCCCTTTCCAGAACGACACCGTGTAGGGATTCGGCAGGCGTGTTCCGGTCCGATCGCATCGGACCGACATCACTGTCCCGGCGTGTGCGGCGCAAACACGTAATGCGTCGCTCCCGTACTACCGGACAGGACCATGTTCGACGACAGAACCGACGCCGGCGAACGCCTCGCAGCGGAACTCGAGCGCCGCGATCTCGCGGTCGACATCGTCCTCGGGATTCCCCGCGGTGCCCTGCCCGTCGCGCGGCCGGTCG
>NZ_JAQIVI010000209.1 GCF_028618695.1 Natrinema soli | reverse complement strand
GAGCATTGATCCAAACTCACTCTACGACCTGCTCACCTCTCAAACTGCGCTAACTAGACGGTGCCCTCTGCAATGATGTGGAATGCCTCCTGAGTGACGCTTAAAATAACGATTCCAACGAAAATCGCGAGATAGAGTTTCACTAACTCGCGTCGGAAGGCGAACCGAAACGACTCCTTGGCGGACACCGGTGGCATAGATTCGCATCACACTCCATATATGTATATTACTTTTGTTATTAATGACGTTCTCTGACTGAGAGCCAAATATCCTGAATCGGCTATCCCTCTCACAATCGATTCAGGATACTAGAATCACACTAGCATCCCACTGAGATGGGCTGCCGTCGGCCAGTATCCGGACGAATTCCGGTGGCTATCGGCTCTTCTCACCCACCGGTTGTTATACGCCACAGATTATCCACCCGGATAGCTATGCTCGACCGTCTGGCAGTAATCATGACACATGAGTGCAGGGACCACACTTCCCGACGACGCGGGAACCGTTATCGTCGGCGCCGGCTGCGTCGGCTGTAGCGCCGCCTACCACCTGACTCGTCTCGGCCGTGAGGACGTGGTAGTCGTCGATCAGGGACCGCTGTTCGAGACCGGCGGCTCCACCTCCCACGCCCCCGGACTGGTCTTCCAGACGGGCGGCAACAAGCTGATGACCCGGATGGCGTCGTACACGCGCGAGTTGTACGAAGACCTCGAGAGCTTCCGGACGAGCGGCGGCATCGAGGTCGCGTACACCGAGGACCGCTGGGACTTCCTGAAACGAAAGCGCGAACGGGGCCAGGCCTACGGAATCGAGAACGGGGAACTCCTCTCGCCCGCCGAAGTCGCCGACCGCGTCCCGCAGATCGACGAGTCGGTCATCCGTGGGGGTTACTACGTCCCGACGGACGGCAAAGCCCACGCAGTCGACGCCTCGGCGACGATGGCCGAGACGGCTCGAGCGGCGGGCGCCGAGTTCTACGGCGAGACGACGGTGACCGATCTCGACGTCGAAGGTGGCGAAATCCGGGCGGTCGTCACCGACCGCGGCCGCATCGAGGCCGACGAGGTGCTCCTCGCGACGAACATCTGGGGCCCGCTGTTCGGCGAGATGGTCGACGTCGATATCCCGCTGATCCCCTGTGCCCACCAGTACCTCGTCTCGGACGACCTCCCGGAACTCGCGGGGGCGAGCCGCGAGATCGAACAGCCACTGCTCCGCCACCAGGACCGGTCGCTGTACTTCCGCCAGCACGGCGAGCGCTACGGCGTCGGCTCGTACAACCACGAACCGTTGCTGGTCGATCCCGCGGACATCTACGGCCCGGAGCGACTCGAGGATCTAGGCCTCGAATACCCCTCGCTGCGGGAGTTCACCGCGGAGCACTTCTACGAGAACACCCACCCCGATCACGAGGGGGCGGCCTACGACGCGGCGTGCGAACTCGTCCCGTCGCTGCGAGACGCCGAGTTCGAGTCCGGGATCAACGGCATGTTCTGTTTCACCCCCGACGGGATGCCGATCCTCGGCCCGACGGCGGAAATCGACGGGCTCTGGTGGGCGCTCGCGATCTGGGTCACCCAATCGGGCGGTGCCGGGAGCATCGTCGCCCACTGGATGGAAGACGGCGTCCCCCGCCTCGACGGCGAGCGCGTCGACGCGACGGGGGCGCACATTTCGCGGTTCCAGCCACACGCCGGTTCGCGGGAGTACACGCGGGGTCGCGGCGCACAGCAGTATCAGGAGGTCTACCAGCTGATCCACCCGCGCGAACAGCCCCGGGGCCAGCGCGGCCTCCGGCGAAGCCCGTTCTACCAGCGTCAAGCGGAACTCGGCGCTGAGTTCTACGACTCGGGGGGCTGGGAGACGCCACAGTGGTACGGGACGAACGAGTCCCTGCTCGAGGAGTACGACGTCCCGGACAGGCCCGACTGGCTCGAGCGCAACTGGTCGAAAGCGCAGGGCGTCGAGCACCGGGCGGTCCGCGACCGCGTCGGGATGGTCGACATGACCACCTACACCGGGATCGAGGTGACCGGCGACAGCGCGACGGCCCTCCTCCAGGGGCTCCTGACGAACGATATCGACGTCTCGCCGGGCCGGATCCGCTACGCGGCGATGTGCAACGAGGACGGCGGGATCCTCGCCGACGTGACGGTCGCCCGGTTCGCGGACGACCGGTACGTGGTGTTTACCGGCGGGGGTAACTCCGCGACGCTGCACTCCCGGTGGATCCGCGAACACGCGCCCGACGACGGCTCCGTGTCGATAACGACCCACGATTCGAGCATGTGCGGGATCGGCGTCTTCGGCCCAGAGGCGCGGAACGTCCTGTCGTCACTCGTCGAGGCCGACCTCTCGAACGACGCGTTCCCGTTCTACACCGCTCAGGAGAGCTACCTCGAGAGCGTTCCGGTCACGATGCTCCGGCTCTCCTACGCGGGCGAGCTGGGCTGGGAGCTCTACACGCCGATGGAGTACGGCGCGCAGCTCTGGGAACGAATCGAGGACGCCGGCGAGGAGTACGACATCGTTCCGATGGGCTGGAAAGCCCTCGATTCGACGAGCATGGAGAAGGGATTCCGGCTGTGGGGAACCGATGTCACTCCCGAGTACAACCCCTACGAGGCGGGAATCGGCTTCGCGGTCGACCTCGAGACGGATTTCGTCGGCAAGGAGGCGCTGCTCGAGGCTCGCGACGGCGGGATCGACCGGAAGATCGCCCCGATCACGCTCGACGAGCCCGGAATGGTCGTCGACGCCGGGCATCCGGTGCTCGATCCCGACAGCGGCGAGGTGCTCGGTGACGTCGCCCGCGCGGACTACGGCTACACGATCGATGCCGGGATCGCGTACGCCTATCTGCCGGCGGCCGACGCCGAGGCGGGCCGCGATGTCGAGATCGGCTACGAGAACGAACGCCACCCCGCGACGGTCCGGGACGAACCGCTGTTCGATCCCGACCGCGAGAAGATGATCCGTTAACAGCCATGAACGGGGAGGAACGAACCGTCGAGTTCGCCGACATCGAAGCGGCTCGCGACCGGCTCGACGACGAGTCGGTCGTCAAGCGCACCCCGGTCGAACGGAGCACGTCCCTGGACGAACTGACCGGCGGCGAGGTCCACCTCAAGATGGAGCACCTCCAGTGGACGGGCTCGTTCAAGACCCGCGGCGCGTACAATAAGATCGCACAGTGCGTCGCCGAAGGCGGGATGGAGCGGGTCGTCGCGGCCAGCGCCGGGAATCACGCACAGGGCGTCGCGCTCGCGGCGACGAAACTCGGCGTCGACTCGACGATCGTCATGCCCAGAGGTGCGCCCCAGGCGAAGGTCGACGCCACCCGGAGCTACGGTGCCAACGTGGAACTCGTCGGCAGCGACTTTCGCGAGGCGATGGCGCACGCGAAGGGACTCGTCGACGACGACGCGACGGAGTTCGTCCACGCGTACGACGATCCCGCGATCGTCGCCGGCCAGGGAACGCTCGGCCTCGAGATGGCCGACGACCTCCCGTCGGTGGACACCGTCGTCGTCCCGATCGGCGGTGGT
>NZ_JAQIVI010000208.1 GCF_028618695.1 Natrinema soli | reverse complement strand
TTCCGTCGCGGGCGCGGCCGATAGCTTCCCCGGCGGCCTCGTAGACGGCGACGGCGTCGTCGACGTCGACGCGGGCACCCGGGAGGTCGAACCCGCCGGCGCGCTGTGCGCCGTTCTTGACGTCGGTGACGCGCTCTTTGGGCATGCTGATGGCCCAGTCGTTGTCCTCGATCACGAAGACGACGGGGAGGTTCTGAACGCTCGCCAGGTTCAGCGACTCGAGGAACGCGCCCTGATCGATCGCGCCCTCGCCGAGGAACGCGACGGCGACGCTGTCGGTGTTGCGCTTCTTCGCGGCCAGTCCGGCGCCGACCGCTGGCGGACAGCCCTCGGCGATGATCCCGCTGCACGCGAAGTTGACGTCGGGATCGAAGAGGTGCATGTGGCCGCCTTTCCCCTCGCTGAGGCCGGTCTCGCGGCCGAAGATCTCGGCGGTCATCCGCTTTAAGTCGACGCCCTTTGCGATGGCGATGTGGTGGGGACGGTGGGGAGCCGTGACCGTGTCGTCGTCCCGCAAGTGCTGGCACACACCCGCACCGGACGCCTCGTGGCCCGCGGCGAGGTGCAACTCGCCGGGAATCGGCCCGGCGGAGATGTCGAACGCGGGCTGTTTCCCCTCGAGGTACTCCTCCTGAAGGCGCTCTTCGTAGTGACGCGCTGTCACCATCTCCTCGTACATTCCTTGTAGTTTGCTAACAGCCACCATGTGACTCTGTAGAGGAGTCAGTGCGAGCCGATATATAGCTATTCACGCCTCGAGTCACCGATAGAACCGATTTATGATTTTTCGCACATGTGTCTAAATTCACCGTTTCGAGGAGAATTGGAGAAATTCCTCGAACCCTGTTCAGTACTGAATCCAATAATCACGAGACGAATACGAATCGGCGGACAGAAACGTCGGACGATCGCTGTCCCCCACTGATCGGATACCGATCGGAGTACGTTCGTGAGAGATGTACCGGTATCGCGTGCGTTCTCCGAGTCGTTCGAGGACGGGCTACCACGGTTCGTTTTTCAGCCCGAGCTCGTACGCGATCATGTTCGTCGTCACGTGGAGGACCGGCGTGAGGACGACGACGACGAGGATCACCTCGAGCGTAAACCAGGACTGAAACCACTCGAAATCCAGCAGGGCGACCAGTGGGAGCGAGACGACGACGAAATCCAGCTGGTCGAGCCCCGGGAACATCGCGCCGCGCTGGCGGCCGCTTC
>NZ_JAQIVI010000207.1 GCF_028618695.1 Natrinema soli | reverse complement strand
GGCTCGGCGATCGCCCCGCGCTTCTCACCCGTCGGTCGCGCCGAAGCCGGCGCGTGGAAAGCCTTTGCCGCAGGCGCATCCGGCGCTGTCGGCTTCGGCTGGGCGCTTCGCGAGTACGAAATCATCGGCTCTGACGACCCGGCGGAAGGCCTGACTCCTGATGCACTTTGGGAGCAGATCCACCAGAGCGCTCTCAAAAGGGACTCTAACAACGAAAGCACGTTCGTCGACAACCAGAACATAATCGGCACCGGAATCGAACACTCCGCGTTTGCCGAGGGAAAAGTCTCCGCGATAGAGGCTCTTAACGCCCAAGAGACGCAAAGCGCTGTTCAGGATGCCGCTGTCGCTGATGCGAATACCTACGAGACAACGGTAGCAAGCAACTTCCTCAAGAGTTGGAATGAGACTGCTCAAGAGCTTGCGAACTTCGAGGCCTCGATGACGGACCATGCCGACATCACCAAAACCGACGTGTATGGCGGTAATGGCGACATCGACGACACCTATTTCCTCGGAGGATGGGAAGCGTCTGTAGAAACGACAACGGTCAACAGCATCTCTGTCACCACCGAACAGGTGGACTTGCCTGATGGCTCGACGATGGAGATCAACCCGATTTCCGTCACCCACACCCACGACGGGGATGACGGTAATCTCCCCACACAGGGTACAACGACGTTCCACCCGATCTCCGGTGCGGGTTCTGACCGTGCGCAAAACCCCGGCATCATCATCACGTCTCCGTCCGGGGGTGACCCGGTCCACTACCTCAACCCGAACAAATGGAGTTCGATTTACTCGGACATCCAGTCGGCGTTCAACACCGTTCGGGACGGCCTCATCCTATGGGTCGATAACGTCTACGGCGAGGTACAAGCGGGAACTCTCAACACAGAAGACCTGCTGACGCCTCGAGAACTCGCCCAGATGTCGGCCGACGAGGAGGGCGTCAATCAGGCGATCGCCGACCTGATGGCGCTCAATATCCCGGTCGACCTCGAGCGCGAGGCCACGATCTCGATGCAGTCCGACAACGGAAGCATGACGATCTCGGGAATGCTCGCGCCGACCGAGCCGCCGGACGGCGGAATCGTCTCCGGCGAGACCTACGACCCGACGAGCATGACCGGAGATGTCTATTTCAACTACGACATCTCTCAAGCCTCCGCGGTCTGGACCGCCTACGAAACGGCGGTCGACGGCGGCATAGTCACGTTCACGTCCGATCCGTATACTGAGACACTGTTCAAGATCACAACGGCAGCAGGCGAGCAGGTCACTCTCTCGGATGAGGACTTCACCGAGGATGACTCCGCCTCTCCAGTAGTCTGGACGACCGATATCACGGGCAAAGTCGATAACGCGATCACCGAGATCACCGAGGTAGAGATGACCACTGAGGCCGGTGACACGCAGTATGAATTGATCCAACTCGACCGGCCTTTCACGGTCGAGAAGATCACTGATTCGGACGGCAACGAGGTCGATAAATCGACGTTCTCGAAGGACGAACCTCAAACCGACTCGAACTACGTCACCCAAGAAGAATGGGAAGCGATGAAGAAACGAAATCAGGAACTGATTGACAAGTACGAGGAATCGCAAGAAGACGATGACGGACCCGGCCCGATCTTCGGCGGCGGGGACTGGCTCAACGGCGGTGGCGGACTGCTCGGAATGGGCATCATCGGCGTCGTCATCCTCGCTGTGATCGGAATCGTGACCGACGCTATTCCGGGGCTGGGGAACTGACCATGCGACGAGTTTTCATTTTTGCTACGGTCGTAGCGCTGGCTATGGGCATGGGCGTTGGGCCAGCCGTCGCGCAGAGCAACGAGACGGCCAACCAGACCGACGGCGAGCAGGTCGCACAGGCCGAGGAGGATGCCGTTCGGATCATCGACAACGAGACGCGAGTAACCGACTGGAGTTACGAGCCCGGCCGGTTCACGCTCGAGATCGAGGCCGGCGAGCCGACCACAATCAGTATCACCGAGTCAGGGGCCTTCGAGGAAGGCGCAAAGAGCTTCAACTACGGCGAGCGGGAGTTAGACGAGGGAACGCAGACGGTCACGTTCATGGTCTCGCCGCGGCAGGGGCAGAAGGGCGCGGCCGTCGCGATCGCCACGCAGAAATCACTCGACGCGGGAGGCGGCGCGATCGTCTCGACCGGGATGGTAGAGTCGAACCCGTTCCGTCACTTCGGCGGTGAGACGGGGCTGTTCTCCGGCGTTCTCATCTCTGTCGGCTGCGCGGGAATCGGCGCGTGGTACGTCGTCCGTTCCGAGGAATCCGGGGTGGTCGAGGCATGAGCGACACGAGCGGTACCTTCGGGAACTGGAAGGACCGACTCACCTACGTCGTCGCCGAGGCGCAGCTGCTCGTGTTCGCAGTACTGTTCTCGCTCGGCGTGGCGATCCTCTGGATTCGCCCGTCGGTGCCGGGCATCCCACCGATCGTCTTCGGCTGGTTCGCGGCGCTGATCCTGTTAGGACCACCGCTGATAGCGATCTTCGTCACCGGGGCGCGCAAGCTCCGAGACCGGCGAATGACGACGGTGTACCACATCAACGGCGTCGATGACGTGAGGAAGAAATACTACGTCGAGCCGGAGTTGTGGAGTCAGAAGACCGTCGAGGGACCGTCTCCGTACGTGTGCAACGACGGCGATGCCTTCGAAGTCCGCGAGTTCACGTATCACGAAGATATTGACGATTTGACCGTCAGAGGCTGCTATATGTCGCAGATGGCCGACTCGAAACTCGTCACGACGAAGACCATGCTCGAGGACATCCACGGCGATCTCGTCGAGGCGTTCCTTGAGCTGAACCAGCTGCGCGGTCGGATCAGCAAGATGGGGCTACAGATCCAGGGCGACGTGATCAACGAGGAAGCTGAGGCCGACGAGCGCGGATTGATGAACCCGCGGACGGCCGTCAAAGATCGGTTCGAGTCGGCCAAGGAGGACGCCGCTGCGTCGGACGATGACGAGATCCGAGACGTGGGTCAGTACGTCGATGAGTACACCGAGGGGCACGGCCCGAGAACTCCCGTCAGAGCGGAGGAATCGGCCACAGAACAGGCAGCAACCGACGGAGGAGAACCATGAGCGACGAGCAAGACAACTACACAGTCGGCGGCTTTCGCGAGTATCAGGACGGCAACCTTGAGCGCGACCCCGAAGAAGTCCTTCGGCATTCGGGGTTCGTTCGTGACGAACAGGTGGACCGACAGCTAGCGATGAGAGCGATTCATCACGACACGGACCGCTGGCAGACGAAGCCCGCGAAGGACTACATGGCAGTCGGCAAGAATCGGAAGATCCTGCAGGCAGAAGGGAGCGAGACGGCCCGTCAGGCGCTCGAGAACGGCGACACGCTCACACTGAAGCACTACATCGGCGACCCGTCTCAGGAAGCAGACTTAGCCGGAATCAAAGCCGTCACGCGCCTGCAGGAACTGGTCGCCGGGCCCGCGCCTGTCATCGTTCTACTCGGCGAGATGGGAGACGGGAAGACCGATTTCTCTGGGCTGTTGGGCCAGCTCCGTGAGCGGTGGGTCGACGGGAATCTGCTCGTCGGCTCGAATATCCGCACGCTCGAGCGGACGAACCGATGGGTCCGTGACGACGGCTCCGTCGAAGACGGCTGGATTCCGAACTATCCGCTGCTCGAGAAGTGGGTCAGTCAAGACGGCGACCCCGTCGAGAACCCGCAGCAGCCGAAGCTATTCATCGGCGACGAGTTCTCGACGAACGCCAGTGGAGCCGGCGAAGACGGCCACAAGGTGCGGAAACTGATGGGGCCGCTCGTGTTCAAGATCCGCAAGTACGGCGGCGCTCTCATCTACATAGGCCACGACGAGAGTTCGATTCATCCGATGCTCTGGCGCGTCGGAACGATCATCAAAAAGACATCGCAGAAATCCGCGGTCGTCGCCGATCGAGTCTCGAACGGCAGTCTCGTCGACGTGGACCCGCGCCCGCTCGAGGGGATCCCGCCGACCGACTGGAGCTTCAACACGAACGACGAGGCCGATTGGAGCTGGTCCGCGCCTGGAGGCGACGAGAAAGACGAGGCGATCGCCGAGAAAGACGTGAAACAAGTCGCTGCATGGACGATGGAAATCTGCCGTCGCCAGGGAATGTCGTCGCGTGCAACCGCTGAATTCGTGCCGCACAGTCACGCTACCGTCTCGAATTGGTGGGACGATATCGACGAAGGCGGCGAGAAGGCGGAATGGGTTTCCACCGTTGAACAGGTGATCGCATGACTGCGTCGGGGTGTCAAGCTGTAAAGCGTAACTGTCCCCCCTTTAGAGTAGCCCACAGCCCACCGCGCTCGCTCCCTCCCGAGAGCGAAGCGACCGATGGGCGCGCCGCTCGAGGCCAGCGGAGGAGTATATATATCGGCGCGCGACGCGCGTGGTCCGCGTGAATCGGTCGAAGCGAGCGAACCACTTCGGGACCGCCGTCGAAAAACGGATGGCTGAAAAGCGTCGCTTCGATCTCGAGCGCTCGAGCTGGCACGACGCGAGATTCGGGAACGGGACGCCCGCCGAGATCAAGTCGACAATGCACGAGCATTCCGACGGACAGCCCGGGAACTGGAAGGTCTACCGCGAGTACCACGAAAAGCTCCGGCGGCACGACGGCTGGTACTGTTTCGTCGTTTACCGGCCACATGGGCGATCGGGCTGCACGATTCTTTGTGATAAGATGGTCCGCTCGAGCGATCTCCCGCTGCTTCGGTGGCACGGCGGCGGCGATCACCGGGGGACCGAACAAGCGAAGATCGCGATCAATACCATTTTTTGATGAAACGGCGGGTAGGGATGCCTCCGAATGGGTGGGGGGGGAGATGATCGGAGGCAATCAATTATTTTCGGTAACTACTATTGATTGTTTCGACAGGTATCATGCAGCCGACAAGACTATGTCTATATGATGCAAAGGAATGGATGGCGAGGGAAAGGATTCGGTCGTTGTCCGACTGAATCTGTCCGACTCCGAGACATACGGAACCTCGCCGCACCTGAGATCGTTCCGACTTGAAAGTCACTAGCCAAATTGTCAAACTCGATCTCAAACCCTCCTATCTAACACATCATCTGTGGAGGATGGGGGCTCCGGCGCTGGCCTCTGGCCGGCGCTTCTCGAGACAAAAATTCAATCAGTAGTGACAGCGATGTCGGTATCGACTTCGAACGTTACTGCTCGAGTCGAGAGCGTCTCGGCGATCTCTCGGCGCTGCTCAAGCGTGAGATCGTCGCGCTCGAGGACTTGGCGAGACGCCTGGACGAACTTCGGCACGTCGTCGCAGGCACTCACCACCGCCTTCGTCTTGTTACAGTCGTAGAAGTCGGCTGCGCGTTCGATCGCGTCTCGTCGGTACGCATAGTCGCCGTCGGTTCTGATTCGCATACTCGTACACACGACGCCCGAAATCCTAGTTTTTTCGGCTCACTGGACGGCCCATTTCGGCCCGAAATCAGCGGAACGTGTTGGTTCTCCAGAGAAGAACGCGATCTCAAACGACTGAGCAACTCAAGATATGCACACGAGGGTTTGCGTCTCGTGTGCATATTCGGGGAACGGGATTTATCGACATGCGACCCCAGGGACAGTTGAATCGGAACAGTGGTTCACCACCTTCTATTCACTCGGAGGTTAACTGAACGCCGCGATAACTACGTGTGCGAACTGCACGCCAGAATACATATAAGATAGAAAACGTATTTATCGAAGCGTGTTGAATACATTTCAACTATTCAATACTGAGACACCGCCCTACAGAAGTGATCAGTACAGACAGAGCAGATGACTATCGCTCTTCTCCGCCATCGGCGGCGACGGTGAGAAGATGTTCGATCTGTTCACCCGTTTCCGATACCCGTACCAGATCTCGATCCTGATCGTATTCGACGACCCCTGCCTCCACCAGTTTTGGAATATGTATATGGTAGAGCGACGTATGGATAGTTCGAACCTTTTCTTTCGGAGGCTTTGTAACCGCCTCCTTATTCTCGCGGCCAGCAACATCCGCAGCCAAATCAGCCAGTCCGATTGCCTCCGTGTGATCTATCAGGCACGCAAGAACGTACCGACGGCGCTGATCGGCGAGGAGGTCGAAAACTACATCGAGCGATTGATCGTCCAAGTCACTGTACCCACCTAGATCTACTTCTGGGGAATGCCCAATCACGTATGCTATAACGGCCCATACACGGAAGGGTACTGTGGAAATCGCACCTCAATATACTCGGGATTAAACAGCGTATAGTCGAGAACAGAGTGGATGTAGCAGTCCACCAGTATTCTGGATCAATCGTCTACTGACTTTTTCTGCGACGACTCGTCCGTTTTCGTTTCCGTTGGCTGCTCATCGATGATAATCTTCCCGCTCTCGACGACGGTGACTGCGTACCCGTGATACGCAAACTCAACACAGAGATTAGCCTGTGACTGCCGATCGCTAGTATTTGTGAGGGTTTCGAGTGCATCCGCATCGATTACATCATACAGTCGATCATTGAGGTCTACCGGGTCAATGCCTTCACGGTCAGCGACTCGCTCGACGATTTCGGTTCCAACCAGTGTTGTCTCCACATCTCTCGTTCTATCTGGGCAGGGTTAATCCTGTGTATTCTCTCGACATGATCTGATAATTTTGTTTATACCACAGTATCTAAAGAGATATTTGGGGCATAATCAATCTTCGATCATATCCGCTCCAAAGTGGTTGAACGGTTGAGTATGAAAATCGTTGATGATCTGTGTGGATACGATTTCGAGATCATCAAGATCCTCGAGTCCCGCACGGGTCTCATCAGCCGTGTCGGAATCGACGGCTACCGACTCGATGTGGAGGTTGTGAGCGCCGGTTGTCATTTCGCGGACGTTAATCACGCCGGAGAGTTCTAATGCCTCCTTCGCCAACTCGGTTCGTCTTGCAGTCGGCGCTCGACACACCATGAACAAGTGGAGTTCGAACCCGGCTTCCTCGTAATCGAGTTCCGGATGGTAGCCACGAATCACGCCTTCCTCAAGGTAGTCAATACGGTTTCGCACTGTGCTGGCAGAGGTACCGACCATGTCGCCCATCTCTGCGGCAGTCGCCTCCCGTGCGTTCCCTTGGAGAATATGGATAATACCCCGATCGACATCGTCGAGATTATGGACCATATTGCTGCTAACGGGTTGATCCCAAAAAGTAGCGTGGTAGGATTGTGAGGAATCCTTCTTTGCATTCAGCACGCCGTTCGTGATTGCTTCTGGGTATATGCCGACCGGTGTGCTATATCCTTCACCTGTACTTACCGCTCGGTCATAGCCTAATCTCTTCCCTCGTAAGCGGACTTGACAATACTCGATATCAGGTTCTCATCCTCTCCTCCTGGTGGAGCAGCACCGTTGTACTGTCCTGAATCGGCCAACTTGACTTTTCGCGAGCGCGGCGCGCGCTCTGCGCGCCGCGCAATTGCCCTGCCCCCTTAGGGGCACCTACCGTAGGGGTACCCGGCAACCCCGATACCCGAGCCAACCGCTGAAATGACCAAATTTTCGTGCGTCCGCCGCTGTTTCAGCGGTTCAACTTTGCGCTCGAGTCGGCGAAACTGGCCCAAAATAGGTCGACTGTTCCCGTTAACACCTTTGTGAAAGTAATATTATCTCCAGAAAACGAATGTGTCGAGCACGAATGTAAGAACCACTGGTGAGACGTAGTGAAACAAAGGAACAACGGCGCGTGCTGCAGCTATCCGCCGAATCGAACCGGACCGACGACGACCTACTGGAGCGGTGGCGGCAGTTCGTCAACGCGAACCCGAACGTCGCGATCGTCGATCCGCTCTTGCTCACGGAGGTACGCGAGGTCGTGAATCGATGCGCTCAATCGCTCGAGGTACTGGAACCCGATCTCGGTCGCGTCGCCGGTGCTCTCGTCGCTTTCGGCGTCATTCGCGTCCGTCTGGTCGTCGTCACTCGCCTGCTGTTTCTCGCGCCGCTCACGCCGCTCGTCGGCCCGTCCGTCCAAATCCTCGGGCATATCCTCCGGACGGACTTCGCGAAGGATCTCGCGGGCTCGTTCGAGGACGACCTGAGAGACGAAGAACACCATCACCGGGTTCCCCTCGCGGGAGACAACCCCGGTTTCGGCGAGGCGGCGAACGTGGTACCGCACCGTCGATCTCGCGAGCCCTGTCCGCTCGACGAGCGTGTCGTAGTTCGCGCCGTCGTGCTCGGCGATCACTCGCAGGATGTCGTAGACGGCCGTGGTGGACTCTTTCAGCGCTTCCCGATAGATGTCCGTCGCGAGGTCCTCGTACCTCTCCCGGAGCATGCTACGGCGGCCTGTCGGCCGCTCGAAGTCCCACGGCGCGGATTCCGGCCCATCAAAGAAGTCGTCGGCGGCGAGGTCCGAGCGATCGATCCCGGCCCATCGTGCGTGCGTCGCGACAACCGCTCGGAGGTGCTCTAGGACATCGTCCCATTCGGAGACGTGCGGTAGTTCGCCGCGGTCGACGCCTGCGTAGGAGGCCTCGAGCTTCGGATGGTGGAAC
Organism: Natrinema soli; assembly: GCF_028618695.1. The sequence goes on along the minus strand of NZ_JAQIVI010000207.1, from coordinate 6,070 downwards.
GGGTCAGTTTTCGGCTTCTTGTGCCACTGATTCGCCTGATAGATCTTCACCTCCGTACTGTACCGCTGGGGGTCGAACCCGAGTAGATGCCAGCGATCGCTCTCGACGAGCGCCTCGAGCCACCCCTCTTTCTGGCGGCGCTGGTGCGCGTCGATCTCGGACTCGCCACCCCAGCCGATGAGCTGCTTAGACTGTTCAAGGGTCTCGACGGCAGGGTTCTTCTTATCGATGTGGAACCGAATGTGTGCCTCCGCTTTCGAAATTCGGCGGGCGTCATCAACGCGATCGTCGAGGTCCACCGCACCGGCACCGTAGACAGCTCGAAGCGCATCGTACATCCGTCGTTCGATCTCGAAGGGGTCCTCAGCCCACGTCGTCCAGGCGAGCAACCGCGTTCCCTCTCCGTAGGGACACTCGAGAGAGTCACCGCTCTTGTAGACCATGTCGCGGAACTGCGGCATGATCTCGACGTGCAACGCCAACGCGGGCTTCCGAAGTTCGCGCTCGCCGTCGTCAGTTTCAGGCCCCCATTCGCGGAGCTTCAGGTGTTGCTCGTAGTACGACCGATAGTCGTCACCGCGGCCGGTGCCGGCCTTCCACCGCGACGACGTGAGTACGAGCGCATAGTCTCCTGACGGCAGCCAGTCGGCCTCGAAGTCGTCGACGGCGACGTGCGGCTCGAGGTCGCGATCGCCGACGTGCTCGCGCCAGTAGGACAGCGACCGATCGTACAGCGTTCCCCGTTCGTCGCTCCGACCGGCGTCGGGGTTCCGAACATCGGCGAGATGGTTCATCACCGCTGCACCGTGGGCGCGGGGTTTCGGGAAGGTATCGGACTCGGACCCGGTGACATCGTCGAATTGCACCGGGTCGTCGGTGACATCGACGCTCACAGCGGTCCCTCCCGCGCGTCACGAACGATGCGCGTACAGTCCGGGCACAGCCGACGAAGCGCGTCAACGCGGTCACCGCATCGCTCGCACTCGTCAGATTCAACGATGCGGGTCATCGGCTCTCACCGTCCTCGCGATCAGTATCCGCATGAAGTGAGCGGCTTTGATGAACAGATTTGTCGTTAGATGGGCGGAAATCCCCAACTAGATTAAGGGATATCGGTCTTGTTTTGATGAAGTGGGTGAATAATATGGCACAATCCAAGCGCGTCGTCGGTGCCTGTGAGCGCTGCGGATCAGCATATGCTGCAAAAGTGCTCTCGTCAGGGAAAATTCGCCCAATAGGAAGGGAAAAGTGCTCCTGCGGATACGAGGGGTTCCGAACGGTCGAGGAACCAGTACTGCTCGAGGAATGAGCACCGTCGGTCATACCGTCCGACCCCCTTCTTCAAACCTGTCCTCGGCTCGAGCGAGTAGGTTCCCGATCGTCCCCGGCTGTCGATCGGTCCGCCGGGCGAACTCGCGAACACCGACGCCGTTCTCTCGGCAGGCGACGTAGGCCTCGCGTTCGGCCTCGGTGAGCTGGGAGAGATCTGGCCCAAAGTCCACGAGCGTCGCTTGCTCACTCGACATGCTCGGTCACCTCCCGCTCGGGGGTCGCGACATGGCGAACATGCTCGTCAGAGAAGCGGATCTCGACGCCGGTCCAGCCGTCGACGAATGCGCTCGCGTCCTCACCGCCGACTCGCATCGGCATCACGATCTCGTAAGGATGGCGCTCACACCGCCACCCGAACGTAACGAGTACATCGAACGCGGCAGCCAAAGCGACGTGTACGAGGTCCGGTTTCTCGATCCGCTGGGATCCCTTCGACTTGACGACGGGATGGCCGCACTCCGGACAGGTATGGATGTCCTCGCTGTCTCGCGTGGGTTCGCGGACAACCGTCGGCGGCATGACGCCGAACTGCCCGAGACCGGTTCGGCTCATCGGTCACCTCCCGGCAGTAGTGAGTGGTGATCGTCGATTAATCCACCAACACAACGGGGGATCAGATTGATTTGTTGTAAATCGGTAGAACCAGATTGTCGAATGTTGTCTCGATGTCCGAATTGTGATGAAGGGCTGGGTGAGCAGCTCGAAAAGTATGTCTCAGACGGAGAGGCAGTAGCAGACTTCATCTGTCCGAAGTGCGACCACGAGTGGTCGTTGTCGATCTGATCCGGCCAAATCTCGTCTATATTTTGAGTAGGCAGTTCGGTACCGCTCGAGGAGTGCCCGCCGTCGGCGCGAACCTCTCGGTTCTCGAGCGCTCGCCGAACGTCCTCGTCAGTCGCTTGGTAGGCCGGGTGGGCTATGGGCGTCCGACTCTCGATATCGTACAACCGGTTCGCCGGAACGAACCCGCTACACATCGGCCTCACCTCCGTGACGACCGGGCGATGTCTCCGGGTCCGGGATCGAAACATCGACGCCAGCAGCGGAGCCGCGGCTCAGTCGCGCGTAGGTATCGCAATCGCCACAGCGGTGGGCGCGGTCGTCGTCGTCACCGAAGACGCGGCGGAACCGGTCGGTGATGTGGGCTCCGCAATTACGACAGGTCGAGTTGTCGACTGACGGCCAGGGCGCGACCGTCATGCTGACCACTCCGCGTTTGCGATGAGAATCGCACGACGTGGCGGGGCCGCAACCCGTTCCGTGTTGGGATCATATTTCGACCCCCTTCTACCGACCGGGGAAAACGGCGAGAACGGAGGTTTTGATGTCTCTCCGGTGGAATCAGTATTAGTCGAGAATCGAGTCGTCTGCGAGTGGGCGCTACAGGATTTGAACCCGTGACAGCTTGGTCCGAAGCCAAGTACTCTGTCCAGACTGAGCTAAGCGCCCGCATCGCTTCGTTCCCGATGTACCCGTATAAGTCACTCGATTTTCACCGCTTTCGACAGTGAGAGACACGCCCATGGCTCGAGAATTTTCACCCACTGACAATCGTCGTCGGGGGTCTTTGGTATGTAGTCACAATATTTACGCATACCATGACGAAACCCGAGGCCCCCGTCCCCGACGAGGTGCAGTCCGGTGCGACCCCGCTCGAGTTACTCTCCGACGACGAGCGCGTCTGGACCGCCGTCCCCGCGGACGCGAGCGGCGACGAGCGGGTGAGCAAGTGGCTCGATATCGAGGACGAGGTGCTCTGCGATCTCGAGAAGTGGCGCTGAAACGGCGGACTGAGACGGAACGAAAGCCGGTTTGGCTCACATTCGGCTCCCGTCTCGTTCTAATTGCGAGCGATCCCAATCCAGTGTCGCCCCTGTCCGCTCGAGGGGCGATCAACTCGAGTCCCCACCGAAATGACACGGCACCCGCCGATCGAGCTGACCGACAGCGAAGCCGCCAACGGTCAAGCCGATCCTGAAGCAACCGACCCGAGAGCGGACGCAAGGCCTCTCGGCGGCGGACCGCACCGTTTAACCGGTCCGCATGACCACTCCAGCGTATGACAGCCGGGGAGACTGGTCGCGGGTTGCTCGAGTTGACGCGGCCGGTGAACGTGATTGCGGCGGGCGTGCTGACGTTCATCGGCTCGTTCGTCGCCGGCGGCGTGACCGAGGAGCCGATCGCAGTCGCTGCAGCAGTGGGTGCCACCGCGTTGGCGGTCGGTGCGGGGAACGCGATCAACGACTACTTCGATCGGGAGATCGACCGGATCAACCGACCCGAACGGGCGATCCCCCGCGGTGCGGTGAGTCCGCGCGGCGCGCTGGCGTTTAGCGTCGTCCTCTTCGCCGGCGCGGTCGTCCTCGCGCTGACACTGCCCCGGCTGGCGATCGGTATCGCGGTCGTCAATCTCCTGGCGTTGATCGCGTACACCGAGTTCTTTAAGGGCCTTCCGGGACTGGGCAACGCGCTCGTCGCCTACCTCGTCGGCAGCACGTTCCTCTTCGGTGCCGCGGCGATCGAGGGGGGCGAGATCGGTCCAGCGGTCGTGCTCTTCGTGCTCGCGGCGATCGCGACGCTGACCCGGGAGATCATCAAGGACGTCGAGGACGTCGAGGGCGACCGCGAGGAGGGACTGCACACGCTCCCGATCACGATCGGAGAACGCCGAGCGCTCGCCGTCGCGGCCCTCTTGCTCGTGGCGGCAGTCGTCGCCAGTCCGATACCCTACCTCCGCGAGGAGTTCGGGGTCGCATATCTACTCGTCGTCGTCCCCGCGGACGCGATCATGCTCGTCGCCGCCTACGAGAGCTTCACGGATCCGACCGCCGGCCAGTCACACCTCAAGTACGGGATGTTTCTCGCCGCAGTGGCGTTTATCGTCGGTCGTGCCGCCCTCTCGATGTCACTGCCATTGTAGTGCGCGATTGCACCGGTATAGCGCGATTGGAAGTGGACGATAGCCCGGACATGTGGGACAAGTGAACGAGTAATCCGTGTATTGTAATCAAAAGTACTATAAGCGACTTCGCGTATTCTCATACAACACGCCGGCCATCGGAGTGAGCTGTGGTACCAGCTCGTTACCACGGCGATGGATGTGAGTATCCCGTATGTATGACCTCGCAGATGTCCTTCCGGACGCCGAACTCGATCCGGGGACGAACGTACTCGTTGCGGGCCCGCCACTGACGGGGAAACGACGGATCGCCTTCGATATCCTCGCGAACGGCGCGAACCGCGGTGACGGCTCGATCATCGTCACCACGAAGGATAGCGCTGACAAAGTCATCGAGAGCTTCGACGACCGCGTCGACGAGGGTGTCGAGCCGGACATCGGCGTCGTCGACTGCGTGACGAAACAGCGTGGCATCGGAACCATCGACGACGATCCGCGGATCAAATACGCCTCCTCGCCAGTTGATATGACCGGTATCGGGATCAAACTCTCCGAGTTCCTTCAGGAGTTCTACGAGACGCGAGGGGTCACCGAGAACCGCGTCCTCTTGCACTCCGTCTCGACGCTGCTGATGTACTCCGATCTGCAGACCGTCTTTCGATTCCTCCACGTCTTCACGGGTCGAATCCAGAGTGCCGACGCGCTGGGCGTTTACGTCATCGACTCGACGGCTCACGACGACCAGACAATGAACACGCTCAAACAGCTGTTCGACGCCGTCATCGAACTCGAGGAAGCGGCCGACGGCGAAGAGCCCACGATTCGGACGGCCGGGTTTTCGACGTAGAGTAGCCATAGCGACGTTTTCTATCGGCAACGTTCCGCCCGATGTCACCGTAACCCCGACACGTTTACTCCTCGATCCCGTACGCTGCGGTATGCCAGTCGAATCCGCGGACGAACTCGAGGCGATTCTCGGATACGACGCGATCGCCGTCGTCGGCTGCTCGAGCACGCCCGGGAAGGCGGCCCACGACGTGCCGAAGTACCTGCTCGAGCACGGCTACGACGTGATCCCGGTCAACCCCTTCGCGGACGAAATATTCGGCCGCGAGGTGTACGACTCCCTCGCGGACGTCGAGGAGGAGATCGAGGTCGTCTGTATTTTCCGCCCGAGCGACGAGGTGAGCGAGATCGTCGACGCGGCCCTCGAGCGCGACGACGTGCGCGTCATCTGGACCCAGCAGGGCATCCGCGACGACGAGGCGGCGGCCCGCGCGGAGACCGACGGTCGAACCGTCGTCCAGGATCGGTGTATGAAGGTCCAGCACCGCCGTCTGGTGGCCTGATACGGACTGTTGTCAGTCAGTTCCGGAGCACCCGCGAACCGTCCTGCGATTGCGCCGGTAGATCGGTACACCAGACCGTCTGAGAGGATGGATCACGAAACCGATTCGGACGCCGTTCGAAGCTCGGCCAGCGCGTCGTCGAGGGTCGTGTACATCACGCCGTCGACGATCGACTCGAGGTGTCGCAGACGGATCGCCGTTCGAACGAGCGGTTCGTCGGGGAGTTCGGTGACGGTCGAACCGATTTCGTCGGCGTCGACGGCAACCGGGTACCGGTATTCTTCGACGCGCTCGGCGACGTACCGACGCGTCGAGCGCTCGTCGCCCGTTAGCCGGTCGCGGATCACTCGTCGCTGGTCCGGCGAGACGGTCTCGGCGACCGGAACCGAACAGACCGACTCGCAGTACCACGTCACCGCTCGAGCGGCGGCCGCGAGCAGCGCTTCGTTCGATCGGTCGAGCGACGCGTACAACTCTGACGCGGCGGCGT